>JAYSPY010000024.1:0-42275 GCA_043721855.1 Pseudorhodobacter sp.
GCGGTGGAAAATGCACAGCGCATGGGGCAGGCGGTAACACTGGGGCAAGCGGTGACACTGGGGCAGGCGGTGGGGCAAGGGGCGGTGCTGGTTCGGCCAGCGGCGGTGACGCGGGCGCTGGAAAACCTGATCGGCAACGCCGTGCGCTATGGCAGTCAGGCGCTGGTGTCCGTTGTGCTGCTGGATCGTTCGGTGCGCTATACAGTCGAGGATGACGGCCCCGGCATTCCCAAAGACCGGCGCGACGAGGCGATGCTGCCGTTTGCGCGGCTGGATGGCGCGCGTGACCCTAACCGCGGCGGCGGCGTCGGGCTTGGTCTGTCAATTGCCGCAGACATTGCCCGCAGCCATGGCGGAACGCTTCGCCTTGGGGAAAGCGAAGCGTTGGGTGGGCTGAAGGCGGAATTGGTGTTGGCGCGGTAAATCGTCAGCGTTTGGACTACTTTTCCTGGCCCATGTTCAAGATCCAGTGAAGCTTGTTGTCTGGTGCGTCCGACACGGCGATGCCAATGCCAATTTCGCGAACGCTGGTCATCAGGATATTGGCTTTGTGTTTGGGGGAATTCATCCACCAGTGAACGGCAGATGTTCCCGACCGAAAGCCACGCCCTGTGTTTTCTGCGGCTGACCGGTAGCGATATCCGACGCGGTGCAACCGGTCCTTCAAACGCGATCCGTCAGACGAAACATGGGTAATTTCACGCCGGTTTGCATTGTCACAGGCGGCACCCTGGGCGGCTTTGTCCAGCGTTTTGGAGAATTTCAACGCCCGCAACCCGTGCGACGCGCGTTCGGCATTCACTGCTTTCAGCGCCTCGGCCTGCAATGCTTCGGATGCTGCGGGAATAGCGCAAGCCATACTGACACTTGGCACAACCATCAATGTTGCGAACAGTATCGCTGTGGCAGTGACGGCTGATTTCATCATGGCTTGGGCTCCGGTTGAGACAACTACTGAAGCCGAATCTTCATCAAAACTGGCCGAAACTGTGGCGGATGGAAGGCCAGATCTGGAACCAAGGCGGAAACTTGCCGCTACAACCAAAAGGAGAGTTCGATTGTTTCCCAATATCGAAAAAAAGCATGTTCAACGGCCTACTGTTTCCGATTCTGGCCACAGCGCGCGGGGAGTGATTGTAGGTTCACCAGTCCGTTGGCAAAGAGCCGCCGTGATTCGGCGACTTTGGGCCGATCTTTGGCTCAAACACCGGCTGACCAAAAATGCGTGAACCCTGCGATGGACGGTTGCGCGCGGCATTCATTTCCTGCACCCAATGTTACAGAAACCGGAGATGGGCATGCTAGACGGCAACATGCGGCGCGTGCTTGACCCAAGTTTGAACCGCGTCGGGCACGGATTGGCCAAGCGCGGTGTGCATGCAAACCAGATGACGGTGCTGGGGCTTGGCTTGGGGCTTATCGCCGCAGCATTGATCGGTTTTGGCGCGTCTGGTTGGTTGGCACTGGTGCCGCTTTTGGCCGGGCGCATTGCAGACGGGCTTGATGGCGCGGTGGCGCGGGCGTCAAACATCACTGACTTTGGCGGCTATCTTGATATTGTGTGCGATTTTATCTTTTACGGCGCGATCCCTCTGGCCTTTGTTTTGCGTGATCCCACTGCCAACAGCGTGGCGGGCGCATTTTTGCTGACTGCTTTTTATGCAAACGGTGCCAGCTTTCTGGCCTTTGCGATTTTGGCGGCAAAGCGGGGCATGCAGACCCAAACGCGCGGCGTCAAATCATTGTATTTCACCGCCGGGTTGCTGGAAGGCACGGAAACGATAGCATTTTTTTGCATGATCTGCATTTGGCCCGGCGCATTTGCATATCTGTCATGGGGGTTCGGGGCGCTGTGCATTGCAACGACGGCGTCCCGCATGATCTTGGCCTATCAGGTATTTGGCAAAGATAAACTATAGTCAACGGATCAGATTAAAAGACGTTTTGACGGGTCCAGACAACGACGAAATCCACCCGCATCACGCGACGATCTGCGCCCCCGCCTTGAAGCCCCCCCCTTGAAGCCGCCTGCGCGCGCCACTAAGACTCTGGCAAGACTCTAGGCGTTAAGCACTTCCCGTAGACCAGAGGCAGACATTATGCGCGATCCCGTAGACCATTATATGAACACCCTTGTGCCCATGGTGGTTGAACAAACCAGCCGCGGCGAACGCGCTTATGATATTTTCAGCCGAATGCTGAAGGAACGGATCATTTTTCTGGGCGGCCCGGTGCATGACGGCATGTCGTCGCTGATCTGCGCGCAGTTGTTGTTTCTGGAATCGGAAAACCCGTCGAAAGAAATTTCGATGTATATCAACAGCCCCGGCGGCGTCGTGACATCGGGTCTTTCGATCTATGATACAATGCAATACATCAAGCCCAAGGTGTCGACGCTGGTGATCGGGCAAGCGGCATCGATGGGGTCGCTGTTGCTGACCGCTGGCCAGCCTGGCATGCGATTTAGCCTGCCAAACAGCCGCGTCATGGTGCACCAGCCTTCGGGCGGGTATCAGGGGCAGGCAACGGATATCATGATCCACGCCCGCGAAACCGAAAAGCTCAAGCGGCGGTTGAACGAAATATATGTGCGTCACACTGGCAAAGACTACGCCACCGTTGAGGCCGCGCTGGAGCGGGATAATTTCATGTCCGCCGAAGACGCCAAGGAATGGGGTCTGATTGACGAAATTCTGGAAAACCGTGGCAAAGCGGAAGATGTGGCGAAGTAACATATTTTAACCATGTCTCGGGCGCATGCAGCCCGAGGCACTTTGACATTGTGAAGCCTGTGGCCTTGGCCTAAGCTTCATTCAAGGGGCGATTGGCTTGTGCTGATGTGCGCGGGTCGGCGAACTGCAGAGGATTACGATGGCTAATAATTCTGGCACTGACAGCAAGAACACCCTCTACTGTTCGTTTTGCGGCAAAAGCCAGCATGAAGTGCGCAAGTTAATCGCGGGTCCGACCGTGTTTATTTGCGACGAATGCGTCGAGCTTTGCATGGACATCATCCGCGAGGAAACCAAGACCACGGGTCTGAAATCCTCGGATGGCGTGCCGACACCGCGCGAAATCTGCAACGTGCTGGATGATTATGTCATCGGGCAGGTGCATGCCAAGCGCGTGTTGTCTGTGGCTGTGCACAACCATTACAAGCGGCTTAATCATTCGTCCAAGACGGATATCGAGTTGTCAAAATCCAACATCCTGCTGATTGGCCCGACGGGTTGCGGCAAGACGCTGCTTGCCCAGACGCTGGCGCGGATTTTGGACGTGCCGTTCACCATGGCCGATGCGACCACACTGACCGAAGCCGGTTATGTTGGCGAAGATGTGGAAAACATCATTCTGAAGCTGCTGCAAGCGTCAGAATACAACGTGGAACGCGCGCAACGCGGTATCGTTTACATTGACGAAGTTGATAAGATCACCCGCAAGTCGGACAACCCGTCAATCACCCGTGATGTATCGGGCGAAGGCGTGCAACAAGCGCTTTTGAAGATCATGGAAGGTACGGTTGCGTCGGTGCCGCCGCAGGGCGGGCGCAAGCATCCGCAGCAAGAATTTCTGCAGGTGGACACGACCAATATCCTGTTCATCTGTGGCGGGGCGTTTGCCGGACTTGAAAAGATCATCGCGCATCGCAACAAAGGCTCGGCCATCGGCTTTGGTGCGGATGTAAAGGGGCCTGAAGAACGCGGCGTCGGCGAATTGTTCAAGGAACTGGAGCCCGAAGATCTGTTGAAATTTGGCCTGATCCCGGAGTTTGTGGGACGCCTGCCGGTGATCGCCACCCTGACCGACTTGGATGAGGCGGCTTTGGTGACCATTCTGACCGAACCGAAAAATGCGCTGGTCAAGCAATATCAACGGCTGTTTGAGATTGAGGGAACCAAGCTGACCTTTACCTCTGACGCGCTGGTGGCGATTGCCAAGCGTGCGATCAAACGCAAAACCGGCGCGCGCGGCCTGCGGTCGATCATGGAAGATATCTTGCTGGATACCATGTTCGATCTGCCCGGCCTTGATAATGTCGAAGAGGTCGTGGTGAAAGACGAAGCGGTGAACAACGGCGCCAAGCCTTTGTATGTGCTGTCCGAGCCAAAGAAAAAAGAAGCGGCCACGGCGGGCTGAATTGCCAACGCTTTTGGCACTACAGTGATCAATAGGGCGGGGAAATTGCCCGCCCTTTGTGGTTACAGAAAGTCGATCGCGTCGGCCAGACCTGCGATTGTGGTCAGCCGTTTCAGCACGATCACTGTGCCGTCGTCGAATGTAAACATGACCCCGCCGGCCGCCAGCACGTGCGCATGATCTGCAACAACGGCTCCGACGGTTTCCCCGGGCCCTACAAGCGCGCGGTCCAACGGCAATTCATCTTCGGTCATATTGAAATCAGTGATCTTGCCCTGGCCGTTACCGGCCCGGAACCAGAACACATCATCGCCGCTGCCCCCCGTCATCACATCAGATCCGGCGTCACCCCAAAGCCAGTCGTTGCCCGCGCCCCCGTTCAAGCGGTCTGTTCCGGCACCGCCGTCAAGACGGTCATTGCCCGCATCGCCGGCCAGGTTGTCATTGCCGTCGCCGTCATCAAGCCTGTCAAGGCCGTCACCACCCAGCGGCATTCAGATCAAGAAGACCCGCATTGTTGGTGTTGAATTCCGTATCACTTTGCGTCAACCCGTCGCGCGACATTCTGAACTGATTGAGAAAGGCGAAGGCGGTGCTCCAATCCACAAGTCCGCTTAGATTGGTCCCAAAAGAAGGCCCTGCCATCGGCAAGCTCTGTTTTGATCTGCATTTCGTGTGTCGGGTTCGGCACCATTTGGGGCGGCATTATTGTGGCAAGATCATGGTGTTGCGCGGGACAGCGCCAAAGCAGATACGCCGGTTGGCGGTTGTTTGCCACCAAGCCCAAAACCTGTGTGAACTGCCTTGGCGCTGGACCTGTGTCGCGTCTTGAGGCATAGATTGGCAAAAGTAGCGGAGCGCACACCATGTATTTCCTGAAACGCTTGTTGACCTGGTGGAACAGCCAAACTCTTGGCACGCAACTGTTCACATGGCGCAAGGGCACGCGGGTCGGGTCCGATGATCAAGGCAACATCTATTACCAAACGGCTGACAGCAAACGCCGCTGGGTGATCTACAATGGTGATATGGAAGCATCCCGCGTGTCGCCAGATTGGCATGGCTGGTTGCATTTCACGTGGAATGACCCACCAACCAAAGCCCCTTTGGCGCATAAAGCCTGGGAAAAGCCGCATCTTGAAAACCTGACCGGGTCTGACGCCGCCTATGCACCACCCGGTTCGATCCGCCGTGCCGATCCAGCACCCCGGCAGGATTATGAGGCGTGGCGGCCTGAATAATCGGGCAGCCTGAATAAGGGTCAACCAGAATGATGGGGCAACCAGAATAATGGCCGAAAATCCAACAGAGGTTTTTGCAGGTGCTGCCGTCATGGCAGCAGCCGTTGCGTTTGTGGTTTTTGCCACCCAAAGCACCGGATTTTCTGGCATTTCCGGCACCTATGACCTGAAAGCCAGCTTTCGGTCTGTTGAAGGTATCACGCTGGGGTCTGATGTGCGGATGGCGGGTGTCAAGGTTGGCAGCATCACCGCGCTTGATCTGAATCCGAAAACATACTTCGCCGATGCCACGGTTGCCGTGCAAAACAGCCTGCAACTGCCTGATGACAGCGCGATTTTAATCTCGTCCGAAGGCTTGCTTGGCGGCAATTTCATTGAACTCGTGCCAGGTGGGTCTGATACCAATCTGGCACCGGGGGCGGAAATTGAAGATACACAAGGCGCTGTCAGTCTGATTACGTTGTTGATGAAATTCGTCAGCGGCGGATCAAACGAAAATCCCCCTGCCACCGAATGAAATATGCGCTTGCCCTTGTGTTGCTGATTTTGCCCACTCTGTCGGGGGCACAAGATGTGGCCGAAGCGCCGGGTGGCACGTTGCGCTGGCTTGATAAAATCTCTGGCATCACCAAAGACGTTGAAATGACCGTGGGCGAGACGCAGCAACACGGGCGTTTGGCCATCACGCTGGATGATTGCCGTTATCCCGTGCTTGACCCGGCGTCGAACGCGTTTGCACACCTGACCATCCGCGACAGTTTGCAGACCGATCCGGTGTTTATGGGCTGGATGATCGCCACCAGTCCGGCCCTGTCGTCGATGGATCACGCGCGCTATGACGTTTGGGTGCTGCGCTGCAAGACCCCTGCTGCGCCGACCGAATAACCAGGCGGATCAAAGCTGGCGTTGCCGCGCAGGGCCAAGCTTAACTGACGTTGGTAGTCCGCGCGCGGTATTTCAACAGCACCCAGACTGGCCAGATGCGCGGTGAGAAACTGGGTGTCAAACAACGTATAGCCGCCCGCAATCAACCGATGCGTCAGGTAAGCAAGCGCTATCTTTGATGCATTGGTTGCCCGTGAAAACATGCTTTCGCCAAAGAACGCAGAACCAAGTGACACGCCGTACACCCCGCCGATCAAATCATCCTCGCGCCACACCTCCAGCGAATGGGCAAAGCCGGCCCGGTGCAAAGATTGGTATAGGTCTTTGATTGGGGCGCTGATCCAAGTCTCGGCCCGGTCTGCGCAGGCGTTAACAATGTCTGAAAACGCGGTATTTGTTCGAATAGTGTAATTATCCTTGGCAATCGCTGCCTTCAAGCTGCGACTAATGTGGAAATTGTGCAAAGGAAACACGCCCCGCAGCCTTGGATCAACCCAGTGAATGGTCGGGTCGTCACGCCCCTCTGCCATTGGAAAAATCCCCGCTGCATAGGCGCGCAGCAGGGTCGCGGGCGTAATCGCTGATCCGTTTGGCACCTTCATTCGGGGCACCTTTCAGGCCACAATGTCAGCCAAACTGAACGGCGAGCCATTTTTCCAGCCAGTGAATATTGTATTCGCCGTTCTGAATATCCGGTTCTGCCAGCAACATATCAAACAGCGGCACTGACGTATCGATGCCGTCGATGATCAATTCCCCCAATGCGCGGCGAAGGCGTGCCAAAGCCTCGGGCCGATCACGGCCATGCACAATCAATTTGCCGATCAGGCTGTCGTAATAGGGCGGGATCGAATAGCCGGAATACAGCGCCGAATCCATCCGCACACCGTAACCGCCCGGCGCATGAAACATCCGCACCTTGCCGGGGCAGGGCGAGAAATTCGGCAGCTTTTCGGCGTTGATGCGCACTTCGATGGCGTGGCCGTTGATCTGCAGATCATCCTGGCCAAACGACATCGGCAGGCCTGCCGCCACCCGAATTTGTTCACGCACCAGATCCACGCCAAAAATAGCCTCAGTCACCGGATGTTCCACCTGCAAACGTGTGTTCATCTCGATGAAAAAGAACTCGCCATTTTCATATAGAAATTCAATCGTGCCAGCGCCGATATAGTTGATATTGGCCACAGCGTCGGCGCAAACCTTGCCAATTTTCGCACGCAAAGCAGGCGTGATCACAGGGCCGGGGGCTTCTTCGAACACCTTTTGGTGGCGGCGTTGCAGGCTGCAATCGCGTTCCCCCAAATGCACGGCCTTGCCTTTGCCATCGCCAAATACCTGTATCTCGATGTGGCGCGGCGTTTGCAGGTATTTCTCGATATAAACTTCGTCATTGCCAAAGGCGACTTTGGATTCCGCCCGCGCCGTGCGAAAGGCAATCTCTAATTCTGCTGCGTTCTTCGCCACTTTCATGCCGCGTCCACCACCACCGGCGGTGGCTTTGATGATCACCGGAAAACCGATGGCCTGTGCTACGCCAATGGCAGATTCGTAATCCGCAACACCGCCCGCAGACCCCGGCACCACCGGAATTCCCAAGGCTTTGGCAGTTTCCTTGGCGGTGATTTTGTCACCCATGATGCGGATGTGTTCCGCCGTGGGGCCGATGAAGGTGATGTCATGGTCCTGCAACGCCTGGGCAAAGGCGGCATTTTCCGACAGGAAGCCATAGCCCGGATGCACCGCCTGCGCGCCGGTAATCTCACAGGCTGAAATGATTGCGGCCTTGGACAAATAGCTTTCCGAAGACGGTGCCGGCCCGATGCAAACGCTTTCATCCGCCATGCGCACATGCATCGCATCAGCGTCGGCGGTGGAATGCACAGCCACAGATTTGATGCCCATTTCCTGACAGGCGCGGATCACCCGAAGTGCAATTTCACCCCGGTTTGCGATCAGAATTTTTTCAAACATTTGCGCCTCACTCGATGATCATCAGGGGGGCGCCGTATTCGACCGCGTTGCCATCAGCCACCAAGATGCGCTTTACCGTGCCTGCGCGGGGGGCGGGGATGTGGTTCATCGTTTTCATCGCTTCGATGATCAGAACGGTTTGGCCTTCGGTCACCGTTGCACCCACGGTGACAAACGCTGAAGCCCCCGGTTCGGCAGACATATAGACGGTGCCAACCATCGGCGATGTCACGGCGCCCGGATGCTGGGCCGGATCTTCGGCAGCGGCAGTTGCTGCGGGCCCGGCTGTGGCAGCCGCAGGGGCCGCTTGCACCATCATCGGGGCGGGGCTGGCAAAGCTGGTGGTTACGATGTTGGCTTGCTTGACGACGCGCACATCAAGGCTGTCATCGGTGCCGTACTCGCGCTTTACCGACAGTTCGGTCAGTTCATTTTTGTTCAAGAGTTCTGCAAGGGCCTGAATGAAGGCCACATCTGCTTCGCTGGAATGTTTGCTCATGCCGTCCTCGGTTTGGCGATTTTGCCTGTTATAATTGCTTTTTGTGCCCCACCTTTGGCGTTGACCGCGCCGCAAGCTAACCGCCCTTATACGCGACCGAAGCGGGCCTGAAAAGCATCAGTTGCAACTTGGGCTAACTCGGTAAAATTTACCATTTGATAAAATAAGGGACCTGTGGCAACTTTTGAGAAACGCCAGCCGTCACGAAAGGTCCAGTTCCATGTCCAACAGCACGCTTACGCCCGGTGTCGTGCCGGGTCGTCTGGCCGACGCCGTGTATGACGCGAATTTTGCCGATGTGATAGCGCCCTTTGACCGGCATGAAGCGCAGGTTGCGTCGGACCGATGCTATTTCTGCCACGATGCGCCCTGCATCACGGCCTGCCCCACGTCGATCGACATTCCGCTGTTCATCCGACAAATCGCTACTGGCACGCCGGATGCGGCGGCCAAAACCATCTTTGCGCAAAATATCCTTGGCGGTATGTGCGCCCGCGTCTGCCCGACAGAACAGCTGTGCGAAGAGGCCTGCGTGCGCGAAGCGGCCGAAGGCAAGCCGGTTGAAATCGGCCGCCTGCAACGCCACGCCACGGATGGGTTGATGGCCAAGGGCGTGCATCCGTTCAGCCGTGCCGCCGCTACAGGCAAGCGCGTGGCGGTGGTGGGTTCTGGCCCGGCGGGTCTTGCTTGTGCGCACCGTTTGGCGATGCAGGGCCACGATGTCGTGATTTATGATGCCCGCCCCAAACCCGGCGGCCTGAACGAATTCGGCATTGCCAGCTACAAAACCACCGACGATTTTGCGCAGCGCGAGGTGGATTGGCTGTTGAAAATCGGTGGCATCACAATTGAAACCGGTATGGCCTTGGGCGGTGCGCTTAGTCTTGACGGCCTGCGCGCCGGCCATGACGCGGTCTTTCTGGGGCTGGGCCTTGGCGGCGTGAACGCCCTGCGCAGCGACGGCGAAGATAAGGCGAATGTACTGAACGCCGTTGATTTCATTGCCGATCTGCGCCAATCGGCCAATAAGGCACAGCTTCCCATTGGCCGTGATATCGTCGTGATCGGTGGCGGCATGACGGCCGTCGATGCCGCCGTGCAATCCAAACTGCTGGGCGCTGAAAACGTCACCATCGTCTACCGTCGCGGCCAAGACCGCATGAGCGCATCACCCTATGAGCAAAGTCACGCCACATCGGTCGGCGTGCGCATCATCTGCAATGCCATGCCGATTGCCGTGCATGGCAACGGCACGGTGCGCGAGGTTGAATTTGCCTATACGGTGGACACCGACAAGGGATTGCGCCCCAGCACCGAGACGTTTCGTCTGCGCGCCGATCAGGTCTTCAAGGCAATCGGCCAAACGCTGGAGGATGCACCGGGCGGGATTGCACTTGCAGGTGGCAAAATCGCGGTCACAGGGGCAGGGCGCACATCATTGCCCGGCATCTGGGCTGGGGGTGATTGTGCGACCGGTGGCAATGATTTGACCGTCACTGCGGTGGCCGAAGGCCGCGATGCGGCGATGGATATTCATGCAAATTTGGTGGGATGATGGGCAGATTGCCCATCCTACGGAGTGATCAAAAATGGCTGACCTTACGACAACTTTCATTGGCATCAAATCCCCCAACCCGTTCTGGCTGGCCTCAGCGCCGCCTACGGATAAGGAATACAACGTGCGCCGCGCGTTCGAGGCGGGCTGGGGCGGGGTCGTGTGGAAAACCCTCGGCTCCGAAGGCCCGCCCGTGGTCAACGTCAATGGCCCACGCTACGGGGCTATCTGGGGTGCCGATCGCCGACTTTTGGGCCTGAACAATATCGAACTGATCACCGACCGCCCGCTGGAGGTGAACCTGCGCGAGATTAAATCCGTAAAACGCGACTACAAAGACCGCGCCATGATCATCAGCTTGATGGTGCCCTGTGATGAACAATCCTGGAAAGACATCCTGAGTCATGTCGAGGATACCGAGGCGGACGGGGTGGAGCTAAATTTCGGCTGCCCGCATGGCATGGCCGAACGCGGCATGGGCGGCGCCGTGGGGCAGGTTCCTGAATACATCGAGATGATCACCCGCTGGTGCAAAATGCACACCCGAATGCCGGTAATTGTGAAATTAACACCCAATATCAGTGACATCCGCAAACCGGCCGAGGCCGCGAAACGCGGCGGGGCGGATGCCGTGTCGCTGATCAACACCATCAATTCCATCACTTCCGTCAATCTGGATGATTTCGCTCCCGAGCCGATGATCGATGGAAAAGGCACCCACGGCGGCTATTGCGGGCCGGCGGTCAAGCCCATTGCCCTGAACATGGTGGCCGAAATCGCACGCAGTGCCGAGACTTACGGCCTGCCTATTTCTGGCATCGGCGGCATCACCACATGGCGCGATGCTGCCGAATTCATGGCGCTGGGGGCTGGCAATGTGCAGGTTTGCACAGCGGTGATGACTTACGGTTTCAAGATTGTGCAAGAATTGATTTCCGGCCTGTCGGATTATATGGATGGCAAGGGCATGACCGCGACCGCCGAACTGGTTGGCCGTGCTGTGCCGAATGTGACTGATTGGCAGTATCTTAATCTCAATTACGTGACCAAAGCTCAGATCAGCCAAGAAGATTGCATCAAATGCGGGCGCTGTTACGCCGCATGTGAAGACACCAGCCATCAGGCGATTTCAATGAGCTCTGACCGTGTGTTTGAAGTGATGGAAGACGAATGCGTCGCCTGCAACCTGTGCATCAATGTCTGTCCGGTGGATAATTGCATCACCATGGTAGAGATGCCGAAAGGCGCTGTTGACCCGCGTACCGGCACCAAGGTTGGCGATTACGCAAACTGGACCACGCATCCCAACAATCCTTCGGTGGCGGCTGAGTAGAAAAGTCTGGTCAATCACAGGAAAAATCGCACAGCAGGTTTGGCCGCGTTGTATCGGCAGGGCAACGCATTCGGTCCCGGATCATCGGGCAAGCCGCCGCGATATCAGGCAGGCTGGTATTGCGCCGCAAACCAACGCCCCGTTTGCATGGCGGGCGATTTAACTTCCGACAGCTGCACCCTGGCCTGCAAATCCGCGGCGGCCTCGCGCCCGCAGAAATTCCAATGCGTTGCTGTTCGGAAAGTCTGGTGTGCTTGATTATCCGCTGTGATCGCAGCGCGGTCTTCAATCTACACCAAGATGATTTCTTTGGTGCAGTTTAATCCGCCGCGCAGACACGGCAGACACGGCAGACACGGCAGCTACGGCAGACACGGCAGACACGGCCCGCTTTCACCGATCAAATTCCAACATCAGCAGAAACCGAAACCGCAAGTCGGGCAGGCGACCAGACGCTATGCGGATCAACACATCAGCGCAACGCGCAACCCGTTTACACAGCCGTCACATGGGCAAGTTCAATCCAGAACACCGAGCCTTTTCCGACAGTGCTTTCGAAACCCAGGTTGCCGCCCATCCCTTCCATCATTTGTTTGGCGATGTGCAGGCCCAGCCCTGTGCCACCTTTTTGACGGGTTGCGGACGAATCTTCCTGTGCAAACCGCTGGAACATCTTGTTTTGAAACGAAAGCGCGATGCCGGGTCCGTTGTCTGCGATGGACACGCGCAGGTTGGAACCGTTTGTCACCATGGTGACACTGACCACGTCTTCTGAGGGAGAGAATTTGGCAGCATTGGACAAAAGGTTGCTAAGAACTTGCTGCAACCGCGCCTTGTCGACCGACGCAACAAGGTCGCCGTCATAGGGCAGCAACTGCAGACGCACCTTGAATTGATCTGCATAGGCCTGATTTGTTTCAAGCGCCTGCAGGATCAATGGGCCAATTCGTTCCTCTCGCAGATCATAATTGTAAGTATTTGACGTCATCTTTTCGAGGTCAAGAAAATCATTGACCAGGACATTTAAGCTTTCGCAGTTGCGGTTCGCGATTTTTAACAGACCGCAGACCGTTTCGGACAATTCATCCGACATCACCCCTGTCACCAGCCCCAGGGCGCCGCGAATCGATGTCAGTGGGGTGCGAATTTCGTGACTGATCGTTGCCACAAACTCTTGTTTCATTCGTTCGGCCTGCTTTCGTTCCGTAATATCCATGACTTGAACGATCAAATGGCTGGACTGGCGGAACGTGTCATTTGTGCGCGAGATGCTGAGAATACCCCAGACTTGATGCCCGCTGGCATGAACAAAGGCGCGCTCTCGCTGGTGGATCAACAGCGATGCTCCCTGCGGTTCGGATTGCAGAACCGGTTCCCATTCGGGTTCGGCCAGTTGGAACAGGTATCGGAATTTGCGGCCCAGCAATTGTTTCTGCGTCAGACCAAGAAACCTGCACACGGCATCATTTGCCGTGATAACGGCACCATTGCCGTCAACCAGAACCATGCCCACCGGTGCGTTTTCAAGGGCTGAGCGAAACTTTTCCTCGCTCGCGTGCAGGGCCGCTGAATCGAGTTTGGCCGATGTGATGTCAACCATCGTGCCCAGAAGACGCAGAGCGGCACCTGCATCGTCCCGCTCTGTCACGCAACCATTTCTGCGGATCCACAATGTGTTGCCATCTCTGGTCCGAAAGCGAAACTCGGAAATAGATTGTGCGGATCGACCTGCGACTGCATCCGCGTCGGCTGCCTGAACCCGCGGCATATCCTCGGTATGGACCCGGGCAAGAAATTCTGCCTGCGGGTCAATGTCTTCGTGTTGATTAAAATGCAGCAGAGTTTTCCACGTGTCCGAGATAACAGAAGTGCCCGTGACAAGATCAATGTCGAAAACCGCGATTTGGGCGCTTTGGGTGGCAATAGCGAGGCGTCGGTGCTGAATGCGCAATTCTTCCTGGCGGAAAATGCGTTCGGATATGTCCTGAAAGGCGCCGTAAAGCCGCACCGGAATCGCACCGTCATATTCGACAGATCCCACGGCGCGAACCCAGATCAGCTGACCACTGGCGCGCACCAGTTGCAGTTCCAGATCCCAGCCACAGCCTGTTGCGATTGCGGTTTCAAGTGCGTTCTGAATGATCGGTTGCGACGTTTCGGCATAAAAATTGATGGCGGTGGAAACATCGGGCTGATATCCCGGTGGAAAGCCGTGGATGCGGCAGGTGTGGTCTGTCCAGCGCAAGTCGTTTGTCCTGAGATCAAGAACCCAGCCGCCAATGCCTGCCACCGCGCCGGTCTTTTCGAGCAAAAGTTCGTTCTGACGTTTTATTTCCTCGTGCCGGACTTTGTCTGTGACATCGACCTGGACGACAAAAACCCATTCCGGCGCACCAGCGCTGGTCCGTGTTGCAATCTGGCCCCGCGTCATGAGCGAGACCCAATGGCCTTTCACATGCTTTTTACGCACGATGATACTGAACGGTTCTGTCGGATTTGCAAAGTGATCTTGATGCGCCACGGTTTGGGCGGCAAGATCGTCCGGGTGGTATTGCTGTCGCCAGGTATCGGCCGTGATCTTGCCGAAATCGGATAGTTTATTTCCCGTAAACCGTGCCCAGTTTTCATCAACTCTGGTCTCACCGGTCTGAACATTCCATTCTATTGCTGCGGCCCCGGTCGCTGCAAGGATCAGTTCTACTTTCTCGCGCTTTGACGCAAGTTTCAGTTCGGCTTCGCGCCGGATGGTGATATCTTCAACATAGCCGACATAGCCGACAATCCCGCCGTCCAGATTTTCAATCGCGCGGGTAATGACACGCACAAGCCGCACGCTGGTGTCTGGGCGGCGAATGCTGAATTCCTCGTCGAAGATGTCTTTGCGCAGCACCGCATCGGACCAGCGTTGCAAAATGCGGTCGACATCATCCCGGTGGATGGGGCTGGTCCAGCTTTCGCCTTTGGACTGATCAGCATTAAGCCCGTAAATTTCTTGCCATTTTGCGTTCACATGGGTGCAGGCACCTGCCGCATCGGTTGAAAATATGCCCAACGGCGCAAACTCGTTCAGGCTTTGCAATTCGGCGGCAATCAACCGACTTTTGCGTGCGTCCCGTTTGTTTTCCAGAATTGTTACTGCGATTTTGCCAAGGTCGGAAAGCAGGGTGACCTGCGCCGGGGTAAGGTGTCGCGGCACAGTGTCGATCACGCACAGGGCACCCACCATTTCACCGCTGCTTAACCGCAAAGGTGCGCCGGCGTAAAAGCTGATATGCGGCGCGCCGGTGACCAAGCCGTTGGCGGCAAATCGGCTGTCCGCACTTGTGTCCGGGATCACCATGACATCGCGACCCTGAATGGTATGGGCGCAGAACGATACGTTACGTGGCGTGCTGTCGACGCCGGTCAACCCATAATTTGCCCTGAACCACTGTTTGTCCGCACCAACGAGGGAGACCAGAGACATTGGCGTGCCACAAATGGTTGCGGCGGTTCGAACCAGCGCGTCAAGATCGGGATCGGGCGGATCAACCAGCGACCGATGATCTTCCAACAGTGTCAATGCGCGCAGACGTGCATGTTCTGATATTTCAACCTGATCTGCAAACGCTGGCGGTCCCGGGATCTTGTTCAACACTGAAACTTTCTGCTGGTGGCACAGACGGCAAAGCTGCGCTAAGGCGGCATGGATGTGATGAAACGCTACCGCAGCACGCCCGGGGTGAAAGTCGACGGCACAGCAAAGCCGATTGCAAACCTCGCAGGACATCGGTTTTCAGCGGGAGTGCCAATTGCCCGCCAAACCACCAAAGCTGTTGATCTTTGTGCCAAACGATACCCCGCTTGTAACTTTGCGTTTCCATGCAACCCTCGGGCCAAAGCCTTAATCCACAGTAAAGATCGTGCGCAGAGCGCGTCGGGCGGCCGAAAATAACCAGAACAATTTTAAGCGTTATGCTGAAAAGGGGGGGGCGGACTTCAAACAAAATTCACCACTTTGAGGCAGGCTTCGAGTCGACTGAAACCACATTCGAAAGGGCGAACAAGTTGTGCAAACACATATTCCTTCGGCAAAGGGCAGCCCGGGCCAGGCGACCATGCGGTATATGGGCCTGAAAAACCTGCCGATGTGCAAAGGCCAATCCAGTCGCAGGGCTTTTAGCAGGGCTTCCAGATGAACGTTGAACTTCAACGCATTCTTTATATCGAGGATGACGAGGATATCGCTGCCGTCGCACAGCTGACGCTTACGGTCATCGGCAAGTTCGACGTGCGGCATTACAATTCGGGCATAGCTGCGATCAAGGCCTATGATGATGTGGCGCCGGATCTGATCATCGTGGATGTCATGATGCCTGAACTGGACGGGCCGGCAACGGTGCTGCAGCTGCAGCATATCCACGGCATGAATTGCGCCCCGTTCATCTTCATGACGGCCCGCGCCCAGTTGAAGGAACAAGAGCAATACCGCGCACTTGGTGCCCTGGACGTGATTGTGAAGCCATTCGATCCGATGACCCTAAGTCAGAAAATCAAAGATATCTGGGACCAGACGCATGCTGCATGACATTGAACTGAGAAACGAGCTTGAGGCCATTCGCGTGCGGTTCGTCAAACGGATTGAGGAATGGCTGCCGGGTATCGAGGCAGTGCGCGCTGATCTGGATGTCGGAATGTTCACCAAGTCAGATCTGAAGGGTTTGCGCAACCGTCTTCACAAGATTGCGGGTTCTGCCGGCAGTTTCGGATTTGCAAGTTTAAGCGGTGCGGCGTCTGATTTGGAACGGCATTTTGACATGATGCGGCTGGCAGGCCACGACATCGGGGCAGTCGCTGGACTGCTGCCATATTTTGATGTTTTCCTTGACGAAGCCAGAAAACTTATCACGATCTTTCACGGTCTTGACCTTTCGAAAGGTCCCCAGGTCGCCAAGCTGATTGCAGGTCCGGTCTTTAAGGAACCACCCAGTATCTTGGCCATCCTGGCTGAAAAGTCAGAGCCGTTTCAACCGCTTATCATGATCGTGGACGATGACGATCTGATGCGATCTTATCTGGTAACGGGCCTTGCGCCGAATGACTGGTCCTTTATCGAGGCTGAGAATGGGCAAAAAGCGATTGACTTGCTGAACAAGCTGACACTTGACCCCCGAAGGCGCTTCCCCGATTTGATAATCATGGATGTTGAAATGCCAGAAATAGATGGCTTCACAGCTTTGGGCAAGATCAAGGATCTGCCAGGTTGCCAGAACATCCCGATCATGATGCTGACGGCCAGAGACGAAGATCTTAGTTTCATTCGCGGTTATGCCCGAGGCGCGCTGGAATATCTGACCAAGCCCATTGAACTTTCGGTTCTGGAAAAGGTTGTGAAGGATCTGCTGCGACAAACAGTTGCGCAGTAGGGCCAGGATCAGTGCATTATCGGGCAGTTGCAGGAAAAGCTATGCCAAGGGGCTGATCAAACGGCAGTTACGTGGTGATAGACAAGAGGCTGTGCAGTAGGCAGGATCAGGGCATTCACCGACGCAGTTGCAGGTAAAGTTATGCCAAGGGGCTGATTTATGGGCAGCTATTTGCTGCTGCGACAAACAGTTGCGCAGTAGGGGCAGGATCAGTGCATTCATCGACGCAGCCGTCGGGAAGGCTATGCCAAGGGGCTGATCAAACGGCAGTTATTTGGTGATCAACAAGCGGTTGTGCAGTAGCGGCAGGGTAAGTCCCGACGCCATCTGGTGCGCGGGCGCGCTACGCGTTCGGTTTTGAAGCCACGCTTTTTGGCGCTTGCGCTGGTTTGCGATGGTTCCATGCGCCGCAAGAAGCCATCTTGGCAAAGGCCCCATGTCAGTTTTGGCGGTGCTTTGGCGACATCAGTCACCCGGTGCGGCGCGGTGCAAGTCAGCGAAAGACGCCACAGTTGATGGCGCAACATGGCTCTGAAAATTTATTCCACCATGTGTCCATCTGGCGTGTCGGGGCCGCGAAAGCCGGTATCGATTTGCGAAAAGTCGTGTCCGGTGCCTGCACCTGCCCCAACGTGCGTCACGCCGACAGCCGGTCATGCACCAACCCCAGCGACACGCCGCCAAACGGCATCACCTTGGTTTGCCGGCGCGCTGTCTTTCGGGTGCGGTCACCAAAGGCAGTAAGGGCGACACTTTGGCCCTGCACCATTGACCCTGTGTCATCGCAGATGCAGATGCGATGACGACACCGCGTCATCGTTCAACCTGACATTTTGCATGAATCTTATCGGGGAACAGCGCGACGCGACGTCTTGCTTCGGCCTTTACCATGCTTGCGCAAATGATAGTCTGCCGCCAATTCGATATAGGGTTTGCCGATGCCAGCTATTGAAGATCATCCGCTCCGCTATGCTCTGGTGAATGAGCTGCACGCGCGTCCGTTCCCGGCGTTGGAGGCACCTTGCCACGCGGTCTATGTGGCGATCAAAGAGCCGTTGAATGCCGCAAATCGCAACCGCGATGCGGACCGCGCGCATTTGCTTGCACTGCTTGACCGGCACGCATCGGCCCACCCGCAACCCGACGCTACGCATTTTTCGGGGCCAATTGGTCGCAATGATCTGAAATGGGAAAGCCATACCGAATTCGTGACCTACTCCGCGTTTGGCAAGGGCCTGTCTGATCGCGCGTTTGATCCGGCCGAGGCAGAGGTGTTTCCCAATGACTGGTTGGCCAAAGGCCCCGGTAAACGGATTGCATCGGTATTGATCCGGGTGGAAATGCTGCCGGAAGATGAGACGGTGGTACTGGACAAGTTGGAAAACTGGTTTGTGCCCGAAAGTTTGGCCTGTGCGTTGGTGGTCGACGGTGCGGCAATCATTGCCGGTGATTTCAGAATCGATCCGGCCGGACATATGCGGTTTGCGGTATTTGTGCGGCCCGGAACTGGGGCGCGCCGTATCGGGCGGATCGTGCAGCGGTTATGTGAAATCGAAACCTACCGCGCCATGTCGATGCTGGGTCTGATGCGGGCGCGGCAGTTGACGGCGCGGTTGAACGCGCTGGACCCGCGACTATCAACGCTTGTGTCGGGGCTTGATGCGGTGGGTGCGTCGCCAGAGGCGGCGTTACATGATTTGCTAACCATTTCGGCGGAGCTCGAAAGCCTGGCTGTGCAGTTTTCGTTCCGTTTTGGCGCGACCGCCGCCTATGAGGCAATTGTGAACCAGCGCATCGAGGTGTTGCGCGAGGTGCGCGTGCAGGGGCGGCAGACCTTTGGCGAGTTTATGATGCGCCGCTATGACCCCGCCATGCGCACGGTAAAATCCGCCGAAGGGCGGCTGCGGTCAATGGCCGAACGGGCAGAGCGGGCGGCGGAATTGTTGCGCACGCGGGTGGATGTGGAACGGTCTGCGCAGAACCAGAAATTACTGGAAAGCATGGACCAACGGGCCGATCAGCAGTTGAAATTGCAGCGCACGGTGGAAGGGTTGTCAACGGTTGCGATCAGCTATTACGGGGTCAATCTGGCGTCGTATCTGGCCTATCCGGTGACGGAACCGATGGGGCTATCGAAGGGCCTGACGTTGGCGTTGCTGACCCCTGGTGTGTTTCTTCTGGTTTGGCTGATGGTGCGGCGCATCCGAAACCACATTGAACGATAGTCGCCCGCAATTTTAGCGCCCCCTGATCCGGGGGTCCAGCGCGTCGCGGATGCCATCGCCGATATAATTCACCGACAGTACGGTCAGTGAAATGGCAAGGCCGGGCCAGATAACGCGAATTGGATAGACCTGCATGTAGGACAGACCGTCGAACAGCAGCCGGCCCCAGGTTGGGAAATCCGGCGGAAAACCAAGCCCAAGGAATGACAGCACGGATTCTGTGATGATTGCCTCGGCTACGCCAAGGGTGGCGGCCACCATGACGGGCGATATCACGTTGGGCAAGATGTGGCGCAGGATTATGCGGCGGGGGGCGGCACCGATGGACCGCGCTGCCAGCACATATTCACGTTCCTTCAGCGCCAGAACCTCGCCGCGCACAATCCGGGCAGCTTGCATCCAGGAGGTGATGCCAATGGCGAACACGATCAGGGTGAACGCCCCCAGTTCCGGCCCGATAATCGCGGCAACCCGGTCACGAAACAGCATGACCAGCACCAGCAAAAGCGGAATCAAAGGCAGTGCCAAAAACATGTCTGTCAGCCGCATCAGCGGTCCGTCAAGGCGCTTGAAATATCCCGCAAGCACGCCGACAAGCGTGCCAAACACGATGGCGATGAACATGGCGACAAAGCCCACCGCCAGCGATATGCGGCCCGCAAGCAACATCCGCGACAGCATATCGCGGCCAAGCTGATCTGTGCCAAGTGGAAAGCGGAAGGATGGGTTTTGGTTTTTCAGCTTGATCGCTTGTGCCACAGTCAGCTTTTCCGGCACCCACAGATAGGGGCCAAGCAACACCGCGATAGCCAGTATTGACAGGATGATCAGGCCAAACAACGCGCCCTTGTGGGTGCGAAACTGTTGCCAGATGGCCTTGTTCTGGCTGACCGGTTTTTGCAGGGCCGCGCTGGCGTCACTCATACCGGATCCTTGGGTCTAAAAAGCCGTACAGCACATCTGCAATCAGATTGAAGATGACGATCAGGATTGCAAAAATAAATGCAAGGGTTTGCACCATTGGAATGTCGTTGGCATGGATAGCCCCGATCAGGGCGGCCCCGATGCCGTTCACGCCAAACAGGTTTTCGGTGATGATGGCCCCGCCAAAGATCGACGGAATGCCAAGGGCGATGACCGTCACCACCGGGATCATCGAATTGCGCAGCACGTGTTTTAGCACAACCGTCCGCTCGCTCATGCCCTTGGCGCGGGCGGTGCGCACGTAATCGGCCCCCATGTTTTCCAGCATGGACGACCGCATGTAACGGCTGATGGCGGCCGCGTTGGCCAGCCCAAGGGTCATGACCGGCAGGGTCATCTGTTTCATTTGCTTCACGAAGGATGCCCAATCGGTGACATTCAGCGTGGTATCGTATTTGGTGGGAAACCAGCCCAGCCAGACCGCAAAGATGATGATGAAAAGCGTGCCGGAAAAGAATGTAGGCACTGAAAACCCGATCATCGCGAACAAGGTGCCAGCCTGATCAAACCACGAATATTGCCGGTAGGCGGAATAGATGCCAATCGGCACCGCGATCAGAACGCCAATAAGATAGGCGGTGCCGATCACGGTCAGCGTTTGCGGCACCCGTTGACCGATGATGGTGAACACCGGGCTGCGCGATTGCCACGACAAGATGCGCTGCTCATTGCCCGCCAGACTGGTGCCAAACCAGCCGTCAAAAACGGTGGCCGGTTCAACCCAGAAGAACTGCCGCAGCCACAGGACATACCGCACGAAAACCGGCTGATCTGCGCCCAAGGCCGCGATCATTTTCTGGCGCACGTCTGGCGGCACGGTTAGCGGAATTTCAGACATCGGTGATCCGGGGGCCAGATCGACCAACAGAAAGATCACCAGCGAGATCACCAGCAAGGTTGGAATGGCCAACAAAAGCCTGCGGAGCGTGAAGGTAAGCATACGCGGCGGTGCCTCGGGTCAGGATGATGTTTTGGAAAAAAGGATGGGCAGATTGCCCATCCTACGGGGTGTTTGGGTAGGATGGGCAATCTGCCCATCCTGCATCGTCAGATCACTTCACGCGGAACCAATCGGCCACGTTCCACAGTTCGCTATCCCATGCGTTGATGATCACGCCGCCAAGCGCATTGGAATGTGCCGACAGCGTGCCACGGTGCACCAGTGGGATCACGGTCATGCTGTCTTTCGTCACCATGTCGTTCAACTGCTTGGCAATCGCCTGACGGGCTGCAATGTCTGTTGTCGTGCTAAGCTCGGCCACTTTGGCATCATAAGCCGGATCACA
This sequence comes from Pseudorhodobacter sp., assembly GCA_043721855.1. GTDB lineage: Bacteria > Pseudomonadota > Alphaproteobacteria > Rhodobacterales > Rhodobacteraceae > JACMNW01. The sequence continues at coordinate 21,525 of JAYSPY010000024.1, forward strand.
GAACCGGTTCATGTTTTCACCTTGCCATTGGTTATCAGGGCTTGGTGCGTTCTTGCACTGGTACTGGCCCAGATAGGTTTCCGGATCTGGATTATCCGAATTGTTGGCATACATTTCCACGTCAGCATAGAATTTCTGGAATGTATCCGGTGATCCAGCATCGCCGCCAAAGAACACGCCCGGATCAATGGCTTTCAATTCGACCTGAACGCCAAGTTCGGTCCACCAATCCTTGATCAGCGCCTGAAAATCCTGACGGATCGGATTGACGGTGGTCTGATACAGGATCGCAAGTTTCTTGCCGTCCTTTTCGCGGATGCCATCGGCCCCCACGACCCAGCCCGCCTCGTCCAGCAGCGCCATGGCACCGGGCATATCTTGCGCGATGCACCCGGTGTTGTCAGACGCCCAGGCATCCGGTCCGGGGATGATGTTGCAGGTCGGGCGGCCACCGGCGCCGTAGCCCACTTCGACCAGGATCGAGCGGTCAATGGCTTTGGAAAGCGCCGTGCGCACGCGGATATCCGACAAGATCGGATGCGGGTGCTTGGCGGTTGAACGCTCGCCTTCCGCCAGATCGGGTGACGGATCGGTCATGTTCATCTCAATCCGCTCTACCAGCGTGCCGAAGGCTACAACGAACGTGCCTTTGCCAGCGGTGGCCATGGCGGCCTGGCTATCGGGCGGAATTTGGGTGTTCCAGCCATAGTCAAATTCGCCGGTTTCCATTACGGCGCGGGCGGACCCTTCAGCATCGCCGCCACCTTTGATGACGGCGGTTGCGAAGGCAGGCTTTGCCGGATCGCGGTAGTTCGGGTTGGCGGCCATGCTGACCGTGTCATTGACGGTAAAGCCGGTGACCATGAACGGACCGGTGCCGATTGGCATGTTGTTGGGATCGGTGCAGGTTGGTGCAGCGGCACCTTGGCAGGCGGCAAATTGCGCCTTTTGCAAGATCGGTGACAGCGCGCCTACGAAGGCGGTGTAAGGATTAGGCTTTGGTGCGTTGAACGTCACCTTGATGGTTGTTGGATCAACCGCTTCAACCGATTTCACGCCTTCGTACTTGGTCATCTGCGCGCAACCGCCAGCAGGGTCCATGCAATAGGCGGCAGTGAACACCGCATCATCTGCGGTCATCGGCGTGCCATCCGACCACATAAGGCCGGGCAGCAATTTCCAGGTGATCGAGGTCAGATCGGCAGAAATACCGCCGTTTTCCAGCGTTGGAATTTCGACCGCCAACCGCGTCACCAAGACACCTTGATCGTCAATCGCGGCCAGTGGTTCGACCACCATCGAGGCGGCGATCACGTCTTTGGTGCCGGATGACAGATAGGGGTTCATGATGGATACGGCTTGCGGAAAGGTCAGTTTGACCTCGCCGTCCGAGCCGCGTTCGGCAAAGGCAGCTGGCGCAAATGCAAACGCTGCGGCAGCCCCCAAAAGTAATGTCTTCAATTTCATAAGTTCGCTCCTTGTTGATTGTGCTCTTTGGCCTCGATGCCGCCGGTTTGCCCGGCTGTCGCTGTTATGAGCGGGGGGACAAGATGGCAGGCGACGTGTCGCCCCGGTGCCACTTCGATAAGGGCGGGTTGATCGCTGTGGCAGCGGTCAAAAACCTTGGGGCAACGGGTGGAAAAGTTGCACCCCCGTGGCGGATTGGCGGGAGAGGGCACATCGCCCTTCAGGATGATCCGCTTGCGCGACCGCGCGCGCACCGGATCGGGTTCGTTCACCGCCGACAGCAGCGCTTGCGCGTAGGGGTGCAGCGGATTGGCATACAGATCATCGCGGGGGCTGAGTTCGGCAATTTGCCCCAGATACATCACAGCGACCCGGTCTGCGATATGGCGCACCATCGACAGATCATGGCTGATAAACAGGTATGTCAGGCCCAGCTTGGTTTGCAAATCCTCAAGCAAGTTTACCACCTGCGCCTGGATCGACACATCAAGCGCAGCAATCGGTTCATCGCAGACAATGAATTTCGGGTTCAACGCCAACGCGCGGGCAATGCCAATGCGCTGGCGCTGGCCGCCGGAAAATTCATGTGGAAATCGGTCCGCAAAGCGGCGGTTCAGGCCGACGGCATCCATCAGTTCATAAATGCGGTCCAGCTTTTGGGCGGCGGTCAATTTGGTGTGTTCATCCAGCGGCTCGCCAATGATCGCGGCCAGCGTCATGCGCGGGTTCAAGCTCGCTTGCGGGTCTTGGAACACCATCTGCATCTTGGGGCGGGCAAGACGCAACGCTTCGGGCGCAAGGCTTGACACATCAACGCCGTCAATGGTGACAGAGCCTGCGGTAGCCTCATAAAGCCTCAGCAGCGTGCGCCCGACAGTGGATCACCGCAGCCGCTTTCGCCAACAAGCCCAAGGGTTTCGCCTTCAAAGATATCAAAGCTGATGTCATCGACAGCTTTCACATCGCCCGTATGGCGGCGCAAAATGCCGGAATAAATGGGGAAATATTTCTTGAGATTGCGCACAGAGACCAGCGTTTTGGGTCCGGTGGGGCCGGCATCACGCATTGGCCGCTCCTCGCTTGGTTCCCAGCGCGCGTCGCAGAATTTGCGCAAGCGATGACGGCTGTAAAGACGGAAAAGCGCGGGATTTATCCAAGTGCCACCTCTGGATCCCAGTGGCAGGCGACATCATGGCCGTAGCCGACCGTGCCTTGGCCAATAGCGCGGCGGACAGGGTTTTCGGTGTGACAGCGCTCAAACGCATGGGTGCAGCGGGCGCGAAAAGCGCAGGCCTTTGGCGCTTCGGTCATGATCGGCGGCTGACCTTCGATCACCTCAAGCCGTGCTTCGCGGGCACCGCTGACCGCCGGAATGGTGCGCAGCAGGGCACGGGTATAAGGGTGGCGCGGGTTGGCAAACAATTCGTCCACCGGGGCCTGTTCTACCACTTGGCCAGCATACATCACCATAACGCGGTCGGCGATGCCCGCGATGACACCCAGATCATGCGTGATCCAGACAATTGCCATGCCAAGCTTGCTGCGCAAATCGCGGATCAATTCCAGAATTTGCGCCTGAATGGTGACATCAAGCGCTGTCGTAGGCTCGTCCGCGATCAACACATCGGGGTTGCAGGCCAAAGCGATGGCAATCATCACCCGCTGGCGCATGCCGCCCGAAAACTGATGGGGATAATCGCGAAGGCGTTTACGCGCATCGGGAATGCCCACGGTATCCAGCAATTCGGCGGCACGGGTTTTGGCCTGTGCTTTCGACATGCCCAGATGCTTGATCAGGGGTTCGCAGATTTGATTGCCAACCGTAAAAACCGGGTTCAGGCTGGTCATCGGATCTTGAAAGATGAAGCCCACTTTTGCGCCGCGCACGGCTTGCAGGTCTTGCGCGCTGATTTTCAACAGATCACGCCCGCCCAGCAAGACCTGCCCACCGCGCACATCTGCGGGGGGCGAAGGCAGCAAGCCCAGAAGCGACATCATGGTCACCGACTTGCCAGACCCGCTTTCGCCGACGACGCCCAGCAGTTCACCCGGTTGCAAGTGAAAGCTTACCGCATTGACCGCATGAATTTCACCGCCACGGGTTCTAAACACCGTTTCAAGACCCCTGACATCCAGAACCGGGACATCAAGGACTGGGACATCACGGACTGGCGCGGCCCCATCGGGCATATGACACTCCCCAGTGTGGTGATCTTTCCAGTGTGGTGATCTTTCCAGTGTGGTGATCTTTTTTTGTTTTCCGGGTGTCAGGTCAGGGCCAGCCCCGGATACTCGATCGAGTGTTGATCATTTTTGATATTCCCACAAGGCGGTTTGTTTGGATGACGCTGCGTAAAGCCTCGTGGGCTTGACCCTGCCGTCCGGGCGCGCGACGGTGCGTCGGACTGGCAAGGGAAATGCAATGGCGACAGTGTTGGACCCGAGGGCGATTTTGGATCGATTGGTGGGATTTCCAACCGTCAGCCGCGATAGCAATCTTGATCTGGTGACCTGGGTTGAAAGCTACCTTGCCAGCCACGGCATCACCGTGCACAGGCATTGGCATGACGACCGGACCAAGGCTGCAATCTTTGCCCATGTCGGGCCATGGCTGCCGGGGGGTGTTGTTTTGTCGGGGCACACCGATGTGGTGCCGGTGGACGGGCAGGCCTGGACGCGCGATCCTTGGGTGGTGGTTGAACAGCAGGGCCGGCTATACGGACGCGGCACCTGTGACATGAAGGGCTTCGATGCGCTGGCGATCTGGGCGTTGGTCGAGGCGCAGACGCGCGGCATAAAGCGGCCTTTGCAACTTGCGTTAAGCTATGACGAAGAGATTGGCTGCACCGGCGCGCCGCCGATGATAGCGGCGATGGGGCGGACTTTGCCAAAGGCGGCATCGGTGGTTGTGGGCGAGCCGTCGATGATGCGCATCGTGCATGGCCACAAGGGCGGCGCCGGTTTTCAGGTGCATGTGCGCGGGCACGAAGTGCACTCAAGCATCATGCACACCGGGGTCAACGCCGTCATGACCGGTGCGCGGTTGATCGATTGGGCCAACCGGATGAATGCCGAAAATGCCGCCGCTGTTCCATCTGCGCTGGCTGCACAATTCGTGCCGCCTTGGACGACGTTGCATGTGGGCATCATCGCGGGCGGCACGGCCGAAAACATCACCGCCAAGGATTGCCGCTTTGGCTTTGGCTTTCGCGTGGTGCCGGGGGAAGACCCGGAGGCATGGGTGGCGCGGTTTCTGGAACAGGTGGCGGTCTTGGATGCTCAGGTTAAGGCCGTTCACCCCTTAGCCGGGATTGACGTTCTGCGCTATTTCGATGTGCCCCCCCTGCGCCCCGAAACTGCCGGCAGTGCGGAGGCCTTGGTGCGCAGGCTTACGGGAGACAACGCGAATTCGGTTGTCAGCTACGGCACCGAGGCCGGGCAATTTCAGGATGCGGGCTATTCAGTGGTGGTCTGCGGCCCCGGCGATATTGCCCAGGCGCATCAGCCCGACGAATATCTGGAAGTGGCACAATTCGACGCCGGACACGGGTTTATGCAGCGCTTGATCAAGGATTTGCAGGCGTGATGGAGTTTCCAGTTTCAGCGGCGTCGCCTGTTCAGTTTTCCAGCCCGGCGCCGGCCGTTTGTGACGTTGTGGTCATTGGCGGCGGTGTGATCGGCGTCATGACAGCGTGGTTTCTGGCCGAGCGCGGTCTGCGCGTTACTCTGTGTGAAAAGGGCCGGATTGCGGGCGAACAAAGCAGCCGCAACTGGGGCTGGGTGCGCCAGCAGGGCCGCGATCCGGCAGAACTGCCGATCATGATCGAAGCGATGCGGATCTGGAAAAGCCTGTCTCAGGAATTCGGGCAAAGCTTGGGGTTCCGGCAGGAAGGCGCGCTGTATCTGGCCAAGACTGAGGCCGAGATGGCAGGATTTGCTGCTTGGTTGCCTCATGCGCAGGCGCATGGTCTGGATACGATGATGCTGACACGCAAGCAGGTTGCGGCGCGGCTGAAAGGTGCTGCGGGTCTGTGGTGCGGCGGGCTGATCACGCCGTCCGACGCGCGGGCAGAGCCTTGGGTGGCGGTGCCAATGCTGGCGATGGGTGCCGTCGCGCGCGGCGCGGTGATCGTGGAGAACTGCGCCGTCCGCGCGCTTGATCTGGCGGGTGGCCGCGTGGTGGGCGTGGTGACAGAGGCGGGTCGCATTGCCTGCAGCCATGTCGTGCTGGCAGGCGGCGCATGGTCACGGCTGTTTGCGCAGGCGCATGGCGTGACCTTTCCACAACTGTCCGTGCTGGCATCAGTGGCCGCAACTGAACCGCTGCCGGATGTGTTTGCCGGCAATGCCGCCGATGATGACTTTGCCTTTCGCCGCCGTGCCGATGGCGGCTACACTATCGCGCCCGGGGCGGAGCATGACTTTTTCATCGGACCTAATGCCTTTGGATCAGCCCTGAGCTACCTGCCGACGCTGCTAAAAGACTTCCGGTCCACCCATTTGCGCGGGCTGGCACCCAGCGGTTTCCCAGATGCCTGGGGCACGAAACGGCGCTGGACACCGGATCAGGTAACACCGTTTGAACGCACCCGCATCCTGAACCCCAAGCCGAACATGGCGACGATGGGCCGGGTGCAGAACAGCTTTGCACGCGCCTTTCCTGCTTTGGGGCGCCCGAAACTACGCGCTGTCTGGGCAGGCATGATCGACTCGATGCCCGATATTGTGCCGGTCATCGACCATGCGGCGGCCATTCCCGGCCTGGTCATCGCCACGGGCATGAGCGGGCATGGCTTCGGCATTGGTCCCGCAATTGGCCGCGTGGTGGCAGATCTGGTGATGGGCAATGATCCGGGGCATGATCTGACCCGGTTTCGGTTATCGCGGTTTAGCGATGGATCGAAGGTTGTGCCGGGGCCGTCGCTTTAAGCGGGTTTACTCTGACTGTATGCCAAGGTAGCACGCACGTTTTGCAATCGGGGTTTGGCATGTCGGCACGATCTTGCGGGATAGATTTTGGCACGTCAAATTCCACCGTCGCGGTTGCGGATGAAAGCGGCGCACGCCTGCTTGCGCTGGAAGGCGATCACGTCACGCTGCCATCCGCAGTTTTTTGGGAAAGCGACGGTGCCGCCCCTGAATTTGGCCGTGCGGCCATTGCCGCTTATGTGCGCGGCGATGATGGCCGCTTGATGCGGGGCTTGAAAAGCACGCTGGGGTCATCGCTGATCAATGACAAAACGCGGGTGGGCAACCGCGCCATCAGCTTCAAGGATGTGGTGGCGCGATTTTTTGGCCATATGAAACAGCGCCTTGATGCACAAACGGGGGGTGGGATCACGTCCGTTGTGCTGGGCCGCCCGGTGCATTTTGTCGATGATGATGCGCTGGGCGATGCCAATGCCCAAGGCGTGCTGGAAGACATCGCCCGCGCCACGGGCTTTCGCGACATCGCCTTTCAGTATGAACCCATCGCCGCTGCCTTGCAGTATGAGGCGGGTATTGCGCGCGAGGAACTGGTGTTGATCGTCGATATCGGCGGGGGCACCTCGGATTTTTCCATTGTGCGCGTTTCACCTGATCGCGCAAAACTGGCCGACCGGCAGGCGGATATTCTGGCGAATGACGGTATCCGCGTGGGTGGCACCGATTTTGACCGCATTCTAAGCCTTGCCGAAGTAATGCCGCAGCTGGGCTACTTGTCGCCGACTGGGGGCGGCAAGGGGTTGATGCCGCGCCATTATTTTCTTGATCTGGCGACATGGCACCGCATCAACATGCTGTATGTCGGGCAAACCATGACCGATCTGAAGGCACTGCGTCATCTTGCGGACCGCCCCGAATTGATCGACCGATTGATCAAGGTTGTCACAGCGCGCGCGGGTCATTCGCTGGCCATGGCTGTTGAGGAAGCGAAGATCACGCTGGCGGATGCCGATGTCGCCCGCATCGCGCTGTCTGCCTTTACCGGCGGCCCGAACCCGCTTGCCACGAGGCTGCGGTTTGACGAGGCGGTTGCCGCCCCGGTGGGCCGCATCAGGGCCACGCTGCGCAATCTTTTGGCACAGGCGGGGCTGCACCCCGGTGATATTGGCACGGTTTTTATGACCGGTGGCTCCAGCGGTTTGCCGATTCTGCGGGCTTGTGTGGGGGATGTGCTGCCCGGCGTGCCGGTTGCGACGGGGGATATGCTGGGCTCAGTCGGAACCGGGCTGGCGCTGGAGGCGCGGCGGCGGTTTGGTTAAGGGTGGCTTGGTCTGACACTTGAATTTTCGCACTTGGCGACACCAGGGCTTCGAAGTAAGCTCGCCTTATGATTGTGCCTTTGATTTTATTTCTGCTATCATTGGCGGGCATTGTTGCCGCTCGCGTCTCGCCAGATCTGTCCGACTTTGCTTTGATCGCGCTGCCATGCGCGCTTGCCAGTGCGCTTTTATTGCTTCGGGCGGGCTTTCAGCCCATCGCCACAAAGCAAAGGCGCGAAAGCCCGGGCCGTCACCGCGCGGGGGGGCGCAGGGTTTTTGGCCGGAAATACATCATCATAGACGGGTCCAACGTGATGCATTGGAAAGATGGCACCCCGCAGATTGATACGGTGCGCGATGTGGTGCAGCACCTGAAATCGCATGGCTTCAGCCCCGGTGTGGTGTTTGACGCCAACGCCGGGCATATCCTGACAGGCAAGTATCAACATCACGCGGCGATGGGAAAGCTGTTGGGATTGCCGGAAGACCGGATCATGGTGGTGCACAAAGGCACCCCGGCCGATGTGACCATTCTGGCCGCAGCGCAGGATCTTGGCGCACGGATTGTCACCAATGACCGCTACCGGGATTGGGCGGATACGCACCCTGAGATTGGCGAGCCGGGGCATCTGATCAAAGGCGGGTACCGGGAGGGTCAACTTTGGCTTGAGCTGGCTGAAATTGCTGCATAGAGCGTGATGAGGAAAAGTGATAACCGATTTTCCTTATTAATCACGCGACCACTATGAAGCGAGATCAGGATGATGTTTCCATCAAACATCATCCTGATCTTGCCGGTGCCTGCGCGGCCCTTGATCTCGGCCAACCAAAGGTTCAGGCTGGCGTTACCTTCAAGGAGCGCTGCCATGCCTGTCAAAAACCGCTTTGCCGATCTTTTGCCCGAAATCACCGCGTGGCGGCATGATTTTCACGAACATCCCGAACTGCTGTTCGATGTGCAGCGCACGGCGGGGAAGGTGGCGGATTTGCTGCGGTCTTTTGGCTGTGACGAAGTGGTGGAAGGCATTGGTCGCACCGGGGTTGTCGGTGTGATCCACGGCAAAACCGATACCGCTGGCCGCGTGGTGGGCTTGCGCGCCGACATGGACGCGCTGCCGATTATCGAGGCGACGGGGGTAGAGTATGCCTCCAAAACCCACGGCAAAATGCACGCCTGCGGGCATGACGGGCATACAGCGATGCTGCTGGGGGCGGCGAAATACCTGTCCGAGACGCGGAATTTTGATGGCCGCGTGGTGCTGATTTTCCAACCCGCCGAAGAAGGCGGCGGTGGCGGGCGTGAAATGGTGCAGGACGGCATGATCACCCGCTGGAATATCCAAGAGGTTTACGGCATGCACAACATGCCGGGCATTCCGGTGGGGCATTTCGCCATCCGTCCCGGTGCGATGATGGCGGCGGCGGACCAGTTCGATATCGTGGTCACCGGCAAGGGCGGCCATGCGGCCAAACCGCATGATTGCATTGATACCACGGTGGTGGCCGCCCATATCATCGTGGCCTTGCAAACCATTGCGTCACGCGGGGTGGATCCGTTGAAGCAAGTGGTGGTGTCGGTCTGTACGGTGGCCACAGACTCAACAGCGCATAACGTCATCCCGCAGGTGGTGAAAATGCGCGGCACGGCGCGCACGATGGACGCGGGCGTGCAAGATTTTGTCGAACGCCGGATCGTCGAAATAGCCAGCGGCACGGCGCAGGCATTGGGGGCTGTGGCGGAAGTGACCTATCAGCGCGGCTATCCGGTGACGGTGAATGCGGCGGAGAATACTGTGTTTGCCGCAGATGTAGCGCGCGGCATTTCGGGCAATGTTGATACTGACACGCCGCCTTTGATGGGGGCAGAAGATTTCAGTTTTCTGCTGAATGAACGCCCCGGGGCTTATATTTTCCTTGGCAACGGAGATACGGCGATGGTGCATCATCCGGCTTACAACTTTGATGATGCGGCCATTCCGTTTGGGTCCAGCTGGTATGCCGGCATGGCCGAGGCGCGGATGCCTGCGGCGTAAATTCCGGGCTACAGACAGCGGTAGCGCTGCCAGCTTGATCCGAAACCTTGGGAGGGGTGTCCTATGACCATATTCAACAGCCCGTTGGCCGACGTGCCTTTGCGTGATGTGTCAATCACCGAACGTCTGTTTGAAGGGCTGGCCAGTGACCCAGACCGGGTGGTGCTGATCGACGGGCCAAGCGGGGTTGGAATGACCGGCGCGGGTTTGCAGGGCCGCGTGCAACGGCTTGCCGGTGGCCTGACGGCGGCTGGCTTTGGCGCGGGGCATGTGGTGGCGATTTTGGCCCCGAACATGCCGGATTTTGCGACCGTATTTCACGGCGTGGCCTATGCAGGCGGCACCATCACCACGGTCAATCCGACCTACACAGCCCCCGAGGTGATGCACCAGTTGAAAGATGCCGGTGCCGTTTTGCTGTTCACAATCCCTGCGTTTCTGGCCATCGCCAAGGCCGCGATCATCGGCACGAAGGTACGGCAGATTGTGGTGATCGGTGGGGCGGATGGCTATGCGGCGCTGGATGATATCATGGGCGATGCCATGGCAGCTCAGGTGACGGTTGATCTGGACCGCCACGTGCTTGTGTTGCCCTATTCGTCGGGCACCACGGGCCTGCCAAAGGGGGTCATGCTAAGTCACCGCAATCTGGTGGTGAATGTGGATCAGATCATCCCGTTGCTGGACATTCGGGCGGGCGAGGCGACGGTGGCCTTCCTGCCGTTCTTTCACATCTACGGCATGAACGTGCTGATGAATGCGTTTCTAAGCGCGGGGGGCACGCTTGTGACCCTGCCGCGTTTTGATCTGGAGGCGGTTCTGACGCATATCCAGACCCACAAGGTGCGCCTGTTGCTGGTGGCGCCGCCTGTGGCGATTGCGCTGGCCAAGCATCCGGTGGTGGACCTGTTCGATCTGTCGTCGATAGACGTGGTGTTGTCGGCGGCGGCGCCGCTTGGGGCAGAAGTGTCAGCGGCCTGCGCGGCACGCCTGAACTGTGCGGTGATCCAAGGCTACGGCATGACGGAACTTAGCCCCTTGTCGCATGCGGTGCCGCACCGCGCGCCCAAAACCGGGTCCGTGGGCATTACCGCACCAAACAGCCAGACGCGCATTGTTGACCCGGTAACCGGGGTAAACATGGGGCCGGGGCAAGAGGGCGAGGTTTGGGTGCGCGGTCCGCAGGTGATGCTGGGCTATCTGAACAATCCAGGTGCCACAGCCAATACGATGGACGGTGATTGGCTGAAAACCGGTGATCTGGGGATGGTGGATGACGACGGTTATCTGTTCATCCGCGATCGGTTGAAAGAGCTGATCAAGGTCAAGGGTTTTCAGGTGGCCCCCGCCGAGGTGGAGGGCGAATTGCTTGGCCTGTCCGGCATTGCGGACGCCGCCGTGATCGGTGTGCCCGATGATGAGGCGGGCGAAGTGCCCATGGCGTTCGTCGTCAGGTCCGTGGGCAGTCTGATCGAGGCAGATGATATCCGCGCCGCCCTGTCCATCAGATTGGCAACATACAAGGTGCCGGGGGTGATCACCTTTGTGGACGCTATTCCAAAATCTGCGGCAGGCAAGATTTTGCGCCGGGTGCTGAAGGCGGGCTTGGCTTAGTCGTAGCGCAGGTCAACCGCTTTGCCGCGGAAAATGGTGTAACTGACCACAGTATAGGCCAGGATCATCGGCAACACGACCATCACGCCGATCAGGATGATCCATAATGCCTCGGGTGCAGATGCGGCCTCGTAAATCGTCATCTGGTCTGGCACGACATAGGGGTAAAAGCTGTATGCCATGCCGCCAAATCCCAAAATGAACAGCACTGTGGTGGCGGCAAAGGGCAGCCATGCCCAATGGTCCAGCTCGTGCGGCAGGCGGCGCAGCGACCACCACAGAAAGCCGATGATCAACGCCGATAAAACTGGCAAAGGCGAAAGCCATACCACTTCTGGGTAACTGAACCATTTGTCGTAGATGCGTTTGCTGACAAACGGCGTGGCCAGCGAAATAGCCCCCATGCCTAAAACCACGCCCCAGATGCCGCCCTTTGCCCATTTTACTGCTTTGATCTGCAAAGCTTCGTCCGATTTCAGGATGATCCAGCAGGCCCCGATAAAACTGAACGCCACGGTCAGAAACACTGCCGTCATCATGGCGAACCCGGCGTGCACCCATGACCAACCCAGACCCATGACATACATGCCCAGCATGAAGCCCTGGGAAAGCGCGGCCATCAGACTGCCCGCGAAAAAAGCCCGGTCCCAGAACCGTTTCCATTGTGGTGGCGCTTTGGCGCGAAATTCAAACGCCACCCCGCGCAGGATCAGCCCAAGCAGCATGACCGCGACAGGCAGGTAAAGTGCCGTCAATATGGCCCCATGGGCCGCCGGAAACGCCACCAAGAGCAACCCGATGGCCAGAACGAGCCATGTCTCATTCGCATCCCAGAACGGCCCGATCGAGGCAACCATACGGTCACGTTCCGACGTATCGGCAAACGGGAACAGCAACCCTACCCCAAGATCAAACCCGTCAAGCACGACATAGATCAGGATCGACAGGCCCATCAGCCCGGCAAAGACAAAGGGCAACCAGATGGCGGGATCGTTGAACATCGCCTATTCCGCCGGCACAAGGTTTGGCATCGCGATGCGCGGGTCATCGGGGCGGGTATCACCATTGGTGGCTTTGCGGGCAAGATAGAAGATCACCAGAATATAGGACACCAGCAGCACCGCATAGATCGCAAGATACATGATCAAGGTGCCAAGGACCATGCCTGCGGGCACGTCCGCCACAGCCTCTTTCGTTGACAGCACGCCAGTCACCAGCCAAGGCTGACGCCCGATTTCCGTGGTGTACCAACCGGCAAGCGTGGCGAGCCAGCCTGAGAACGTCATGGCAACAGCGCCGTAGAGCATGGGTTTTGGCAATCGGTCAACACCGCGCTGCCACAGCAGGGCAACCCCCAGCCAAGACATCAGCAGCATCGCCACGCCGGTGCCGATCATCACCCGAAAGCTGTAGAAAACCGGGGCCACGGGCGGATGCAGCACCGTGCCATCGGCGGCCACAAAATCGTTCAGGCCGGGGATCACACCCTGTGCCGAATGTTTCAGCACAATCGACGCCATGTTTGGCACACCAATTTCATAGTGGTTCATACGCGCCGCCTGATCAGGCACGGCGAACAGGATCAGCGGCTTGTTGGGCCCGGTTTCCCAATTACCCTCCATCGCGGCCACCTTCTGGGGTTGATGCTGCAGCGTGTTAAGCCCGTGTATGTCGCCTGCAAAAATCTGGATCGGGATCAGCACGGCGGCAAGAATTAACCCCGAGCGCAAAGTTGCTGCCACGCCAGCGGTTCTATCGCCGATCAAGCGCCGGAAGGCCGACACGCCAATGATCAGGAACGCCACCGTCAGGCCCGAGGCCAGCAACATGTGCACAAGGCGGTAAGGCATCGACGGATTGAAGATGATCGCCCACCAATCGGTGGCGAACACCACGCCGTCGCGCAATTCGTACCCGGCAGGCGTGTGCATCCACGAATTCAGAACGATAATCCAGAACGCCGACATCGTGGTGCCAAAGGCCACAAGAAAGGTGGCAAGTGTGTGCACCCATGGTGGCACGCGGGATGCGCCAAACAGCATGATGCCCAGAAACACGGCTTCAAGGAAAAACGCCGTCAGCACCTCATACGCCAACAACGGCCCGGCGATATTGCCGACCTTTTCCATGAAGCCCGGCCAGTTTGTGCCAAATTGGAAGGACATGGTGATGCCGGAGACGACGCCAAGCGCAAAGGACAGCGCAAAGATCTTCACCCAGAACATATAGGCGTCCATCCATTTGCGGTTCTGCGTCGCGTTGTAGCGCAGCTTGAAGAACAGCAAAACCCAACCAAGCGCGATAGAAATTGTAGGGAACAAGATGTGGAACGATATGTTCGCACCAAATTGCATGCGCGACAGGATCAGGGTATCCATGGTTTACCTCTTTCATCTGACCCGGACATAACAGCGTTGCTGCAATTTTTCAGCCCCATGCGACCTCTGGCCACAGGGCATTTGTCAGCGGTGACGCAATTAAAAAATGCGATTTTCAAGCCCCTCATGGGGTCTCAGCGCGGACCGGTCAGCGAAAAGCGCGCGGCAAGGCAGCGATACGTCAATTCAGCCGCCGGTATGGCTCATGTGGCGGGTCACTTGGCCTGCCACCGTCTGGCGAGAGTAATCAAAATCATGGCCTTTGGGCTTGCGGGCAATTGCTGCGCGTATGGCCGATTGCAGTGATATATCATCGGGGCTGGCACGCAAAGGCGCGCGCAGGTCGGCCATATCTTCCTGGCCGAGGCACATATACAACTCACCCGTGCAGGTCAGCCGCACGCGGTTGCAGCTTTCGCAAAAGTTATGCGTCAGTGGCGTGATGAGGCCGATTTTCTGCCCCGTGACGTCGTCGCGCAGATAGCGGGCCGGTCCGCCTGTTCGCACGGTCAGGTCGGTAAGCGCATGACGGTCTGCCAATCGCGCGCGCAGGTCTTTCAGCGACCAATACTGATCAAGCCGGTCTTCATTGCCCAGATCACCCATTGGCATGACCTCGATAAAGGTCAGATCATGGCCCTCAGTTGCACACCAGTCTGTGAGGGTAAAAAGTTCATCCTCGTTAAAGCCTTTCAGCGCCACCGTGTTGATTTTAACCTGCAGCCCCGCCTGTTTTGCCGCCTGAATGCCATCAAGCACCTGATCCAGCCGCCCCCAGCGGGTGATTTGGGCAAACTTTGCTGCATCAAGCGTGTCGAGCGAGACATTGATGCGCCGCACCCCCACAGCCGCCAGATCGGTTGCGTATTTGCGCAGTTGTGATCCGTTGGTGGTCAAGGTCAACTCGTCCAGCGCGCCCGAGGTCAGATGCCGCGACATGGCTTGAAAAAATGTCATGATGCCTTTGCGCACCAAAGGCTCACCACCGGTAATGCGCAATTTTTTAACGCCCATGGTGACGAAGGTTGAACAAAGCCTGTCCAGCTCTTCTAAAGTCAACAGATCGGCCTTGGGCAGGAACGTCATGTTTTCCGACATGCAATAAACACAGCGAAAATCGCAACGGTCTGTCACCGACACACGCAGATAATCAATTGCGCGGGCGAACGGGTCGATCAGGGGTGCAAAAGGCATGTCCATCGCGCGATGGTAGAAGTCCGCCGTGCGAACAGCAAGCGCCGATGCAAGGGTTGCGGGGCGCGCATGGTTCGGACTATCGTGAGCCAATGACATATAGATCCGCTCTTGCTGGCTTGGTTTTGCTTTCGATGCTGTCCGCATGCGGGCTGGTTGACCGGGTCAGAGGCCGTGATGAGGTGCCCCAAGCGATGCTGCCAGCCGGGCCAATCGGGCCATTGTCAGGATCTGCACCCTTGGGCGGCGCGCAATCGGCTGCGGCACTTGACCAAACGACGCAGGCAGAAAAAGCAAAAGCAACGGCCACGCCAGCCGCCGGTGCCGGGCGTGAACTTGGGTCGGTGGTTGTGGCGCTGGGCGGCCCGGCAGAACAAGGCTTCTGGCTTCGATCAACCTTGGTCAGCGCGCCCGCAACGGGGCGCGTTTTAACGGCAGCGGGCAAGTCGGTGAACGTTGATTTGCAACCGGGAACGGGGGCCGCTTTGCTGAGCCTGGCCGCGTACCGTGCCTTGGGTCTGGGGTTGACGGATTTGCCAAAAGTGACGGTGTTCGCAAATTAAAGCCGCGATATCTGACATCCTTTGAGTATTTATGCGAAAAGGAAGCCGCTAGGCCGGGTTGGGGTCAAGGTACTTGCCAGCCTCGTTGCGGGCAAAGGTTTTCATCAAATGACCGTGTTCCGCCAAAAACTGAGCAGCCCGTGGTGCGTCGTGTTTTGACAAATCGCGCACCCAGCATGCCACTGCTTTTTGGATAAACCAGTCACGGTCTTGGGTATAGGCGGCAGCCCAATCAAGAATACGGTCGCGGGCTTCGATCTCGGCTGGTTTGGGATGGTTTAACTTCGCGAAGGGCAAGGTGGCCACAAGGGCCGCGCGCCGCGTCCACATGTTTGGCGATGCGGTCCAGCTTTCCACTTCGTCCAGCCGTGACGGGTCGGCCATGATGCGTTTTTCGGCAGCTTTGCAGGCATGATCGGCTATCGCCCACGCGTCAAACATCGGCACCCATGTGCGGATCAAAGCCCACGCGGTTTCGTCTGAAGGTTTAAGTCGTGCTTGCGTCAGCAATTTTGCGGCGGCAACCCGCGCTTCGTGGATATCGCTATCCCACAGACCCTGCGCCAAGGCAATTCGGCCTTCCAAGCTGGCCTCGGCCCGCCATGTTGCAACCAGATCTTCGATTTGCGGGACAGTGGCACCCAAATAGCGCCGCGGCGCTTTGTGGTAAGCGGCAACCACCACTGCATTGGCCGAATCGGCAAGCCCTTCTAGTGCCGCCAGTGCTGAATTGATCATTCCACCGTCACCGATTTTGCAAGATTGCGCGGCTGGTCCACATCAGTGCCCTTTGCGATCGCGGTGTGATAGGCCAACAATTGCGCCGGGATGGCATACAGGATCGGGGCCAGAAAATCGGGAACCGACGGCATTGCCAGCGTTTTCCAGCAACCCTTGCCCGCCTCCGTGATGCCCGCTGCGTCCGATATCAGCAGCACTTTGCCATTGCGCGCCATCACCTCTTGCATGTTGGAGACGGTCTTTTCAAACAAATGGTCGCGCGGAGCCATCACGATCACCGGCACATGCGCGTCGATCAGGGCAATCGGGCCGTGCTTGAGTTCACCCGATGCATAACCTTCGGCGTGGATGTAGCTTATTTCCTTCAGCTTTAGCGCACCTTCCAAGGCGAGCGGGAACATCGCCCCCCGCCCGAGGAACAGCACATCCTGCGCTTCGGCCAATTGTTCGGCAATCTCGGCAATTTCCGCCGCAGAGGAGATGGCATGGTTCATCAGGCCGGGCAAAGTAGACAGCGCGTTCAGATGTTTGGTCAAGTCAGCAGCCGTCATCCGGCCACGGTCAACGGCGGCTTTCAAAGCCAGCAACAACAGGACCGTCAGTTGGCAGGTGAACGCCTTGGTGGATGCCACGCCAATCTCGACCCCGGCCAGGATGGGCAGGGCAAGATCGGACTCGCGCGCGATGGATGATGTCGGCACGTTGACCACCGAAATCACCTTGGCCACGCGTTCCTTTGCATAGCGCAGGGCGGCCAATGTATCTGCCGTCTCGCCTGATTGGCTGACAAACAGCGCCCATGATTTATCTGACAAGGGCGGCTCGCGGTAGCGGAATTCGGATGCGATGTCGATGTCGGCGGGCAGGCCTGCGATCTGTTCAAACCAGTATTTTGCCACATGGCAGGCATAAGACGCCGTGCCGCAAGCGACCATGGTAATGCGATCAACAGATGTGAAATCAAGACTTTCCGGCAGGTTCAACGGTGCTTCTGCATCGGCTGCGTAATGGCGCAAGGCATCGGCAAGAACGACCGGTTGTTCGGCGATTTCCTTTGCCATGAAATGCTTGTAGCCCGCCTTTTCAATGCGGGTCTGGTCAATCTGGATGCGGGTCATGGCGCGGTTGGCAAGCGCGCCTTGTGCATCAAAAATCGTAACGCCCGCGCGGGTGACAAAGGCGTAATCGCCTTCTTCCAGATAAGTCACGCGGTCGGTCATCGGGGCCAATGCAATGGCGTCAGAGCCAACAAACATCTCACCATCGCCATGCCCGATGGCCAGCGGTGATCCCTTGCGGGCGGCGATCATAAGATCATCTTGACCTTGGAACAAGAAACACAACGCAAAAGCACCGCGCAGTCGTTTCAGGGTGGCAACGGCGGCATCTTGCGGCGACAGTCCGCGGTCCATGTGCAGCCGCGTCAGCAAAGCGACGGTTTCGGTATCGGTTTCGGATTCGAACGCAAGCCCGGCCTCAGCCAGTTCGCGGCGCAATTCCTGAAAATTCTCGATAATGCCGTTATGCACCACAGCGACAGGTCCGGATTGATGGGGATGCGCATTGGCAACCGTGGCCGCGCCATGCGTGGCCCAGCGGGTATGCCCGATGCCAGCCTTGCCGGCCAACGAGTCATGCACCAGCAAATCCGACAGGTTCACCAGTTTGCCTACCGCACGGCGACGGTCCAGTTTGCCGTTGTTTACGGTGGCAATTCCGGCACTGTCATAGCCGCGGTATTCCAGCCGCTTTAGCGCCTCAACCAACAACGGGGCGACTTCGTTATTTCCCAGAACACCAACAATACCGCACATTTATTTCGTCCCTTGCTGACGCGAGGCCTTGATGGACCGCAATCTTTCCATCATTCTAATGGCCAAACCATGTTTATTTTCCTGCCGCGCGCGGCCAATCGCCAAAGCGCCGGGCGGCACATCGGTGGTGATCACTGATCCAGAGGCCGTCATCGCATCGTCCGCCACCGACACCGGGGCCACCAACATCGTGTCAGACCCGATGAAAACCCGCGCGCCTATGGTGGTTTTATGTTTCATCACGCCGTCATAGTTGCAGGTGACCGTGCCCGCGCCGATATTGGTAAATTCGCCCACATCGGCATCGCCAAGATAGGTCAGGTGGCCGACCTTGACGCCTTCGGCAAGCGTCGAGTTTTTGATTTCAACAAAGTTGCCGACATGCACATCTTCAGACAGTTCGGTGCCGGGGCGCAGGCGGGCAAAGGGGCCAACTTTCGCACCCCGGCTGATATGGCAACCCTCGAGGTGGCAAAAGCCTTTGATCTCGGCCCCGGTTTCCACCGTGACACGGGGGCCAAAGATGACATTGGGGCCAATCAAAGCGTCGCGGCCAACAAAGGTATCAAGCGCGAAAAACACGGTTTCGGGGGCTGTCATCGACACGCCGTTTTCAAACGCGTCCGCCCGGGCGCGGGCTTGAAATGCAGCTTCGGCTCCAGCCAGTTCGGCGCGGGTGTTGATACCCAGTGTTTCCGCCTCGTCGCATTCCACCACACCGGCGGACAGGCCGCGCGCACGGGCGATGCCAACGATATCAGTCAGGTAATATTCGCCCGAGGCATTGTCATTGCCCACGGCTGCGACCAGATCTGCCAGCAAAGCCAGATCGGCACAGATGACACCAGAATTACACAGGGTTACGCCGCGTTCGGCCATTGTTGCATCTTTGAATTCAACAATCCGGTCCAACATCGCACCGGTTGTGATCAGCCTGCCATAGCGCCCCGGATCAGCCGCCTGAAAGCCAAGCACCACAACCGCATATCTTGCGCGGCCGGCCAGCATTGCCTCAAGCGTTTCGGCGCGAATGAACGGCGTGTCACCATATAATACGACGGCATCGCCTGTGGCATCCGTCAAGGCGGGCAGAGCTTGAGCAACGGCATGAGCGGTGCCAAGACGTTCGGGCTGCTCGACAACAATCACGGTATCATCAAAGTCCAATGCAGCTTTGGTAACACCCTCGGCCCCGTGTCCTGCCACCACGATCACCCGGTCCGGCCCCAACGCCTGACCCGCCCGCAACGCGTGGTGCAACAAGGGGGCCGCACCAACCTTGTGCAGCACCTTTGGCAAATCAGAATTCATTCGCGTGCCTTGGCCTGCGGCAAGCACAATCAATGCAATTGGCATAAAAACACTTTCCTTCAAGTTGCGCTGGTTTTACCGGGTTCTGGCAATGCTGCAAGTGCCCGTCTATCACTTGTCTTTTCGCACAGTTACAAACGGATAATTTCAATGCGCACGATAGTTTTTGATCTTGATGGCACGCTGGCAGATACCTCTGCCGATCTTCTGGCGGCGGCCAACGCATGTTTTCGCGGGCTTGGCCATGGAAATCTGTTAGATAGCACCGATGCGCTGACCGCGTTTCACGGCGGGCGTGCAATGCTGCGATTGGGATTTTCGCGGGTTGGTGCATATAGCGAAGCACAGGTCGATGCGCAGTATCCGGTTTTGCTGGACGCTTATGCCGGGGCTATAGATACCCATACCACGCTTTATCCCGGGGCCGTGAAGGCGGTCGAGGGCTTGCGTGATGCGGGCTATGCGCTTGCCATTTGCACCAATAAACCCGAAGGCCTGGCGGAAACCTTGACCCGGCGGCTTGGCATTCGGCATCTGTTCGGCACGCTTGTTGGTGCCGATACGCTGCCCGTGCGCAAACCGGACCCCGCGCCGCTGTTTGAGGCTATTGCTCGCCTCGGTGGCGATCCGTCGCGCGCAGTGCTGATTGGTGATACGCAGACAGACCGCGACACCGGGCGTGCAGCCGGTGTGCCGGTTGTCTTGGTGACATTTGGGCCCGAAGGCGCAGGGGTCGCGCGGATGCAGCCCGAAGCGCTGTTGGATCATTACGATGATCTGGCCACAGTGGTGCAGCATCTTCTGGTGCGCTAGCGGCAGATGAAGCGACTTTTGCCCAACACAGTTGTTCGTTTCAGTCGCAGCTACCGCCGCCCGCCACGGTGGACCATGGGCGGGTCGTCAAGATCGCCCGGCAGGCCGCGGCGTTGGTGGCAAAAGCTGGCGGACCCGTTGTTTTATCTGCGCGCCGTCATTGTGGCGTCTGGGCTGGCTCTTGTCGGCTTGCCCTTACTGACCGATGGCGTGTTGACGGTCACGCGACCCATTGCTTTTGGCGCAGACAATTGTCGGATTTTGCATGTTGTTGATGGTGATACTGCCGACATCTGGTGCAGCACGAACGGGATGGAACGGGTGCGATTTGTGGGTTTTGATGCGCCAGAGCTGTTTTCGCCAGATTGTCTGTCCGAATTGGTGGCCGCGCAAAAAGCCAAATGGGCCTCGCGCGGATTTTTATTCGGCAATGCTGATCTGCGCCTGCAGCGCGGCGGGCTTGATCGCTATCAGCGGCGGCTGGTCACCCTGTGGATTGGGGCCACGCCTTTGGCGCAGAAAATGGTCAAGGCTGGTTATGCACGGCCCTACAGCGGCGGTTTTCGATCAGGCTGGTG
>JAYSPY010000025.1:0-67069 GCA_043721855.1 Pseudorhodobacter sp.
CATAGGATGTGATTTGCCCATTCCAACCCCCAACATCTGGCAGGATCAGTGAATCACACAGACTTCAAATTGGGAATCCTGAATCAGATGCGGAACGACATGCTCTAGCGCCGGGCGATGCT
The DNA here is from genome assembly GCA_043721855.1 of Pseudorhodobacter sp. GTDB lineage: Bacteria > Pseudomonadota > Alphaproteobacteria > Rhodobacterales > Rhodobacteraceae > JACMNW01. Next base: position 123 of record JAYSPY010000025.1, read on the forward strand.
GGCCAGCGCCACGCCGCCCAACACAAGCAGCGATGCCACAATGAACCGAAAGCCAATCCCTTCTCCCAGCCAAACCGCGCCTGCGCCTGCGGCAAGCATCGGCACTGTCAGTTGCGCCACCCCCGCACGTGCCGCCCCCAACTGCGGCACCACCGCGTACCACAGCGCATAACCCAGCCCTGATGTCACCGCCCCCGACAAAACCGCCAGCCCGACCCCTGTAGGTTGCGGGGCGTGGCCCAGCCCCAGGAGCCACGCCAGCCCGCCTGCCATCGGCAATGCGAGCATGAAATTGGTCGCTGTTGCCAACAGCGGGTCCACCACGCCGCGCCCAGCCAGCGAATAAATTCCCCATCCAACGCCACCCATAACCATTGCAGCAACTGGCCCCGCTGCGCCAATGTCGCTGCCCGGCGCCACCAACACCAACAACCCGACAAAGGCCATTCCGGCCCCAGCCCAACGCGCATATGGCACAGCCTCACCAACTGTCAAAGCGCCCGCGAACATCGTGATCTGCACCGATCCAAACAAGATCAAAGCGCCGATGCCCGCATCAAGCGTCAGGTAAGCCGTGGAAAAACCGAACAAATACGCAAGTAATCCCAGCACTCCGGCAAGCCGCCCCTGCCAGCCCGGCCAAAGCGCACCACCGTGCAAAACCCGACGCCCCAGCACCAAAAGTGCCAGCACGGTGGCCCCTGCCGCCAGCCGGATCACGGCATAAGCCACAGGGTCGATCAGCCCTGCCCCCACCGCCATCCGGTTCAAAACCGAATTCGCGGCAAAGGCCAGCATTGCAAGGGAAGTCCACAAAAACAGCGCCATGCCCCCTGCATAGACTGCGCGGGTTGCCACGACAATCGCAGCCCTCTGCCAGCTTCCTTTTCGCCTAAATACTCAAAAACCTTGAGCCTTTCCGGGGAACCCGGACAGGCGAGGCAAAACCTTGCGGGGAACCCGCCCTATTTCATAACTGTCAAAAGAAAAAGGGCACCCTTTCGGATGCCCTTTTCCATACTTTCCAAGCGGGAAAGGATGATTACATCATCCCGTCCATGCCGCCCATTCCACCCATGCCGCCGCCCATGCCGCCGCCCGACCTGGGCTCCGGACGGTCTGCGATCATGGCTTCGGTGGTGATCAGCAGCGAGGCCACTGATGCCGCATCTTCCAGTGCAGTGCGCACAACTTTGGCGGGGTCGATCACACCGAACTTGAACATGTCACCATATTCTTCGGTCTGCGCGTTAAAGCCAAAGGTCTTGTCGTCGCTTTCGCGCACTTTGCCCGCAACAACAGCGCCGTCCACACCTGCGTTTTGCGCGATCTGGCGCAGCGGTGCTTCCAATGCTTTGCGCACGATGGCGATGCCGGCATTCTGGTCGCTGTTGGCGCCCGTCATGCCTTCCAGAACCTTACCGGCCTGGATCAGGGCAACGCCACCGCCAACCACGATGCCTTCTTGAACGGCAGCGCGGGTTGCGTTCAGCGCGTCATCGACGCGGTCTTTACGCTCTTTCACTTCGATTTCCGTCATGCCGCCGACGCGGATAACAGCAACACCACCCGCCAGTTTGGCGACGCGTTCCTGCAGTTTTTCCTTGTCGTAATCGGATGTGGTTTCTTCGATCTGGGTGCGGATCTGGTCAACCCGTGCCTTGATTTCGGCCTTGTCACCGGCGCCGTCAATGACGGTCGTGGTGTCTTTGGTGATCGTGACCTTCTTGGCCCGGCCAAGCATGTCCAGACCGACATTTTCCAGCTTCATGCCAAGATCTTCAGAAATGACCTGACCACCTGACAGAACCGCGATGTCCTGCAACATGGCTTTGCGACGGTCGCCAAAGCCAGGTGCTTTCACAGCCGCAATCTTCAAGCCACCGCGCAGCTTGTTCACCACAAGTGTGGCAAGCGCTTCGCCTTCAACATCTTCTGAAATGATCAGAAGAGGCTTCTGGCTTTGAATAACGGCTTCCAGCAACGGAACCATTGGCTGCAAGCTGCCCAACTTCTTTTCGTGCAACAGGATGTACACGTCTTCCAATTCGACCAACATCTTGTCTGGGTTGGTCACGAAATAGGGCGACAGATAGCCACGGTCGAACTGCATGCCTTCGACGACTTCGGTTTCTGTTTCCAGACCCTTGTTTTCCTCGACGGTGATCACGCCTTCATTGCCGACTTTTTGCATCGCATCGGCGATTTGACGGCCGATTTCAGCCTCGCCGTTCGCAGAAATGGTGCCAACCTGCGCCACTTCGTCGCTGTCCTTGACGGGCCGCGACGCTGCTTTGATCGCGGCTACAACTTTGACCACGGCCATATCGATGCCGCGCTTCAGATCCATCGGGTTCATGCCGGCGGCAACCGCCTTCAGACCTTCCTTGATGATCGCCTGTGCCAGAACCGTCGCGGTGGTTGTACCGTCGCCAGCCTCGTCATTGGTGCGCGAAGCGACTTCCTTCACCATCTGCGCGCCCATGTTTTCGAACTTGTCGGAAAGCTCGATCTCTTTGGCAACGGTCACACCGTCTTTGGTGATGCGGGGGGAACCGAACGACTTGTCGATCACCACATTGCGGCCTTTTGGCCCAAGGGTAACTTTCACAGCGTCGGCAAGAATGTTTACGCCGCGCAACATACGGTCGCGGGCATCGGTATCGAACTTGACGTCCTTAGCAGCCATTTTGCTTGCTCCTAGAATTGATTAAAAGTTGAAAGCGTAGGATGGGCAATCTGCCCATCACCCCATTCAGGAAATGATCCCGAGGATATCAGCGTCAGCTGATAATGCCCAAAATATCGCTTTCTTTCATGATCAGCAGGTCTTCACCGTCAATCTTCACTTCGGTGCCGGACCATTTGCCGAACAGGATACGGTCGCCAGCCTTGACCGACGGCGCGATCAGCTCGCCGGAATCCTTGCGGGCACCCTCGCCCACGGAAATGATCTCGGCCTCGGCGGGCTTTTCCTTGGCGGTTTCCGGAATGATCAGGCCGCCCTTGGTTTTATCTTCGCCCTCGATGCGGCGCACCAGGACACGGTCATGCAGCGGTTTGAATGCCATCTGAAAACACTCCCTTTTGGTTTCAGGTTGAATAAGATTAGCACTCGTATTGACTGAGTGCTAACTGCGGCTGAGATAGGCAAAGCTACCGCGCGAGTCAAGCCCGCCAACTGCTAAAACGCGCCCAACGCGCCCGCAAATTCGCAAAACTGCCCTTGGTATTTCGCCCGATCGGTGCCACCTGTCTAAGGCTGTAATGCCAAAGCTTTATGACGGAGCCTGCATGAAACGCCTTACCGCGGCCCTCGGCACGCTGCTGTGCCTTAGCAGTCCCTTGCAAGCGCAATGTCTTGGGAAAAACCTGATCGCGGGCCTTTCCCCCACAGACCGCGCCGTTCTGGATGCGCAAACTGCAAAAATCCCGCACCCGGTCGGTAACTATTGGCGGGCCACAAAGGCGGGGCAAACCATCACCCTGATCGGGTCTTACCATTTGGATGATCCGCGCCACGCAGCGACCATCGCCGCCCTGACCCCGATTATCGACGCCGCCACAACCGTTCTGGTCGAAGCCGGACCGGAAGAAGAAAAGGCGCTGAAAACCCAACTCGCGCGTGATCCGGGTCTGATGATCATCACCACCGGGCCCACGCTTGTTGACCAACTCCCTGCGGAGGATTGGGCAGCACTGACCACTGCCATGCGCGCGCGGGGCATTCCCGCCTTCATGGTCGCAAAATTTCAGCCGTGGTATATTTCGGTGATGCTGGGCATTCCGCCCTGCGCCATGGCGCAAGCGTCTGTGTCTGAAGGCCTTGATGGCCAGATCATGGATGCTGCCATTGCGGCAAATGTGCCGATCAAGGCGCTGGAACCGTTTGATACCGTGTTTGAAATCTTCGGCGGCCTGTCGAACGCAGATCAACTTTCGATGATCCATTCCACGCTTGCCATGGAACATTTGGGCGCAGATTACGCCATCACCCTTGCGGATACCTATTTCTCGCAAGACACCCGCGCCATCTGGGAATTTACCAAGCTGCAAGCCCTGGCCGTACCCGGCGCCACGCCAGACCAGGTCAACGGCGAATTCGACCGCATGGAAGAGGCGCTGATGGCCAAACGCAACCGATCGTGGATACCAGTGATCAAGGCCGCCGCCGCCGATGGCCCGGTTTTCGCCGCTTTCGGCGCGTTGCATCTGTCGGGCAAAGATGGCGTTTTGGCGCTGTTGGAACGTGACGGATATACCGTGGCACGGCTTTCCATCCCGTGAGATGGGCGATATCGCCCATCCTACGCCCGCACCTACGCTACCGATAAACCGCGCCCCGATGCCCGACGCCAACCACGATCACCGTGACAATCTGATCCCGAATATCAACCAAGATGCGATAATCCCCCACGCGGTAGCGCCAAAGCCCGGCATAGCGCGCGCCTTGCAGCGCCTCGCCAAGCTGGCGGGGGTCATCCAGGCTGGCGATGCGCAACCTTGGAAACGCCGTCACACACTTTGCTTCAACCCGACCCATCTTGGCCAATTGCTTTTTGGCCGCGTCTGAAACCTCAATCTGCCAGACCAAGTTCACGCTCCGGATCCGCTAGCGGATAGGTCTTTCCCTCGCCACTCGCCAACCGTTCCATCACCGCTTTGGACATGTAGATATCTTCCATATCCTCCAGCTTGGCCATCAGGGCGGCGCGCACATAATAGGTTTTGCTGCGCCCGGTAGCCTTGGCCAACGCATCCAGCCGTTTTTCAATATCTTCGGGTAGCCTGACAGAGAGCATGGGGCACCTTGAGTTTGTCATACACGCACTACTTGTATGACAAACTAACGCATCTTCCCGTCCAATTCAAACCCCGACGGTCCGGCGCGTGACAATGGCGCACGGCCCATTTATAACCGCGCGAAAATCCCCTCCCGCAAACCCCTTGAATTGAACGGACCAACCATGACCACCCTCGTATTCGGCCACAAATCCCCTGACACAGATGCCACCATGTCCGCCATCATCTGGGCGTGGTATCTGAACACTGTGCGCGGCGGCGATGCGAAGCCCGTGTTGCTGGGCACACCCAACACTGAAGCCGCATTTGTGCTGTCGCATTGGGGCTTTGCGCAGCCGGACATTATCTCCGATGTGACTGCTGGGCAGAATGTGGTGATCGTTGATACCAACAACCCCGCCGAACTGCCGCCCTCTGTCGGGCAGGCAACGATCCTGGCGATCATCGACCATCACATGCTTGTGGGCGGGCTTGCCTCTAAAACTCCGATCGATGTGATCATCCGCCCGCTTGCCTGCACCGCCACCGTGATGCACGACATCATGGGCGATGATCTGGCACGCGCCCCGCGCGACATCAAAGGTGCGATGTTGTCGTGCATTCTGTCCGACACGCTGGCGTTTCGCAGCCCCACCACAACCGACCATGACCGCAGCGTTGCCGAAAAGCTGGCGGTCGATCTGGGTGTCAATATGAGCGACCTCGCCTCTGCGATGTTTGCCGCCAAATCGGACGTGTCGCGTTTTTCGGATGCTGAACTTCTTCGCATGGATTCTAAAGAATACAACGTCGCGGGCCGCGAATTGCGCGTGTCGGTGCTGGAAACCACTTCGCCCGAAGTGGTGCTGGACCGCAAGGCATCGCTGATGGCGTCGATGGTGGGCGTGGCGGCGGAAGACGGCGCGGATCAGGTGTTGCTGTTCGTGGTCGATATCCTGAAAGAAGAGGCCACGCTGCTGGTGCCCAACGATCTGGTCAAGCAAATGGCCGAAGCGTCGTTTGGCGTGAAGGTCACCGGCGACACGGTCGTATTGCCCGGCGTGATGAGCCGCAAAAAGCAGATCATCCCAATGCTCAAACTTTGACCATAACGCCGGGCGATATTCCGCCCGGCAGCTTGGCCCCACCGTTTTGACGCGTATGCACGCAAAACGCACGTGATATGCACGGGGTGTGCAGCGCCCTGAAAGGCCGAAAATGACCCAGATCACCGTGTCCCTTGCTGATATATCTGCCCGCTATGACGCCGTGTTTTGTGATCTTTGGGGCTGCCTGCATAACGGCAAGACGCCGTTCCCCGCAGCCGTAGCGGCGCTGCAGGCATTTCGTGCCAAAGGTGGCCTCGTGGTGTTGTTAACCAATGCGCCCCGCCCAAAACCTAGTGTTGTCCGTCAGTTAGCTGCCATGGGTCTGCCACGTGATGCCTGGGATGAGGTGGTTACCTCTGGCGACGCTGCACAATACGCGCTGATCACTGGCGCGGTGGGCCGCCGCGTGCACCATATCGGCGCGCCAAAGGATGAGGCTTTCTTTACCGATTTCGCCGATGATCTGCTGCAAACTGTCGCCGCGGAATCCCCCATTATCCGCACCACCCTTGATCAAGCCGAAGGTATCGTCTGCACAGGCCTTGCCGATGATCTGCGCGAGACGCCAGATGACTACCGCGCGGCACTTTTGTTCAGCAAGACCATGGACTTGCCGATGCTATGCGTCAACCCCGATATCGTGGTTGATTACGGCGACAAGCGGCTTTATTGCGCCGGTGCTTTGGCTCAGGCATACGCAGAAATGGGGGGCCGCGTGTTTTATTTCGGCAAGCCGCACCCGCCGATTTATGACCTTGCCCGCCGCCGTTTGGCCGCACTGACCGGCCGCGATGACGCGCAAATTCTGTGCATCGGCGACGGTATTGCCACCGATATTCAAGGCGGCCAGTCCGAAGGGCATGATACGCTTTTTATCACAGGTGGCATCGCGGCAGACCAGTTTGGTGCGGACTTTAACAATCCAAACAAAGACTTGTTGGAAAATTGGCTAGACAAGAAGCAGATTGCTGCCACCTATGCCATGGGCTATTTGCGATAACTTAAAATCGTAACCATAATTAAATTCCACCCTAAAGCAACATTTCGCAATTATCTTGCGCAACGGATTGCTCTGAGATGCGGCAATTGCTAGGGTTTGTGAACTTGAGTCAGGGATTCGCAGGATGCTCGACAATATGCCACGCGGCACGATCTGTATCGAAGACATCGAAATCGGCATGGTCCGCTATTTGCGCAAAACCGTAACCGACCGGGATATAAGCCTTTTTGCCGAAGTATCGACTGATCATAACCCGGTCCATCTGGACGAAGCTTACGCACAAGACACCATTTTTCAGGGCCGCGTCGCGCATGGCATGCTGACCGCGGCCCTGATCTCTGCCGTCATCGGCGAACAGCTTCCGGGGCACGGGGCCGTATATCTTGGTCAAAGCTTGAAATTCATGGCCCCCGTGCGCCCCGGCGATACGGTGTACGCTGAGGTGAAAGTGACAGCGATCGACCATGCCAAACGCCGGGTAACCCTTGAAACCCACTGCGCGGTGGGCGATACCCTTGTGCTGAAAGGCGAGGCGCTGGTTTTGGCACCTAGCCGCAAGTTCGACTAACGGGGTTCTGCCCTGGCACTGGGGAAAAATGCAGATTTACCAACACTGGCAAGGGCTTGCACAATCTTCCAAAGGCGCATCGGTCGCAATGGGCAACTTTGACGGTCTGCATCTTGGCCATAGCAAAGTGATCGACCTTGCCCGCAACGACGCCCCCTTGGGGATCATCACGTTCGAGCCGCACCCCCGCGATTACTTCGCGCCAACATCGCCGCCATTTCGCCTGATGAACGCCGAAGCCCGTGCCAACCGATTGGCCAAGCTGGGGGTTGAGCATCTTTATGAGCTGCCCTTTGGCCCCGCCCTGGCGGGTCTTACTCCGGCCGAATTTGCCCGCGATGTGCTGGCGAAAGGCCTTGGCGTTTCGCATGTTGTTGTCGGCGCTGATTTCTGCTTTGGCAAAGGCCGGGCTGGAAGGGCTGCCGATCTGATGGCCCTTGGAAATATTTATGGCTTCAGGGTTACCATCGCCGATCTGGTCAAATCGGGGGGCGTTGAGATTTCTTCCACCGCCATTCGCCGCGCGCTGACGGATGGTCGCCCACAAGATGCGGCCGCCATGCTGGGTCATTGGCACCGCATTGAGGGCGAGGTTATTCACGGCGAAAAACGCGGCCGCGAACTGGGCTACCCGACGGCAAATATGGCGCTCATGGGCCTGCATCTGCCAAAGTTTGGTGTCTATGCCGTGTTTGCCGATGTGCTGACCGGGACTCAAACCGGAACCTACAGGGGGGCGGCAAGCCTTGGCGTGCGTCCGATGTTTGGGGTCAACCAACCCAATTTGGAAACTTATCTGTTTGATTTTACGGGTGATCTTTATGGACAGCACCTGTCAATCGCCTTTGTCGATTACCTGCGACCAGAAATGAAATTTGACGGCCTGCCGGGCCTTTTGACCCAAATGGCCGCCGACTGCGCCCGCGCGCGCGATATCTTGGCAACCCTGCCATGACCGAGAAAAAGCGCGCCAGATTCTGGGAAACCGTCCCCCTCAAAAACATGAACAAGACGGAATGGGAGGCGCTGTGTGACGGCTGCGGCAAGTGCTGCCTGAATAAGATCGAATACGAAGATGACGGCGAAGTTGCCTATACCAGCATCGCCTGCCGCCTGCTGGACGGCACCTCCTGCCGGTGCGCGCAATACGAAATCAGGCACCAGTTCGTGCCCGATTGTGTGCGGCTGTCGCCCAAAACCTTGCCAAAAATCGCCTATTGGATGCCGCGAACCTGCGCTTACCGGCTGCTTTTCGAAGGCAAGCCGCTGCACAACTGGCACCCGCTGATCACCGGCGATCCGCAGTCGGTGCATGACGCAGGCATTTCGGTCAAAGGCTGGACCACGCCAGAGTTTGAGGTGCCCGAAGAAGACTGGGAAGAGTATATTATCGAGGAAACCCCCTGATGTTTTTCACCTCTGACAATGCGTCGGGTGCCGCCCCAGAAATCATGGCCGCCCTCGCCCGCGCCAACGAAGGCTTCGCGCGCAGCTACGGCGCCGATGCCATCATGGACCGGGTGACTGACCAGATGCGCACGCTGTTTGAACACCCGGAGGCGGCAGTTTTCCTTGTCTCCACCGGAACCGCGGCCAATGCGCTGGCGCTGGCGCTTTATGCGCAGCCTTGGTCTGCCGTTTTTGCCCATACCGACGCGCATATCGCCGTGGATGAATGCGGCGCACCGGAGTTTTACACAAGCGGCGCGAAAATGGTTGGCGTCGCTGGCGCGCATGGCAAAATGACGCCGCACGCCTTGACCGAAGCGCTTGGCAAGATTGGCACGTCCGGGGTGCACGGTGTGCAGCGCGGCATGCTGTCTATCACCAATGTGACCGAGGCTGGCACAGTTTACACAGCCGCCGAAGTGGCCGCTCTTGCCGCCATCGCCCGTGCCCACGGCGTGCCAAGCCACCTTGATGGCGCACGTTTTGCCAATGCGATTGTCGCCACCGGGGCGACGCCTGCGCAGATGACTTGGGAAGCAGGCATCGACGTTGTGTCCTTTGGCGGCACCAAAAATGGCTGTCTTGGGGTGGAAGCCGTGGTGATCTTTGATCCCGCCAAAGCCTGGGAGTTTGAATTGCGCCGAAAACGGGCCGGACACCTGACCTCGAAACATCGTTTCCTGTCTGCACAGATCGAGGCGTATTTGACAGACGATCTTTGGCTGCGCCTGGCCACCCATGCCAATGCCATGGGTGCGCGGCTGGCGCAGGGGCTGGACCATATTCCCGGCATCACTTTGCACCATACGGTGCAAGCCAACATGATGTTCCCGGAATGGCCGGCTGGCACCCATGCCCGCGCCGAAGCCAATGGGGCCGCCTATTACCCCTTCCCCGCGACTGAAGGGCGCGAGGCGGCACGGCTTGTTACCTCTTGGAACACGCCCGAGGCCGAAGTCGACGGGTTGCTGACAGTTTTGCGCGGCTAACACCGCGCCAAATGTGCCATCACCGCTGCGGCCACTTCGCCCGGATGGGTGATTGGCACCATATGCCCGGCCCCCGGCACAACCAGACGCGTGACCTGCGGCAAACGGCGGGCAAGTTCATTTTGCACTACCGCGACAATGGGCAGTGACGCGCCCCCTTCGACCATCAGCACTGGCACACCGATACTCTCCAACCCCATAAAGCGCAAAAGACCCGCAGAATCCTCCAGCAGATAGGGGTTCTGTGCAGCGATGATATGGATGCGATCGGTCATATACCGGCGCTGACGGTCGGGCAAACTGGCAAATTCCGTTCCATTCCCCCAACCCGCGTGAAAGAGGGCAGCGGCTTGCTCTGGCTGCCCATCGGCCAAAGCCGTTGCTACCGCCAGATGCTGTGCGCGAAACTCTGCGAAAACAGCCGGCCCGGCTGCACGCGCAGCGGCAAAAAGGGGTGGTTCAATCAGCACCAAAGACCGGACAAGATCAGGTCGCTCCAACGCCATGCGCAGGGCAATCGTCGCCCCGAACGAATGGCCGATCACATCAATCGGGGCACCTGCAGCCAGTGCCTCTGCCATCTTGATTGAGGCTCGCGTGGTCAACCCATGCAGGTCGTCCATCCCATCCCAGTCTGCCGCGCGCCCGTGGCCCGGCTGATCCAGTGCTGTGACGGTTACGCCAGACAAATGATCTACCAGCCCAGACCACGCGCCCGAATGCGCCAGTGAACAATGCAAGGCCAACGCGCGCCGCGCCCCGCCCTTATGCCACACCCGAAAATGCGGTGCCTCTAAAGCCACCATATCTTCAGCCATCAGATCTTGCCTGCCAGATGCAGATCAAGATCCTCCAGCCTGTCCTGGCCCCAGAAAATCTGATGCTCCACAGCGTAGCTTGGCACGCCAAAGACACCGCGCGACACCGCTTCTTCCAGATTGCCCGCATAGGTCTCTGCGGCCATCAACATGTATTTGTCGGCGATGGCCGGATCAAACCCGTGACCTGCCAGAATAGCCTTCACCACGCCATCATCAGATATATCGCGCCCTTCCGCCCAAACCGCGCGCGGAAAGGCATGTACCAACCCGCCCAAATCACCACCACCCACCTTTGCCGCCGCGATGATGGCATAGGATGCGGGGGCAGGATTGACTGGAAAGAACGCAGGCTTCAAATCCAGCTTCATCCCCAACCGCGCGGACCATCGTGCCAGTTCTTGCATCCTGTAGGCTTTCCGCGCCGGATGACGGTCGGCCAGCACCTGGCCGCCGGTGCGCGGAAACAGCGCTGGCGCGTCGATCGGTATATATCGCACATTGGCACCGTGCTTGGCGGCAATCGCCTCCAGCCGCTGGCCGCCCAGATAAACAAAGGGCGAAATCGCCGCGAAAAAGTAATCAATCTGCGGCATTTTATGGCCCCTCATGGATGGCTTTGGTTCCCAAGACCCACCCTTGGTGATAAGCGGTGTCAACGCTGCGAATCCGTTACGCACACTTTGCCACAGGATCACATATGCCCGCCATTACCGAGCCGAAACTGATCTCTGGCACCGCCAATCTGGCCCTTGCCAAAGGGATCGCGCGGCGGATGTCGATGCACCGGGGTGTGCAGGTGGGATTGGTCGAGGCGCGGGTTGAACGCTTCAACGATCAGGAGATTTTCGTTGAGGTTTACGAGAATGTCCGCGGCGAGGATATGTATATCATCCAGTCCACTTCGAACCCCGCCAACGACAATCTGATGGAACTGCTGATCATCACCGATGCGTTGCGCAGGTCATCCGCCGACCGCATTACCGCTGTGATACCCTATTTTGGCTACGCCCGCCAAGACCGCCGCGCCAAGGCGCGCACGCCGATTTCGGCGAAACTGGTGGCAAACCTGATAACCGAAGCGGGTGTTGACCGCGTGCTGACGTTGGATCTGCACGCAGCGCAAATTCAGGGCTTTTTCGATATTCCGGTGGACAACCTTTATGCATCCCCGATTTTTGCGCTGGATATAGAGCATCATTTCAAAGGTGCGATGGACGATTTGATGGTCGTTTCCCCCGATGTCGGCGGCGTGGCCCGTGCGCGCGATCTGGCAAGGCGCATCAACGCGCCCTTGGCAATCGTTGACAAACGCCGTGAAAAGGCGGGCGAAGTTGCAGAAATGACCGTAATCGGCACCGTGGCGGGCAAGAAATGCATCATCGTTGATGACATCTGCGATACGGCTGGCACGCTGTGCAAGGCGGCTGAAGTGCTGATTGAAAACGGTGCCACCGAAGTGCACGCCTATATCACCCACGGCGTGTTGTCTGGCCCAGCGGTGGAGCGGGTGGAAAATTCCGTCATGAAAAGCCTGGTTATCACGGATTCGATCGAACCCACTGATGCCGTGAAAAATGCGAAAAACATCCGTATCGTGCCAACTGCCCCGGTCTTTGCACAGGCCATTCTGAACATCTGGAATGGCACATCGGTGTCATCGCTGTTCGAGACGGAAACCCTGATCCCGATCTATGAAGGCATGTATACCAAGCTGCTGTAACTCCTTCTCAGCGCCACCCTGCGGGCGCTTTTCGGGCGGTCAACGAAGAAAGCCCGCAGGGGCTTGATGAGCGGCAGGTTAATACAATTCCCAGCCGTCTGGGTCACGCAGCGGGCCGATGGCCAGCCAATCGGCACGGATGCGCGCCACCCGGCTATCGCCCCAGGTGCGGAAAACCAGTTCAAAGCATGTGTTGGTTATATTTTCAGCCGCCACATCGGCCCGCGCATTGGTCTTTTGATCCAGATCCCACATCGAGATTGACACTGTCACTGAGGGCACCTCGGCATAGGCTTCATTAAAGGCTACGGTATGGCGGCTTTCGCGAGGGCCGTGCCCTGTCCACATCATCCCGCCATCGGCAAAATCCGAAAAAAGGACGCGCGATCCTTGATCAACACCAATGCTACCCGACGAAATGCGCTTCATTCAAAAACCTCTTGCCGCAACGTTAACCAGTATTCACGGCAAAAGTTAGGAAATGAAAAAGAAATGGCCCCGCAATCGGGGCCATTTCACGTCAGAGTTCAGAATAATCAGTGCCCAGCGGCCACTTTGAGCGCCAGCATATCTTGCAGCAGTTTTTCGGCACCGTCTTTGTCGGTGCTGGTTGCCATCATTTCGCGAACTTCGGACACAAGCGTATCCATCAGCGCGGGCGTCGCCTCTTCCAGCGCAATCGCGCGTTCGGCCAGCACCGACACACCGCTTGCGGTGATTTCGGCAAAACCGCCGGTCACGACATAGGCTTGCGTGCCCGACGCTCCGATCACCCGCAAAACACCGGGGCGCAGGGTGGTGATGGTGGGGGAATGCCCCGCCATCGCCGTCAGATCGCCGTCAGCCCCCGGAATTTGCACTTCGGTCGCCGCAATGGAAGCAAGCTTGCGCTCTGGCGACACAAGATCAAACTGCAATGTGCCTGCCATAATGTGTCCTTACGCCGCTGCCGCAGCAAGACGCTGCGCTTTTTCGATGACTTCCTGAATGCCGCCAACCATGTAGAAGGCCGCTTCCGGCAGATGGTCATATTCGCCCGCAACCACGGCCTTGAACGACTTGATGGTTTCTTCCAGCGGCACCTGCTTGCCGTCAGACCCGGTGAACACCTTTGCCACGTCGAACGGCTGGCTGAGGAAACGCTGGATCTTCCGCGCACGGGCGACCGTCAGTTTGTCTTCTTCGGAAAGTTCGTCCATGCCCAGAATGGCGATGATGTCTTGCAGCGATTTGTAGCGCTGCAAGATACCCTGAACCGAACGGGCAACATCATAGTGTTCCTGCCCCAGAACCAGCGGGTCCATCAGACGCGAGGTGGAATCGAGCGGGTCAACCGCCGGATAAATCCCCAATTCCGAAATGGCGCGCGACAGGTTGGTCGTGGCGTCCAAATGCGCAAACGATGTCGCAGGTGCCGGGTCGGTCAAATCGTCGGCTGGCACATAGATCGCCTGAACGGACGTGATCGAACCGGCTTTGGTCGAGGTGATACGCTCTTGCAAAGCACCCATGTCGGTTGCCAGCGTTGGCTGGTAGCCCACGGCGGACGGGATACGGCCCAGCAGCGCCGACACTTCGGAACCGGCTTGGGTAAAGCGGAAGATGTTGTCCACAAAGAACAAAACGTCGGTGCCGGACTGATCGCGGAACTGTTCGGCCAATGTCAGGCCCGACAGCGCCACACGCATGCGCGCGCCTGGGGGTTCGTTCATCTGGCCATACACAAGCGCCACTTTGGATTTTTCCAGATCATCCGGCACGATAACACCGGATTCGATCATTTCGTGGTAAAGGTCGTTGCCTTCACGGGTGCGTTCACCGACGCCCGCAAACACCGAGAAACCCGAGTGCACTTTAGCGATGTTGTTGATCAATTCCATGATCAGAACGGTTTTGCCAACGCCCGCACCGCCGAACAGCCCGATCTTGCCGCCCTTGGAATAAGGGGCCAGAAGGTCGATCACCTTGATGCCGGTCACCAGAATTTCAGACGAAGTCGCCTGTTCCGCGAATGTCGGCGCTGGCTGGTGAATGGCGCGGTATTCGGTCGCCACAACCGGGCCTTTTTCGTCAACAGGCTCGCCGATGACATTCAGAATGCGGCCCAGCGTGGCGTTGCCAACCGGCACCATGATCGGCGACCCGATGTCGGTGACAGGCTCGCCACGCACCAGACCTTCGGTTGCGTCCATCGCAATGGCGCGCACGGTATTTTCGCCAAGATGCTGCGCCACTTCCATGACCAGCCGCTTGCCGTTGTTGTGTGTTTCCAGCGCGTTCAGAATGGCCGGCAGATCGCCGTCAAACTGCACGTCCACAACGGCGCCGATCACCTGCGTGATTTTGCCCTGCGATTTTGGTGCTTTAGCCATGTCTTGTCTCTCCGTGCGGGTCAGAGCGCCTCAGCGCCCGAGATGATTTCGATAAGCTCTTTGGTGATCGCGGCCTGACGCGAGCGGTTGTATTGGATGGTCAGGCGGTTGATCATATCGCCTGCGTTGCGCGTGGCGTTATCCATGGCCGACATCCGGGCACCCTGTTCAGAGGCGCCGTTTTCCAGCAATGCGGTGAACACTTGGGTCGCCACACCGCGCGGCAGAAGGTCGGCCAAAATGGCTTCTTCACCCGGTTCATAGTCGTACAAGGCAGACACTTGTGCGGTTGCGTCAAACGTCGCCGGGATGATTTGCTGCGCGGTTGGAATTTGCGCAATCACCGATTGGAAGCGGTTGAAGAACAGCGTCGCCACATCAAATTCGCCGCCATCAAAGCGGGAAAGGATTTCCCGTGCGATACCTTGCGCGTTGACATAGCCCAAGCGTTTAACTTCGCTCAGGTCAACATGACCGACGAAATACTGCCCCAAGTCACGGCGCAACTGTTCGCGCCCTTTCTTGCCGACGGTCAAAATCTTGATCGTCTTGCCAGCCGCCAGCAACTTTGCCGCATGCGCCCGCGCCAGACGCACGATGGTGGAATTGAAGCCGCCGCACAGGCCACGTTCCGATGTCAGGACCACCAACAGATGCACCTTATCGGCACCGGTTCCGGCCAACAAACGCGGCGCGCCATCGGTTTTGCCAACCGCCGATGACAGCCCCGCCACAACGGAAATCATCCGCTCGGCATAGGGGCGTGCCGCTTCGGCCGCCTCTTGCGCACGGCGCAGTTTGGCGGCTGCAACCATTTGCATCGCCTTGGTGATCTTGCGCGTGTTTTTCACGCTGCTGATCCGGTTTTTCAGGTCCTTAAGGCTGGGCATCTGTTATCTCCCCGACCGAACCTTACGCGAAATCTTTGGCGAACGCGGTCAAGGCAGCCTTGATCTTGTCTTCCAGCTCACCCTTAACCTTGCGGTCATTCATGGTGATGTCTTCAAGCAAGGCTTTGTCGTTGCTGCGCAGGTGCTTCAGCAGGCCCACCTCGTAACGGCCAACGTCCTTCACCGGAATCTTGTCCAGATAACCGGCGGTGCCGGCATAGATCAGACAAACAATCTCGGCATTGGTCAGCGGCGAATATTGCGCTTGCTTCATCAACTCGGTCAGGCGCGCGCCACGGTTCAGCAATTGCTGTGTCGATGCGTCAAGGTCCGACCCGAACTGTGCAAACGCCGCCATTTCGCGGTATTGCGCCAGTTCCAGCTTTACCTTGCCAGCCACCGATTTCATCGCATCGGTTTGCGCAGATGAGCCCACACGAGACACTGAAAGACCCGTGTTCACAGCCGGACGGATGCCCTGATAGAACAATTCGGTTTCCAGGAAGATCTGGCCATCTGTGATCGAAATCACGTTTGTCGGAATAAAGGCAGACACGTCGCCGCCTTGGGTTTCAATAATCGGCAAGGCGGTAAGCGAGCCAGACCCATTATCAGCGTTCAGCTTGGCCGACCGTTCCAGAAGGCGGCTGTGCAGATAGAACACGTCGCCGGGATAGGCTTCACGGCCCGGTGGGCGGCGCAGCAGCAACGACATCTGGCGATAAGCAACGGCCTGCTTGGACAAATCATCATAGATGATCAGCGCATGACGGCCATTGTCGCGGAAAAATTCGGCCATCGCGGTCGCGGCATAGGGTGCCAGAAACTGCAACGGTGCCGGGTCGGATGCGGTAGCAGCCACCACGATTGTGTAATCAATCGCGCCGGATTCTTCCAACTTCTTCACCAACTGCGCCACGGTGGAGCGTTTCTGCCCGATGGCCACATAGATGCAGTAAAGCTTCTTGGATTCGTCATCGCCAGCAGCCAGATTATACGACTTCTGGTTCAGGATCGTATCAAGCGCGATGGCGGTTTTGCCGGTCTGGCGGTCACCGATGATCAATTCGCGCTGGCCACGGCCAATCGGGATCATTGCATCCACGGATTTCAATCCGGTCGCCATCGGCTCGTGCACCGATTGGCGTGGAATGATGCCGGGGGCCTTGACGTCGGCGACGCGACGCTCGGTTGCCGCAATCGGGCCTTTGCCGTCAATCGGGTTGCCAAGGCCATCAACGACGCGGCCCAGCAGGGCGTTGCCCGCAGGCACGTCCACGATGGATTTGGTGCGTTTTACAACGTCGCCTTCCTTGATCGACCGATCGTCACCGAAAATAACGATGCCGACATTGTCCACTTCAAGGTTCAAGGCCATCCCGCGGATACCGCCGGGGAATTCAACCATTTCGCCCGCTTGAACATTGTCCAGCCCGTGCACACGCGCAATCCCGTCGCCTACGGACAGCACGCGGCCAACTTCGGCAACTTCGGCTTCCTTGCCGAAATTCTTGATCTGGTCCTTCAGGATTGCCGATATTTCAGCAGCTTGGATACCCATTACCCGACCTCTTTCATTGCATTTTGCAGGGCTGCGAGCTTTGCCTTGATTGACGTATCAATCATGGTCGAGCCCAATTTGACAACAAGACCGCCGATAAGCGACGCATCTACAGTGGTTTTCAGAATGATGTCTTTACCGACCTTGGCTTTAAGCGTGGCGGCAAGCTTCTTGGATTGTGCGGCGGTCAACGCCTTCGCGGCAATCACTTCGGCTGTCATCTCGCCCTTTTCGGCGGAAATGCGGGCGCGCAGGTCGGCTATGAACTGCGGCAACACGAACAAGCGGCGGTTTGCGCCCATCAAGGCCAGCGTATGCGCCATCAACGGGGCCACGCCCATTTTGGCAGCAATCGCCGTGATAGCACCAGTCTGTTCGGTTCGTGAAATGATAGGTGAGGCAATCATTGCGCCCAATTCCGGGCTGGCAACAAGGGCCGCTTCTAGTGCTGCGGCATCTGCCTCCAGCACCTTCAACGCTTTATCTTCTTTGGCCAATTCAAACAGCGCGGTCGCGTAGCGCGACGCAATGCCGGTCGAAATCGAAACAGGTTCTGACACGTCAATCCTTCCGCTGTTGTGCTTCTGTTAGCTACGCTTGCGCATTGGCCAGAAGCTACTCATGGCGCATACATGCTGCATGCGTCTCGATTTGGGCGGGGTGTAGCAGAGCGTTCACAGACCCGCAACCTTTCTGGGCAGAAAGTTGCAGGCAAAGTTTTGTTTTTTATCAGACGCTTAAAAAGGCATATGCGAAGCTGCGTCCGATTGTAGCTGCACAGGCGGTGCAAAACCCCGGCACGACACGCAAATCCATCACATCTGCGTGAATCGCTGCGGCCTGCCGCAAAGGAACAACCTCATTCGGCCCGATGACGTGACGGCGCCATGCCCGGTGCGGGCAAACCGATCGGTATTCCCTCCAGCACCTTCAACGGCTTGCGCACTGCCGCCTTCAACCCGCCTCGCGTCGGCGCATACACCTGTTTGCTGACCTCGATGATCAACACGCCACCCGCCACGGCCGGACCAATCCACCCCCCCATGCGTTCCCAAAATTCGGCTGTGCGCAACCAGAACCGGCTATGCGAAGGCGGCACAAACAGCGCCGATACGCTGCGTTCCGGAGTAAAGTCGTGGTTCTTCAGCTGCGCTTCCAGCTGGCTCATTGAATAGGGGCGGCCAAAGCCAAACGGCGTGCCATCGCGCCGCGCCCACAGACCAATGCGGTTTGGCACAATAAACAGCGCACGCCCACCCGGCCCCAGCACACGGTGCGCCTCAGCCAGCACCGATGTCGGATGTTCCGATGTCTCCAGCCCGTGCATCACGATAAGGCGGTCCACCATGCCGGTTTGCAGCGGCCAACAGGCATCATCGCACAGCACCGACACATTATCCGCCCCGGCGGGCCAGGGCATCACACCCTGCGGCCCCGGCATCAGGCCAATCACCCGGCGCGCATCTGCAAGGTAGGGGCGCAAAAGCGGCACCGCAAAGCCAAATCCCACAACCGTTTGCGCCTGTGCCTTGGCGGGCGGCCAAAGGTTCGTCACCTGATCACGCACCGCCCGCTGCGCCACCCGGCCCAAGGCCGTGCGATAATAGAAATTTCGCAGATCAAGGACATCCAGATGCATTGCAGGCGGTGCCTTTCCGGGCGATGTTACGGCCATACATGTAAGATAAGAAAGTGCAAATACCATGGCATTAACGCTGGTGACGGTTCCCTGCCTGAAAGATAACTATGCCTACCTGCTGCGCTGCGCGGATACCGGAGCCACCGCCGTCGTCGATGTGCCAGACGCAGCCCCCATCATCGAGGCTCTTGCTGTGCGCGGATGGCCGCTGCACCAGATTTTCCTGACACATCATCACTGGGATCATATCGACGGTGTGCCTGCCCTTGTGGTCGCCACCGGGGCCAAAGTGATTGGGGCTGCCGGTGATGCGCACCGCTTGCCGTCATTGGACCTGGCACTCATGGCAGGCGACAGCATTTCCGTTGGGTCTGACACTGGCACCGTCATCGACGTGCCCGGTCACACAGTCGGCCACATCGCGTTTCACTTCCCCAACTCCGCGCTTGTCTTCACCGCCGATAGCCTGATGGCCATGGGGTGCGGTCGTTTGTTCGAGGGCACCCCTGCGCAAATGTGGGACAGCTTGCAAAAACTAAGCCTACTTCCCCCCGAAACCTTGATCTGTTCCGGCCACGAATACACTGCATCCAACATGGCCTTCGCGCTGGCCCTTGAACCGGGCAATCCTGATCTTATCTTGCGTTCTGACCGGATCAACGCGGCCCGGTCGCAAGGATTGGCCACCGTGCCATCCCGCCTCGCTGACGAACTTGCCACCAACCCCTTTCTGCGCGCAGCGACTACGCAGATGAAATCCGCGCTTGGCACGCCAAACGCAACCGACGCGGAAGCCTTCGCCGACCTGCGCGCCCGAAAAGACAGCTTTTAACCCCGTCAAACCATGTAAACTGATCACATTTTGTGATGCACCTTCGACAAACCGAAATTTGCCCCATTTTACTCTTGAAGTGCGTGAAATAAAACCGAAGCTTAACCATATGAGGCCACGGTCATATCAGGCACATCGCCCAACTGACCGCTAAGACAGGAGCACGACCAAGTGCCATCTTTTTCAACCACACTCGAGCAAGCCATTCATGGCGCCCTTGCCCTGGCAAATGCGCGCCGCCACGAACTCGCCACATTGGAACATTTGCTTCTGGCGCTGATAGACGAACCTGATGCCGAACGCGTCATGAAGGCGTGCTCGGTCAATCTGGTGATCCTGCGCAAAACGCTGGTCGAATTCATTGACGATGATCTGTCAACGCTGGTGACCGAAGTTGAAGGATCGGAAGCGGTGCCAACTGCCGCCTTTCAGCGCGTCATTCAACGTGCCGCGATCCACGTGCAATCGTCGGGCCGCACCGAAGTGACAGGTGCCAACGTGCTGGTCGCAATCTTTGCCGAACGCGAATCCAACGCCGCGTATTTCTTGCAAGAACAGGATATGACGCGCTACGACGCAGTGAATTTCATCGCCCACGGCGTGGCCAAAGACCCATCCTTTGGTGAGCCGCGCCCTGTCACGGGTGCCGAAGAACATCACGAAACCCCAAAGGCCGAGGCGGGCGATGCCAAAGAATCCGCGTTGTCGAAATACTGCGTCGATCTGAATGTCAAAGCCAAGAAAGGCGATGTTGATCCCTTGATCGGGCGCGAAGCCGAAGTTGAACGCTGCATTCAGGTTCTGTGCCGTAGGCGGAAAAACAACCCCCTGCTGGTCGGCGACCCCGGTGTTGGCAAAACCGCCATTGCCGAAGGTTTGGCATGGAAAATCATCAACAAGGAAACGCCTGATATCTTGGCCCGCGCCACGATTTACTCGCTCGATATGGGCTCACTGCTGGCTGGCACGCGCTACCGCGGTGACTTTGAAGAACGCCTGAAAGCGGTCGTCAAGGAAATCGAAGATCACCCTGATGCCATTCTGTTCATCGACGAAATTCACACCGTGATTGGGGCCGGTGCAACATCAGGCGGTGCGATGGATGCGTCAAACCTGCTGAAACCAGCGCTTCAGGGCGGCAAACTGCGTTGCATGGGATCAACGACCTACAAGGAATTCCGCCAGCATTTTGAAAAAGATCGCGCCCTGTCGCGCCGTTTCCAAAAGATCGACGTGAACGAGCCGTCTGTTCCAGATGCCATCAAGATCCTGATGGGCTTGAAGCCGCACTTTGAGGAACACCACGATCTGCGCTACACGGCAGAGGCTATCAAGGTCGCCGTCGAGCTTGCGGCGCGCTATATCAACGACCGTAAACTGCCGGACTCGGCGATTGATGTGATTGACGAGGCTGGGGCGGCCCAGCATCTGCTGGCCGATTCCAAAAAGCGCAAACTGATCGGGATCAAGGAAATCGAGGCTGTCGTTGCCAAAATCGCCCGTATCCCGGCAAAATCGGTGTCCAAGGATGATGCCGAAGTGCTGCGAGATCTTGAAAAATCGCTGAAACGCGTGGTGTTTGGCCAAGACAAAGCCATCGAAGCCTTGGCTTCGGCCATCAAACTGGCGCGCGCGGGTTTGCGCGAACCTGAAAAGCCCATCGGCAACTACCTGTTCGCGGGGCCAACAGGTGTCGGCAAAACCGAGGTGGCCAAGCAACTCGCCAGCGCTTTAGGCGTGGAACTTCTGCGGTTCGACATGTCGGAATACATGGAAAAACACGCGGTATCGCGCCTGATCGGGGCCCCCCCCGGCTATGTCGGGTTTGATCAGGGCGGCATGTTGACCGACGGCATTGATCAGCACCCGCACTGTGTGCTGTTACTGGACGAAATGGAAAAGGCGCATCCGGATGTCTACAACATCCTGTTGCAGGTGATGGATCACGGCAAACTGACCGATCATAACGGGCGGTCGGTCGATTTCCGTAATGTCATTCTGATCATGACTTCGAATGCAGGTGCGCGTGAACAATCGCAAACCGCCATCGGCTTTGGCCGCGAACGGCGCACGGGGGAAGATACGGCGGCGATTGAACGCACGTTCACGCCCGAATTCCGCAACCGGCTTGATGCGGTGATCAGCTTTGCCCCGCTTGGCAAAGAAGTGATCCGGCAAGTGGTCGAAAAATTCGTGCTGCAACTGGAGGCGCAGCTTCTGGATCGCAATGTGCATATCGAAATCTCGGCTGAGGCCGCCACCTGGTTGGGCGACAAAGGCTATGACGACAAGATGGGCGCGCGCCCGCTTGGCCGCGTGATTCAGGAACACATCAAAAAGCCGCTGGCCGAAGAATTGCTGTTCGGCAAGCTGATGAAGGGTGGTCTGGTCAAGGTCGGGCTGCAAGACGACGCGATTGTTCTGGATATAGAAGAGCCGCAAAAACCGGCGCTGACCAAATCCAAACCGCCCCTGCTGACAGCAGAATAAGCACCGTTCTACCGAAAAACCCCCGCCCCTTGCGGGGGTTTTTGTTTGCGGGCCGATCAAAACACAGATGTAGATATACCGCATAAATACGGTATGTTTTATCATAGAGTCATGCCACGAATTGGACCCTGCACATGCCTGCCCCCAACCGCCGCGCCACCAGCCTGACCATGGATCGCCAACTGTTGGATGATGCCCGTGCTTTGGGGGTGAATATTTCCCGCGCCGCCGAAGCCGGGCTGACCGCTGCCTTGAAAGAAGCCCGCGAAGCCGCATGGACGCGTGAAAATGCCGGCGCCATCACCTATTGGAACACATATGTCGAAGAAAATGGTTTGCCGCTTGCCGATCTGCGCCAGTTTTAACAGCGCATGTCCCGCCAATTTGACATTTACCGCAGGCCAAACGGCAGCCTTGTCGTGGACGTTCAACATAACCTTTTAGACAATCTTATAACACGGGTTGTTGTCCCGCTGATCCCAAAGTCCAACAACGCGCCAGATAGCAGAATCTTGAACCCGACAGTTTTTTTTGATGGCGAAGACCACTTTATCGGCACTCAATTCCTGGCGACGGCTACACTGGCCGAACTTGGCGCAAATATAGGCGATATCAGCCATATGCGCGACGAAATCAACTGCGCGCTGGACCTGCTTTTCACCGGCTTTTAGCCCGTCAAACCACAGCTTGCCGATACAAATGCCAGGTTGAATGCCCCAAAATCGGCAAAACCAGCACCAGCCCAAGCATCGCAGGCAACGATCCCAACGCAAGCGACCCCGCCACAATCAACCCCCAAACCCCTATCGGCACCGGGTTTTTCAACGCCACATTCACAGATGTTACCACCGCAGTCGGCAGGCTTACATCGCGGTCCAACAGCATCGGAAAGGACACTACGGAAATCGCCAGCACGGCGACAGAGAACGCAAATCCCACCGCCATGCCGATGATGATCATCGCCCAGCCTGCGCCGGTAGTGAAAACTTCGCGGGCAAAGGCGGTCACGGAAACTGGCGCATCTGGTCCAAGGGTCGCATCAAAGATCAAATTCGCCGCCATGATCCAGACCAGAAAAATCACCACATGGAACAGGCTCAGGATTAAGATCCCGCCAAACTTTGGCGATTTGATCACATCGAGGTAAGCCAGCCAGCTGTTGGGCAGACCCTGTTCCCGACGGCGGCTCATTTCATACAATCCAACCGCCGCGACCGGGCCTGCAAGGGCAAAGCCGGATAAGGCGGGAAAAATCAGTTGCATTGAATTGCCCTTCAATGCAAGAGCGGCAAGAACGCCGCCGATCACCGGGTATAAAAGGCAGACGAAAACCACGTCGGACCGAAAGGCCATCACATCGGCCCAGCCTTTGCGAAGGGCGACCCTTAGATCGTCCAATGTCAGGGTTCTGATTTGGGGAAAATCGGTGCCTGCGGCAGCTTGCGAGCCCACGGAATTCGCCACGGAAGAGGCGTATCCCAAGCTTGATCTGACCGCGCCAAAGGCCCAGGATAGTGGGTTTCCGATGGTTTCTGGCATCCGGGATCTTCCTTTTTTTACAAGGGACGGTCCGGGTCAATCTTTCGCGCCGGACGGTCATGATTGGGGTATCATTTCGGGTCGCAGGCTTGCTGTGTGGAAAGTATAGCAGGTTTTTTCAGGGGCGCGCTTACTTTTTCGCGGAAAGGTTGTGGGGCGAAAATTCCAGTTATCACCCGCGCGCGCCAATCTCCAAGCCACTGACTTACATATATAATATAATTTCGGACAGGTTTTTCAGCGTATTACGCACCTAGCGTTCCGTCAATTTCAACTCTATCCGGCGGTTCTGCGCCAAAGCTTCGGGGGTGTCGCCGACTGCCACTGGCCGCCATTCGCCAAAACCGGTTGCGGCCATGCGGCTGGGGGGAAATCCCAAATCATCCTGCATGAAGCGCACCACAGACAGGGCGCGGGCCTGGCTAAGTTCCCAGTTGTCCTTGAACGCGCCAAAGCCTGATAGCGGCACATTATCGGTGTGGCCATCAACGCGGATAATCCAATCTATACTTTCGGGAATTTGGCTTGCCACCTCGTTCAGGGTGGCCACAACTTTTGCAATCTGTGCGCGCCCTTCGGGGGCCAGATCAGCGGCGCCTGCGCTGAACAACACCTCGGACGAGAATACAAAACGGTCGCCGACCACCCGCACGCCTTCGCGCCCTGCCAGAACGCGGCTCAACTGGCCGAAGAATTCAGACCGGAACTTGGCCAAATTCTGCGCCTCTGCGGTCAGGGATTTCGCTTCTGATTCCAGCCGTTTGCGTTCGGCTTCTTCCAGATCAGCGCGCCGGCTTTGTTCAGCGGCCACCTGTGCCAGCGCGGAATTCAACTGTGTTCCAAGCGCTTCAAGCTGCACGTTTGCCGCCGCATCCTTGGCTGCCGAGGCATCGAGAATGGTTTGCAAGCCGCCAAGTTGAACCCGCAAAGCCGCCACCTGTTCGTTCAGCAAAGCAACCGCCCGCGCGTCTTTTGCCGATTGCGCGGTCTGTGCCGCCAAAGCGGCTTTGGCGGTTTCCAACAACGCGTCTTTGCCCGTTACCGCCTTTGCGGCATCGGTTTGCGCGGCGGCCAGCAGGGTCAGCGTGTCTTCCGCCCGTTTGCGTTGTTCTTCCAAATTCAGGGTCATTGCGGTAAGTTCGGTATCCGCACTGGCCAGTTTTGCGCGCAACGCATCAGCCGCTGCCTGATCAACGGCGCGGGCGGCTTCTTCTTGGGTAAGCAACACGGTCACCGTCTGCAAATCTGCATCCGTCTTGGCGGATTTCGCGCGCAAATCGGCAATCAGCGCTTCCACCGCGTCGCGCTTTGCTGCGGCCAGACGTGCAGCCTCGACCCCGGCATCAATTTCACCGCGTGCGGTGGCCAAAGCCAGATCGAGCGCCTCTTTATCCGATAGCAATTTTATTTGCGCTGTTTGCAGATCGGCAATTTGCCCGCGTGCCGCTTCGCGGTCTGCCAGCAGGCCTGCAACCTGCGCCTCAAAACCGGTGATCTTGGCGCTGGCAGCAGCAAGTTCGCCTTCGCGGGTGGCGATCTGGCTGGTCAGCGTGGCGATAAATGTGGACTGACGTTCACCTTCAGCCTGCAAATCGCGGGTGCGTTTTTGCTCCAGCCCCAGCGCATCGGCAAGGCCCGACAACTGATCTGTCAATGAATTCAATTCGGTATCTTGGGTGCTGATGGTGTCGCGCAGCACCGATTGCATGACGGTGAAAATGGTCAGCACGAACATCAGCACCATCAAAATGGTCGTTACCGCATCGACAAACCCCGGCCAGATCATCGAGCTGTCGCGACGCCTGCCAAGCGCCATGATCAGCCCCGCCCCACTGTGCCGCGGCTCAGTTGCCGAATGGACGCGGTAAGAGCTGTGATATCGGACCGCAGATCAGCCGTGCTTTCTTGCCGGCCCGCAGAGATTTCTTCCAAAATCCGCAGCAGTTGCACATCGATCGACCGCAAACGCATACGGCTTTCAGCATCAGAATGCGCGCCACCTTCGGCAGTGCCAAGCGCGGCAATCAGGCGGTCCTGACCATCCGCGATGCGGGCAAGTGATGCACCCTGCCCTGCCTCGGCGGCCATGCGTTGGGTCAACAGGCCAATGGCGGCGGCCAAATCGCCGATGCGGCCATCAACAACCTCGCGGTTGGCATCAGCCTGGGTGTAAAAGCTTTGCAGTGTTTCCATTTGCACGGCCATATGTTCCATCACGCCGGTCATGGCTGATGTGTCGTGGCCTTCGCCATCGGCGCTGGAAAACCCCACCCGGGTGATCGACGATATCCATTCTTCCAACTCGCCGTAAAAGCGGTTTTGGCCACGGCTTGCGAACAGTTCCAACAGCCCCACAACCAAAGACCCGGCAAGCCCCAGAAGCGACGATGAAAAGGCGGTGCCCATGCCGCCTAACTGCGATTCAAGGCCGTTCATCAATTTGGTAAACAGCTCTACCCCGCCTTGGCCCTCTTTTGGCGCCAGCGACCGGATGGTTTCGACGATCGCAGGCACAGTGATGGCCAAGCCGTAGAAGGTGCCGAGAAGGCCTAAGAAAACCAACAAGTTGGTAAGATAGCGCGTGATATCGCGGGCTTCCTCAATACGCGTACCCACAGATTCAAGGATCGACCGCGACGACGAGGTGGAAATTTGCATTTTCGCGCCGCGCTTGCGCAGCAGCGCCGCAAGCGGGGCCAGCAATTTTGGCGGCACCGTCATGTCATGCCCCGGCACGTGGCGCGCGAAGCCTTCGATCCAGCTGACCGATTGGATCAGAATCAGCACCTGCCAAAAGCAGGTCAGAATACCCAGCAAGAACACCATGAAAATAAAGCCGTTCAGCAGCGGGTTGGTGCGGAAGATGTCTGCCACTTGGGCGTGGATGACCCACGCACCAAAGCCAACAAGCCCGGTCGCAATCAGCATCATCACGATCTGACGGATCGGTTGGCTGAAATAGGTTGTCGGATCAGCCTTTGGTTTATCCATCAGTGGGTTTGGCCCCATTGTTTCTGCTCTGCCAACATTATGCACGCAGGCGCGTCGCTGCCAAGTGAAAGCGGGTGAATTGGGGGCTCAATTTGTGGCGCGGCGGCGCAATTCACGGACGCGGTCGGACAGCCATGCAAGATCGGCGTCAGCAATGCCCAGTTTGGCCAAGTGTTCAGTGGTGGCATAAAGATAATCGCAGTTCGGGCCGCGAAGGCCGTGGCTTTTGGCAATGATCCGGGCCTGGGCTTCCAGGGGCAGCGCGCCGCTGTATTGGCCATGATCGCGGTTGATGACATAAGCCAGCGCACGGACCTGGCTGCCATTGGCAAGATCAAGGCTAAGCCAATCTTCCAGATAGGCGTAGGAAATAAGCTCGCGTTCCCGCAAGTAGGCAAGTGTAGCGTCGGTGTCTTGCGGAGCCACTTCGTAGGCCAAACCGTCACAATGGCCGTATTCGGCGCGGTCCAGCGCCAAGACCAGACCGGGGGCATCGACTGTGCCGCGGTAATGCACGGAAGCCATGCAAAAGCTGCGGTGCCAGCCGGAAAGCCGCGCAACTTCGGCGCGACTGTAGGCAAAACCGGGGTCCCAAAGCAGCGACCCATAACCAAAGACCCAAAGCGGTTTTTGCACGTGCTGGCCCTCCTATTGCAGTCGCTGTAAGGGGGAGAGAGCGATTTGAAAAGGGCCTCGAAATGCGTGCAGTTATGGTGGTGATGCTTGTGCTGGGGGTTGTGTGGGGCGGCTATTGGGTGGCGGGGTCTATGGCGCTGCAAAAGGGCGCTGAGGCGTGGTTTGGCGCCCAAGCCGCGCGGGGTTTCATCGCAACAAACAGCAGAATCGCGGTGCACGGCTTTCCGAACCGATTTGATCTGACCGTCAGCGACGTGCATCTTGCGGACCCGGTCAGCGGATATGGCTGGGATGCAGCCTTTGCGCAAGTGTTCAGCATGACGTGGAAACCGTGGCATTTGATTGCGGCGCTGCCGAATGCGCAGACATTTACCTTGCCCGATCAAACAATTGCGCTGGCATCAACCAAGTTGCAGGCCAGTCTGAAGCTGGTGCCGGGCACGTCTATGGCGCTGGACGGGGTCGTGGTGGACGGGGCGGATCTGGTGGCGACTTCCTCGCTGGGGTGGGTTGTCATGGCCACAAGGGCAGAATTGGCGACGCGGCAGGATGTGTCTGTGGCCAACGGGCATGAAGTGAACCTGACAGTGACAGGTCTGGTGCCGGATGCTGCATTGGTGGCGGGTGCGGGCGATTTGCCGGCAGTGATTGAGATGGCGACAGCTGATCTGGTGGCGGGATTTTCAGTGCCGATCGACCGATTTGCAAACGAGACCCGGCCACAAGTGACCGCATTGACGATCAAGGACGCGCAGGTGCGGTGGGGCGATCTGGTGATCACGGCCAAGGGCGCGGTTGTGGCGGATGCGGATGGGCTGGCAGAGGGGCGGGTGGATATCCATATCAAGAATTGGCGCAAACTGTTGCCACCCGCGGTGGCGATGGGGCTGATCAAGGCCGAAGTGACCCCGACGGTGGAAAACATGATGGCACTGATGGCGGGCCAAAGCGGCGATGGCACGGCGATTGATCTGCCCTTGGTGATGAAGGCGGGGCGGATGTCGCTGGGGCCGATACCCCTGGGACCAGCGCCGAGGCTGAACAGGGTGGCACAGGGTTAACAAACCGCTGATTTCCTTTTCGCCCAAATACTCATCTTTCCCTCGCGGTCAGTCTTCGCAAGCCAAAGCGAAGACTGGCCGCAGGGCAAGGATAAGCGGGCGATTACCGGCAATAGGCGCCGCCGCCCCTTTGCCGCGCGGTGTCGAAATGCATGTGATCTTCGTGGTAGCCGTCTGATCCGGGGCCAAGGGTGGTGCCGAATATTCCGCAGCCTGCCTTGTACGCTTTGCGCAGCGTTTTGAAATTGCGGCTGACAGTCAGGCTTTTGCCGTTGGTAAAGGTAATGCCTGCAATATCAATGGCGTGGCCCTTGCCATGTTCGCTGATCTTGTTGCCACGCACGTTGTTGCGCAGGCGGCAACTGTAGCTGTCTACCACTGTCAGCGATGCCACATCAGCACTGGGAAACGCCGGGCGCAGGCTTTTTTGCACCCATGTGTTCAGCGCGATGGCAGTGTTGCAATCCATCGTCGCAGGTGTGCTAAGTTTTGCGCCGTCAACGGATTTGACGCTGACCGGGTCTTCGATACCGCAGCCTTTGGTCTTGGAGGTAATGCGCGGCAAGGTTTTACCCTTGATCGACGGCACACCGCAGACCGCACCTTTTCCGCTGGCCAGCGCTTGTTTTGCAGGCTTGGCGCGCGGCGTGATCAAGCCTGGCAGCCCTTTGCGGGGTTGTTCTGCCGCGGCAACCGGCATCGCTTGTGCCGTTGCAGCGGGCCGATGCAGCGGGCGCATACGGGCAAGGTCGGGCAGTGTGGTGGCTGTTTTGTCTGGCACGATTGCCGCCACGGGCTGGGTCAAAGCCGGGCGCGGCAAAGGCCGGACAGATGATTTCGGCGCATCGGCAAGGCCAGCAGCGCCGCTGCACAGCCCAAACGCCAGGGCCAGCCACGCCCTCATCTGTCAAACATCTTTGGCGGGCGGTGCACCCCGGCCAAAATCGGGCGCGGCGGTGTCTTGGCCCGCGTCAATGATGCTGCGCCGGATCGCGCGGGTGCGGGTGAAATAATCATGCAAATGCGCGCCGTCACCCAGCCGGATGGCGCGCTGCAGGGCGAACAGCTCTTCGGTAAAACGACCCAGAATATCCAGCGTCGCCTCTTTGTTGGTCAAGAACACATCACGCCACATGGTGGGATCAGACGCCGCGATGCGGGTGAAATCCCGAAATCCGGTGGCGGAATATTTGATCACTTCGCTGTTCGACACGCGGCGCAAATCATCGGCCACGCCAACCATGGTGTAAGCAATCAGATGCGGCGTATGGCTGACCACGGCCAGCACCAGATCGTGGTGCGGCGCATCCATCGTATCGACATTGGCCCCCATGCCCTCCAGCAAACCGCGCAGTTTGGCCAAGGCATCAGCGTCAGTTTCTGGCAGCGGCGTCAGCAACCACCAGCGGTTTTGAAACAGCGTGGCAAAGCCGGACCGTGGTCCCGAATATTCGGTGCCAGCCATCGGATGGCCGGGAATGAAATGCACAGCCTCGGGGATATGCGGCGATACGGCGTCGATCACCGCCTGCTTCACGGACCCCACATCGGTGACAGTCGCACCGGGTTTCAGATGCGGGCCGATTTGGGCTGCAACATCGCCCATCACGCCCACAGGCACCGCAAGCACCACAAGATCAGCACCCATAACCGCCTCAGCGGCCGTTTCGCAAACGCGGTCACAAATTCCTATTTCCAGCGCGGTTGCCCGTGTTTCCGCAGATTGCGCGTGGCCGACGATTTCGCCCGCCAGCCCGCCCGCGCGCATGGCATGGGCCATTGATGACGCGATCAGGCCAAGCCCGATCAGCGCGACACGGTTGTAGATCGGCGCGGTCACTTGACGCCTTTGAATTGCGCCATGGCATGGGCAACACGGCGGCAAGAGGATTCGTCGCCGATCGTGATGCGCAAACAATGCGGCAGTTTGTAACCCGATACCCTGCGCACGATCAGGCCCTGCCCTTGCAGGTACGCATCA
Source organism: Pseudorhodobacter sp. (assembly GCA_043721855.1). Classification (GTDB taxonomy): domain Bacteria; phylum Pseudomonadota; class Alphaproteobacteria; order Rhodobacterales; family Rhodobacteraceae; genus JACMNW01. The sequence goes on from JAYSPY010000025.1 coordinate 30,553, forward strand.
CACGCCTCGGCCTCGGCCGCATCGGCAAACCGGGCCAGCACAAAATTGGCAAGCGATGTGTCGGACGGCACGCCAAGCGCTGCCAGCGCCTCGGCCAGCCAATGGCGCAGCCTTGTGTTTTCAGACCGGCAGCGGTTGACGTGATCGCGGTCGCGCACGGCGGCCTCGGCTGCATCCAGCTGTGCGGTGGACAAATTGAACGGCCCACGAATGCGGTTCAGCACATCAATGATCTGCGCCGGGCCATAACCCCAACCGATGCGCAGACCGCCAAGGCCGTAAATCTTGGAAAACGTCCGCGTCATCACGACGTTTTCGCGCTGCTCGATCAGGGCCGCCCCGCCATCGTAACCATCGACGTATTCGGCATAAGCGCCGTCGATCACCAGAATGGCCTGCGACGGAATGCCTGCCGCCAGCCGCGCCATATCGGCGGGCGATATCATGGTGCCGGTCGGGTTGTTCGGGTTGGCGATAAACACCAGCTTGGTGCGCCGATTACACGCCGCCAGAATCGCATCGACATCGGCGGTGCGTTCACGTTCCGGCACTTCGACAGGGGTCGCACCAACCGCCATGCTGGATATGCGATACATCAGAAAGCCGTGTTCGGTGAACACTACTTCATCTTTTGGCCCGGCATAGGCCTGGCACAGGAAGGTGATGATCTCATCCGACCCGGCCCCGCAAATGATGCGGGCGGGATCAAGATCGTGGGTATCGCCAATGGCTTGACGCAAGCTGGCGTGATCTGTGTTGGGGTAGCGGTGCAAGGAATGGATAGACCGCTGGAACGCATCCTTGGCCTTGTCGGACGGACCAAACGGGTTTTCGTTGGACGACAGTTTGACCGCATTCGCCACGCCCGCCACATTTGATTTTCCACCCTCGTAACGGGCGATATCAAGAATACCGGGCTGGGGGTGGATCGCGTCGTTCATAGGTTCCTCCATCTGCCGAAGCGTTCTAGCGAGGCGGCGGCTGCATTGCCAGTGGCATCTTGTCCCAATCTGCCCTGCATTATCGGCTTTGAACGCCGTCAGTATTTTGATTTTGAACCAAGCCAATCCATCAGAGCCATCAAGACCCCCGAAATAACAAAGGTCAGATGGACGATGATCAGCAAGTAAATCTCTTTTTCGGCGACCACGGGGTCCACGTCCGGATTGCCAATCTCGAAAAACCGCTTCAGCAGATCTATCGCGGATATGGCCACGATGGACGCAATAAGTTTCATCTTCAGGCCGGAAAAATCAACCTTGCCCATCCATTCCGGGCGATCCGCCCCTTCGCCTATATCCAGTTTGGACACGAAATTTTCGTAGCCGGAAAACAGCACGATCAGCAGCAGGTTTGCAGCCAGCGTCAGGTCGATCAGGGTCAGGATCACCAGGATGGCTTTTTCAGCGGTCAGGTCCATCAATTGCGGCAGATAATAGGCAAGCTCGCGCAGGAAAATAACCGTCATCATGCCAAGACCGATGGCGAGACCCAGATACATCGGCGCCATCAGCCAGCGGGAGGCAAAGAGCGCGCGTTCAAAGGTTGTTTCAATCTTTGATTTATCCGCCATGTTCCGCTGCCCCGTGGTTCTTTTGAAATGATAAGGGGCCCACCCTGCGGCGAGCCCCCTGACTATTCAAGCCACCAAACCTTAGTTTTTGGCGTAATATTCGACCACCAGATTCGGTTCCATCACCACCGGATAGGGCACGTCGCCCAGTGCCGGCGTGCGCACGAACTTGACCACCAGCTTTTGCTGATCGACTTCCAGATAGTCAGGAATGTCACGTTCGGTCAGCGCGATGGCTTCCATGATCAGGGTCATCTGGCGCGACTTTTCACGCACGGCGATGATATCGCCTTCTTTCACACGGTAGGACGCGATGTTCACGCGGGTGCCGTTCACGGTGACGTGGCCGTGGTTCACGAACTGACGTGCCGCGAAAATCGTTGGCACCAGCTTGGCGCGGTAAACCACCGCATCAAGGCGACGCTCCAGCAGACCCACCAGCATTTCGCCGGTATCACCCTTGACGCGTTCCGCCTCGGTATAGATCTTGCGGAATTGCTTTTCGGTCAGATCGCCGTAATAGCCCTTCAGTTTCTGCTTGGCGCGCAGTTGCGTACCGAAATCCGAAAGCTTGTTCTTGCGGCGCTGGCCGTGCTGGCCGGGGCCATATTCGCGCTTGTTCACCGGGGATTTCGGGCGTCCCCAGATGTTTTCGCCCATACGGCGGTCAATCTTGTGCTTGGCAGACGTGCGTTTTGTCACGGCTGATCTCCTTCTTTATAGGGCGCCCTCGGCTGATCCGAAAACCGGTAGCCACTTTTCGGGCCTCGGGCTATGAAGGGCGTTGTCCTTTGACCTTTCGGCCCGACAGGCAACCCTTTGCAGGGACCACCAACACCAACGAAAAACCCCGGAGGCTTGCCCCGGGATTGGCGGCTTATACAGGGCAAACGGGGGGAGTCAACAGTGCAACCCACCCCGATCTTCCATTTGGTTACTTTGCCGCGAACCCTGCAACTTTAGATTGGGTTGCAGACAGTTTAGGATCTGGCACCAGACCATAAGCTTCCAGCGGGCCACCAGCACCTGCTATTTGGCTAGACACGAAAAAAGTGACAAATTCAGCCAATCCAGGAATAACGCCCAGATGCTGCTTTTTCACATAAAGAAAAAGCGGGCGAGAGATTTTGTATTGACCCGACGCGACCGACTCGCGTGACGGTGTGACGCCTTTGAACGTTGCCGCTTGCAGGGTGCTACGGTTGTTTTCGTAAAATGACAGGCCAAAGATGCCGATACCCTGCTGGTCAGATTTCAAGCGTGCGAGGGTTTCGGTATAATCGCCATCAATTTCAACCACTCGTCCATCCGTGCGCAATGCAATACATGCGGCCTTGGTCTTTTCCTTGTCACCACCGGCGCGGCGCGCCAGCGTTTTATCGGCCTTGAAGGTTTTACACCCGTCTTCAATCACTTTGGTATCAAAGACCTCTCTCGTTCCGTGCTTTGTACCCGGAACGAATGCAAGGATTTCCTGCGCGGGCAGCGCGGCGTCCACATCTGACCACTTGGTGTACGGGTTCGCCACAATCTTGCCGTCGATAACGACCTCTGCGGCAATGGCGTTATACCACTGAGACGCCGTGAAATTGAACTTTGGTCCATTCACCGAAGACGCAAAGACGATGCCGTCATAGCCGATCCGCACTTCGCCAACGTCTGTCACGCCATTGGCTTTGCAGCGCGATAATTCTGATGATTTGATCTGGCGCGACGCGGTTGCAATATCGGCCGTATTTTCGCCGACACCGCCACAGAAAGACTTTATGCCAGCTCCGGTGCCGCCACCTTCAACAACAGGGTTTGGGAATTCAGTGTTTTCCCCGAAAGATTCCGCAACGATAACGGCATACGGTAAAACTGTAGATGACCCGGTTATTTGCAGTTGGTCGCGGGCACTTGCCACGGTGCCAAACATTGAGCTTGCCGCAGTTGCGACAGCGATGACACGAAAAAAAGACATTGGACGCTCCATGATGATAAAACCCCTACGGGGCAAAAAAATTCCGGCTGGGGCGATTGCAAGCCCCAAGCGATGTGAGTTTCAGACATTTGCAAAGGTGCCCCTCAACTTGATTGCGCCCGCGAATAAAGCGTTCGGCATGTTGTGAGGTTGCTTGATTGCCCAGACACCCAGTCAATCAAGCATTTGATGACTGCGTCAGAAGGACATTGTGACGCCAATGTTAACGAAGTCTTCAGCCTTGTCTTTTTTGGCGTAGCCCGCCTGCACAGCCAAGCCACTGCCGAAATCATGCGACAGGCCGAGGCCGGTCGTTTTGACATCTGCAAAGTCTTGTTTGTGGAACGCCGTCAGCATGTTCGTGCCAAAAATGTAAGTTCCATAAACCACATATTGATCTGCATCATCATCGCGCATGCCGTAGGCAACTTTGACTTCAACCTGACCGTTACCATACGATCCACTCAGCACGGATTGGCTGCGCACGCCGCTGTCTTCAAAGCCGGCAGCAACCTTCCAGAATTCGGTTGTGTAAGAAACACCAACCGCAAAATCGTCTTTGCCAGTGGCAGTACCTGGGTTGCCAGCTGACAGGTTTACGGAAAGCGGACCTTTGGAATATGTGTAAAGAACATCAATCCCACCGCTGGTATCCCCCCCTGTCAAAAACGCAAATTCCTGCCTTTTGCCTGTTTCATCAAACCCAATTGCAGCAAACTGCGTGACAGCGGCCTGCACGGCACCTTCTGCATCTCCCATCGTCAGTTTGCCAAACTCTGGGCTTTCAACAAATGCGGTTCCTCGCGTGCCAGCGGCTGCGTTGACAGCATCTGCCACCCTGAATTGTGCCCCGAACTTCAGCCCGCTGTCGGTTTCGTTGGAAAGTGTAAATCGAACCCGCGCGCGGCTTGCGAAAGCAAGGGTCTTGCCGCCATCAATGGATGTAACACCCATCCGCGCATCACCCGACAAAGTAACGTCAGCCTGCACGGCACTGGCAGTGGCCGCAGCGATGGCTGACGCAATTATTAGTTTTTTCATTTGGTTCCCCTCTGGTGCAAAGCAGTCTTGCCGGGGGCTTATACAAAGCTGGGCCTGTCGACTGATATGGATGCCATTCCACCATACGCTAAAGCCAAGGAAATGTTGCGTAATAATCACTATTATCGTTAAATATCAATAATTTATGTAATTTTTGTAACGCTTTTATTGCGGAAACGCGACGGTGCTGTAACGGATTTAAATTCAGCCAGCAGTGATGCGTCCAGTCGATCACGATCGTCCGCATATCCAAGAATCAGCCTAAAATTACAGGTTGTGTAACGACAACAATTTGTCGATTTAGGGTGCCGCCAGAAACAACTGCACGACAGATCTGGGATGCCTACGGCGGCGATCTGGTGCCGATTTCCAAGTCGCCGTTGATGAATTGTTGGCTCGCAGATGGTGGTGCGACAGTCGCGCTGCATATAGTGTCATCAGACGATGTATGGAGACGGTCCATTGCCCGCTGCGATTGTGAAATGGCAGTCGGCGACTGTGTTCTTGTTTCGCCCGTCTCGCAACCACCAGACAAGCTTACCGTCGCAAAGCTGCATCACGCGGCACGATCATGGCGCAAAATGGCGGCTTCCGGCGATGTCAGGTTGCGACGGGCGAACTCGCCGTAGGCAAAGGGGTCGTCGGCAAGGCCAGGCAAGATGGTCAGCAACCCATCGCGCTGGCCCGGATCAACCATTTCCAATGCGGAATTTGACGGGTGGAAACTTTCCGTCTCCAGCCCGTTGGCCCAGACAATCTGATGGCGTTCCATCAACACATGCACATAGGTCACTTCGCGCAGGGTGCGATCCACGCAGATCGTGCCATCATTCAGCAAATCCTCAGCGGCAACCAATACTTCATGCGCGTGAAACAGGCTTTGCGCAGCCGCCCCTTTCACCAACATCCGGTGCTGCGGCGACACCAGCAAATCCTCATCCGGGCGGTCGATGCCCAAAGCCCCACTGCGAAACCGGATCGGGCGCAGATGCGGCATCGCATAAAGACGCGCGCCGGTCATCCGGCGGTGGCCGGTCCACAGCACGGATTGCGCGCCATTGTCTTTGGTTTGAATTCTGTCGCCTGCGCGCAAATCCTCGATCCGCCTTGTGCCATCTGGCGTTACAATGCGGGTGCCGGGGGTAAAGCAAATCACCCCGCCGGGGCTGGAACCGGCAGCCTCGGTCATGCGGTCCATTGACACCCGAACCACCCACAAATCACACATCGCAGGTGGCACGTCGCCCAGAAACATCACCAGCTGCACGCCGGTACCCTGCACCGGGATCAGCGTGGCGATGTAGCTGCGCCGGCCGTCGGTCACGACAAAGCTTTGATCGTTTTCCGAACGATCATCATGATCACACTTAAAGACACCACTTGGCGGCGCAATCGCAGCGCCAATCAACCGGCGCACCATTTTCGCGGCCCGGCGTCTTACATCTATTACCCCTTCGGACCCATCCAGTATCAAAGCGCCTTGCGGTGCATCCACCCGAACCGCATCGCCCGTCCAGCGCCAGGATGCGCCAACGATCAATACGTCCAAGGGTGCTGCCTGCAACCCGTCAACTTCTGTTTGTTCCCAAGAGATGACAAACGTGCCTTTAAAGCCCGCTCTCATACCTGTCTGCCCGCCCGTTTTTTCTTTTTCTGGACAAAGGTTAACAGGCGATTCGCAGGCGCGCTATGCCCAATGCGCAACACTGTGTGGGATTTACGCCGCATAAGGATAGGCAATAGCGCCACACCCACAACTATAGCGGGTAATTTACTGCAATCCGGGGCGAAGTGCTACTTTACCCGCATTTTGAGAAGCCGCAATTTGCGCAGGTCATGCAGCCTTCGACCATGCGCATCTCATAGCTGCCACAACTGTCGCAGCTTTTGCCGTGGCGGGCACCGATGGCCACGACATCGGCGCGTGGGTCGGCTTTCAGACCCATCCCTTCGCCTTCGATAAATCCTATCGCCACCAGATGCCGTTCAATCACGCCGCCGATGGCCGCAAGGATCGACGGGATATATTTGCCGTCAACCCAAGCGCCGCCGCGCGGATCGAACACGGCTTTCAGTTCTTCGACCACGAAAGACACATCGCCGCCGCGCCGGAATACCGCCGAAATCATCCGGGTCAGGGCGACGGTCCAGGCAAAATGTTCCATGTTTTTGGAATTGATGAACACTTCGAAAGGGCGGCGGTGACCAGCGATGATGATGTCATTGATTGTGATATAAAGCGCGTGTTCCGACCCCGGCCATTTGACCTTGTAGGTAGCCCCGTCCAGTGCTGCGGGGCGGTCCAGTGGTTCGGACAGATAAACCACCTCTGCGCCGTCTTCACTCGCCCTTGACTGCGCGGGGGCCTCGGATGGTGTTTTATCCGATGTTTCCGAAACGCTTAGAACCGATCCGGTCACATCATTGGGCCGGTAGGTGGTGCAGCCTTTGCAACCCTGATCCCATGCCGCCATATACACCTGCGAAAAGTCATCAAAGCTGATGTCTTCGGGGCAGTTGATGGTTTTGGAAATGCTGCTATCCACCCATTTCTGCGCCGCCGCCTGCATACGCACATGGTGCAGCGGTGGCAGGGTTTGGGCGTTCACGAAATAATCGGGCAAAGGTTTGTCGCCGTTCTTTTCGCGCCAAAGGCGGACGGCGTAATCGACAACCTCTTCTTCGGTGCGGCTGCCGTCTTTTTGCAGAACCTTGCGGGTGTAGGCATAGGCAAACACCGGCTCGATGCCCGAAGACACATTGCCGGCATACAGGCTTATGGTGCCCGTGGGCGCGATGGATGTCAGCAGCGCATTGCGGATGCCGTGGGTGCGGATGGCGTCGCGCACATCATCATCCATCTGCAGCATGGTGCCGGAGGCCAGATATTTATCGGCATCAAACAGCGGGAAGGCCCCTTTTTCCCGGGCAAGGTCTATTGAGGCCAGATAGGCGGATCGCGCTATAGCTTTCATCCAGACCTCTGTCTGCACGGCGGCAATTTCCGACCCATAGCGCAGGCCCAGCATCAACAATGCGTCAGCAAGGCCGGTCACGCCCAGCCCGATGCGACGCTTTGCTTTCGCCTCGGCCGCCTGCTGCGGCAGCGGGAAACGGCTGGCATCAACCACGTTATCCATCATCCGCACGGCCAGACGGACCAGATCATCCATGGCAGCAAGGCTCAGCTCGGCCTTGTCTTCAAAAGCGTCTGTTACCAGCGTGGCCATGTTGATCGAGCCAAGCAAGCACGCGCCGTAGGGGGGAAGCGGCTGTTCGCCGCAAGGGTTGGTAGCGGCAATGGTTTCGCAGTAACTCAGGTTGTTCATCGCGTTGATGCGGTCGATGAAAATCACGCCGGGTTCCGCGAATTCGAATGTGGATTTCATGATCTTGTTCCACAGATCACGGGCGGGCAGGGTTTTGTAAACCGTGCCGTCGAACACCAATTCCCAAGGCCCATCGGCCTTGACCGCCGCCATGAACGGATCGGTCACCAGCACCGAAAGGTTGAACATACGCAGGCGGGCGGGGTCGCGTTTCGCCTCGATAAACGCCTCAATATCGGGGTGATCGCAGCGCATGGTGGCCATCATCGCCCCCCGGCGCGATCCTGCCGACATGATGGTGCGGCACATCGCATCCCACACATCCATGAACGACAACGGGCCGGACGCATCGGCGGCGACGCCTTTAACCTCGGCCCCCTTGGGGCGGATGGTGGAGAAATCATAGCCGATGCCGCCGCCCTGCTGCATGGTCAGGGCGGCTTCTTTCAGCCCCTCGAAAATGCCGGCCATATTGTCTGGCACAGTGCCCATGACGAAACAATTGAACAAGGTGACAGAACGCCCCGTGCCAGCGCCCGCAGTGATGCGGCCTGCGGGCAGGAATTTGAATCCTTCCAGCGCCTTGTAAAACCGCGGCTCCCACAACGCAGGATCGGCTTCGGGCGCGGCCAGTGCCTTGGCGATGCGGTGCCAGCTGTCTTCAACCGTGCCGTCAATCGGCGAGCCACCCGCGTCCTTCAGGCGATACTTCATATCCCAGATGGTTTCCGCGATAGGGGCAGAGAATGCGGACATGGGGCCATCCTTTGGGTTGTGTGCATCTTGGGCGAAAGCCCAAGATATGCCCTTCACGGCGTCGGGTCAAAGTCTATTTTACCATCGCCATGCGTTGTCTTCGCCCACCTCCAAGCTATAATCTTGATTAACTGGGGGGGGGAATCGTGGCCGACTTCATCAATATCCTGAAGCTGTGTGTTGGTGCAGAGACGGTCGAGGATCTGACCGAATGGCAAGACAGCCACCGCGACCGCTGGCCCGCAGGAACGGCGCGCCATGTTACCCGTATGTGGCCAAAGCGTGAGGCTGAGGTCACCGACGGCGGTTCGCTTTACTGGGTGATCAAGGGCGTCGTTCTGGCACGCCAACGCATTTTGCGGCTGGAAGAGGTGATTGGTGCTGACGGCATTCGTCGCTGCGGACTTGTGTTGGACGCAGAGGTGATCCGCACCGAACCCGCCCCTCGCCGCCCTTTTCAGGGCTGGCGCTACCTCGACCCACTGGAAAGCCCGCGCGATTTGCCCAAAGGGCGGTTGCTGGAGGATAAGTTGCCGCCAGACCTCGCGCGCGCTTTGGCGGATATCGGGCTGCGCTAAGGAAAATCAGCCAGCCCCAACCGTTGCGTCAGCTGGGCCAGAGTGGCCTTTGCAGCGGCGGTCCAGCCAGCGCCGCGCGCACCATAAAGCACCGCCTGACTTTGGTGGATCAGCGACCCGCCGAGGATTTTCAGATGGTTATCCCGCAGGGTAGCCCCGCTGGAGGTGATGTCGGCAATCGCCTCGGCGGTCAGGTTTTTCACCGTGCCTTCAGTCGCCCCTTGGCTATCGACAAGCTGATAATCCGCCACACCCTGTGCCGTCAGAAAGTCGCGCACCAGACGGTGGTATTTGGTGGCGATGCGCAAACGGAACCCGTGGGTGGCGCGAAACGCTGCCGAGGCGGCATCCAGATCATCAAGGCTATCGACATCAATCCACGCATTTGGCACGGCGATGATCAGATCGGCTTGGCCAAAGCCAAGAAGCGCCAGTTCAACCACGTGGTCCGCCCAATCGACCAGCCGGTCGCGCACAAGGTCAGACCCGGTGACGCCCAGATGGATGCGCCCCACGGCGAGTTCGCGGGGAATTTCGCCAGCCGACAGCAGCACCAGTTCAATGCCATCAACGCCGTCAACCGCGCCTGCATATTCGCGCGCAGCCCCGGTTTGGCGCATGGTTACGCCGCGAGCGTTGAACCAATCAAAGGTTTGCTCCATCAAACGGCCTTTGGACGGGACACCTATTTTCAGGCTCATTATATGCCGCCTTTCAGGGCCGCAACCATGCCGGGCCGGATCACGCCGCCAACAGCGGGAATATATCGCCCCTGCCCCAACACCGCCGTCAGCGCATCATAGCGCCCGCCAGAGGCGACGGGGGGCAGGCTTGGGTCGGCGGCATGGAATGAAAACACAAAGCCATCATAGTATTCCAGCGTGCTTTGGCCGTAACTGGCCGCAAACGCCAACTGCGCCACATCGACCCCGCGTGCGGACAGGGCATCAAGGCGCAGTTCAAAGCGGTCAACCGCCGCAGTAATTGCGGGCATTGCGCGCGACAGGTCGCGCAGGTTTTGCAAGGCACGTTCCGCCGGGGCATCAAGGGCCAACAGAAGGTCCAGAACATCAACCTCGCTTGCGGAAATGGGGTCCGCTTGGGCATCTTGCACCAAGGCATGGGCGCGGGCGGTAATCTCTGCCTCCGACCGCAGGCCGATCAGCGGGCCAGCGGCAGCAAGCAGCGCTTCGGGTGACGCGGATTTTAGACGGGCAAGCAGGTCTTTGCGGCTTTGCGGTTGTTCCGTGCGGCCGGAAAACCGCGCCAGCAGGTCGCGAAACCGGTCTGGCCGCCAGACATGGCGCAGCAGGGCCGATTTGCGGCGATCCGTGGTGTTCAGCGCGCGCACGGCGGCCAGCAAGATGCCGATATCGCCGGTAGCCGGTGTCAGGTTCAAGGGGGCCAGCAGGGTTGAAAACAGCGCAAAAACCTCGGCATCGGCGGCTTCGGGGGATTTGCGATCAAATATTTCAAAACCGACTTGCAGGTATTCTGACGCGCGCAGCCCCGGGTGATCCTGCTTGCGAAACACCTCGCCCATGTAGGTGTAGCGGGCGGGGTCTGCACCGTGGGCCATGTGGGCTTGCACCACGGGCAAAGTGAAATCCGGGCGCAGCATCATTTCTCCGCGCAGCGGGTCTTGGGTGACATATGCCCGCGCGCGGATATCTTCGCCGTAAAGGTCCAACAGCGCGCCTGCGGGCAGCAAAACGTCGGCGTCGACAGGGATTGCGCCAGCAGCCTGAAAGGCGGCGAACAGCGCCTCAGCCTCGGCCCGGATGGCGGTTTTCGGGGTCATGGCTGGGCAACTGCAGCGCTGGCGGGTGGCATTATCGCCCCCCTCCCCCGCTGTGGGGAGGGGACGGGGGTGGGGGGTGTCACAAGGCGCGCTTTTGGCGGATACCCCCCACCCTGACCCTCCCCACGGGGGGGAGGGGAGTGCCTTGCGGCCGAACAGCCGTGCGTTTGGCCAAGGGGGGAAGCGCCGACTTCGATCATTGCGCAAGCATCTTTTGCACGGCGGCCACCAATCCCTCGCGCGCGACTTCGACCTGCGCGGGGCGGTCTTTCCATTCTTCCAGTGTGGCGTTTTGCGCGATTTTGGCACCAAGGATCAGGTCTTTCAAAATGACCGTGCCGCGTGCCGCCTCATCGCCGCCTTGGATAATGGCAATGGGAGCCTGCCGTTTATCAGCGTATTTCAACTGGTTGCCGAATTGCTTGGGGTTGCCAAGGTAGACTTCCGCCCGGATGCCAGCGCTGCGCAGATCGCCGACCATGGCCATATAATCGGCCATGCGGTCCCGGTCCATCACGGTGACAACGACGGGGCCTGCGGTATCGGCGGTGCCCCGGCCCTTGGCGGCGAGGGCGGCCAGCAGGCGGTCGACGCCAATGGAAACGCCGGTGGCCGGCACCGATTGCCCGGTGAAGCGTTTCACCAGATCATCATAGCGGCCCCCGCCGGCGACGGAGCCAAACTGGCGCTTGCGGCCCTTTTCGTCGAGGATTTCGAAGGTGAGTTCAGCCTCATAGACCGGGCCGGTGTAGTAGCCGAGGCCACGGACGACGGAGGGGTCGATGACAATGCGGTCTTCGTGATAACCTAGCGCCGCGACTAAGCCAGCAATCTCTCGAAGATTTTTGATCCCATCACTTCCTTTTGGAATGTGACCCACCAAATTTTCCAAGTTGTGAAGAGTCGCGGTATTGCTAACACCACGCGCATTCAAGAAGCCAATAATGATATCAGCTTGTTGCTGGGTCAGGCCACTCCCTTTTGTAAAGTCACCAGACGCATCCATCCGCCCAGTCGTCAGTAGCTCTCGAACGCCAGTCTCACCGACTTTGTCAAATTTGTCGATCGTCCGGAAAACGTGGTCTTTCTGGGTCATACGGTCATAGACCGCGGCAAGCTGAGCATCCTCATCGCCTGTCACATACCCAAATACAGCGTCAAACACCCCTTCCAGAACTACCCTGTTGTTTACTTTTATCATATAGTCGCCGCGTTCGATCCCTGCTGCCTCCAGCGCGTCGGCGAGCATCATGCAGATCTCGGCATCGGCGGCGACTGATGCCGACCCCACGGTATCAGCGTCGCATTGGTAAAACTGGCGGAACCTCCCCGGACCGGGTTTCTCATTCCGCCAGACCGGGCCCATTGCATAGCGGCGGTAGGGGCTGGGCAGGTCATTGCGGTACTGGGCGGCGACGCGGGCCAAGGGGGCGGTCAGATCATAGCGCAGGGCCAGCCAGTCCCCCCGATCCTTGTCGCTATCTTCCTTCCATGCGAACACGCCTTCATTCGGGCGGTCCACGTCTGGCAGGAATTTGCCCAGCGCCTCGACCGTTTCAACTGCCGATGTTTCCAAGGGATCAAAGCCATAGCGGTGGTAAACGGCGGCGATTTTATCCAGCATCGCTTTGCGCGCCAGCACGTCGGCGCCGAAATAATCGCGAAAACCTTTTGGGGTTTCGGCCTGCGGGCGGCGGGCCGGTTTATCCGTGGTCATGGCAGGTGGCCCTTCGCTTTTGTCAGCCCGCCGTGTAACGGATGGGGCCAGTCGCGGCAAGAGCGGCGCGGCAAGAGTGGGGCGGCAAGACTTTAAGGGGGCCATGATGGACCGGATGGCGGCGATTGAAGAACGGCTGGCGCATCTGATGCGCGCGGTCGATGATTTATCCGATGTGGTGGCGCGGCAATCGGGCGAAATTGACCGGCTGGTGCGGCTGAACCACCTGCTGATGGAACGCGAGGCAGGGCGGGAGGCGGAGGGCGGCGAGGGCATCGCGCTGGCCGATCAAAAGCCGCCGCATTGGTGAGGGCAGGATTTTAAGATGAGTATTTGGGCGAAAAGGAAGCCGCTGGCGTGGGTTTGATGCAACGACTGCCTCAGTTGGTGTTGACCCTGATTTTGGGGACTCTGGGCGGTTTGGCGGCGCGGGCTATGCATTTGCCACTGGGGTTATTGCTGGGGTCGATCTTTGCGGTGGGTCTTGCGGCCATGCTGAATGTGCGCGTGGCGGGGGTTGGGGTAGGGTTTCCGCAAGGGTTGCGGAATTTCTTTGTGCCGGTCATTGGCGTGTCGATCGGGGCGGCGTTTAGCCCGGACGTTTTGCGCCAGATGCCAGGGTGGTGGATCAGCTTGCTTGCGTTGCTGGTCTATATTCCGGTGGCGCATGCGGCGGGATATTTCATCTACCGGCGCGGCGGTTTGCCTAAGGCGGAGGCGTTTTTTGGCGCGGTGCCGGGTGGGTTGATTGAATCGGTGGTCTTGGGCGAGGAAGCCGGGGCCGATGCGCGCACCCTGATCTTGCTGCAGTTTTTGCGGTTGATCCTGACGATCATCGCGGTGCCGGTGATTTTTCTGTTTCTGACAGGCAATGCGGTCGGGTCTGCGGCGGGGGCGCAAATTGTGGGCGCGGGGGTGCCTTTGGTGGCGCGCGACGTGGCGATTTTGACACTGGCCGCCGTCGCCGGGTTTTGGGTCGGGCGGGCATTGCATTTCCCAGCCGCGATCATGACCGGGCCGGTTCTGGGGTCAGCCATGGCGCATTTGATGGGGTGGAGCGCTGCCGTGCCACCCGGTTGGGCGGTTGGCTTGACGCAGGTGGTGCTGGGGTCGGCACTGGGCGCGCGGTTTGTGGGTATTGGCCGCGCTGAACTTGCCCGTGCCGTTTGGCTTGCCTCCCAAAGCGTCGGCGTGGCGTTGATCCTTGCGTTTATCTTTGCGTTTGCTGTTGCCGGTCTTGCGGGCCAACCCATCACGGCGGGATTTCTGGCTTTTGCGCCGGGCGGATTGGCCGAAATGTGCCTGATCGCGCTGAGCCTTAAGATGGGGGTGGTTTATGTGGCCGTTCACCATGTGGTGCGGATTGTGGTGTCGGTGACAGTGGCGCGGGTGGGGGTGCGGTGGATTGGGTGAGTAGCGCGCAGCGGGTGATCTGAAGCTTGACCCAGTTGCACGTCAGATGCCGCCATTTCAACCAATTCCCCCCCTCCCCCGCGTGGGGAGGGCCGGGGTGGGGGGTGGTGATTGAAGCAGGCACCCCCCCTCCCCTGACCCCTCCCCACGTGGGGGAGGGGAAGCGCCCATTCTTTTCAGTTCAGGGCGGCAGTGGTGCCCCTACATCTCCTCCACCGCCACCACACCGCCAATCGCCTTGATCGCGCCCTTGATCTGGGGCGTGATCGGGTAGGGGTTGGGCAGGGCCAGATCAATCTCACGGCCAGTGGCCGGGTCTTGCACGCAGAGGATGATCTGGCCTTTTGAACGGCCGCCATCCAGCCGCGCAAACAGGCTGGCGACGGATGCGGCGGCCTCGGCGCGGTCCAGATAGATGCGCAAGGATGATCCGCCTGCATCGGCGGCCACCTGATCAATTGGCTGGGCCGCGCGGGCCAGCAGTTTCAGCGTGTCGCCTTCCAGCGTGGCCTCAACCGTGAGGACCACATTCCGCCCCGGTTGCAGCAGATCGCGCGCGGCCTCCAGCGTGTCGGAAAACACCGTTACCTCATACAAGCCCGTCGGATCAGACAGGCTGATGAAGGCAAAGCGGTTGCCCCGCGCGGATTTGCGTTCCTGCACGACCGATATGGAACCTGCGATCTTTTTGACGCAGGCGCCGTTTTGTGCGGCTTGGGTCAATTCGGTCAGCGTCAGTACCTGTTTGCGCTTTAGGGGCACCATGTAATCATCCAGCGGGTGGCCGGACAGATAAAAGCCGATGGCGAGGTGTTCCTCGGTCAACCGCTCCAGTGGTTGCCAATCATCGCGGCCCATCAGGCGGGGTTCGGGCAGGTCGGCCCCGGCCTCACCAAACAAAGACACCTGCGACGATGCCCGCGCTTCATGCGTGGCGCCAGAATAGGCGACCAGCGCATCAAGCCCTTCGAAGACGCGGGCGCGGTTCGGGTCCAGCACATCAAACGCGCCCGCACGGGCCAGCATTTCCATCGGGCGTTTGCCGACGCGTTTCAGATCGACCCGGCGCGCCATGTCATAAAGCGTGGCAAAGGGTTTGGCACCCCGCCCGGCCACGATAAGCCCCATCGCCTCCACCCCCACGCCTTTCAAAGCACCTAGGGCATAGACAACCGCACCGTCCTTGACGCTGAAGGTGGCAAGCGACGCATTCACACAGGGTGCCACGGTCTTGATCCCAAGCTTATCAATCTCGCGCTTATACACCGCCAGTTTGTCGGTCAGGTGGATATCGCAGTTCATCACGGCGGCCATGAATTCCACCGGATGGTTGGCTTTCAAATACGCGGTTTGATAGCTGACCACGGCATAGGCGGCGGCGTGGGATTTGTTGAAACCGTAGTTGGCGAATTTTTCCAACAGGTCGAAGACCTCGCCCGCCTTATCCTTGGGCACATTATGTGTATCCGCCGCCCCTTTGATAAATTTCGGGCGTTCTTTTGCCATTTCTTCGGGGTTCTTTTTGCCCATGGCCCGGCGCAAAAGATCCGCCCCGCCAAGGCTATAGCCGCCCATCACCTGGGCGATTTGCATCACCTGTTCCTGATAAACGATGATACCCTGGGTTTCCGCCAGAATATGATCGATGGTCGGGTGGATGGATTCCAAATCGCGCAGGCCGTTTTTCACCTCGCAATAGGCGGGGATGTTTTCCATCGGGCCGGGGCGGTACAGCGCCACAAGCGCCACGATATCCTCGATGCAAGTGGGTTTCATGCGCCGAAGCGCGTCCATCATGCCAGTGGATTCCACCTGAAACACCGCCACAGTCTTGGCCGATGCGTAAAGATCGTAGGACGGCTTGTCGTCCAGCGGGATCATCGCGATGTCGATATCAATGCCGCGCAGGCGCAGCAAATCCAACGCGTTCTGGATCACGGTCAGGGTTTTCAGCCCCAGAAAATCGAACTTCACCAACCCCGCCGCTTCGACCCATTTCATGTTGAACTGCGTGGCCGGCATATCGGATTTCGGGTCTTGATAAAGCGGCACCAGTTCATCCAGCGGGCGATCACCAATCACCACGCCCGCCGCATGGGTGGAGGCGTTGCGCAGCAAACCCTCCAGCTGCTGGCCATAATTCAGCAGCCGTGCGACGACTTCTTCTTTCGCCGCCTCGCGCAAGCGCGGCTCATCGGCCAGCGCCTTGGTGATCGACACGGGCTTAACGCCTTCGACCGGGATCATCTTCGACAGCCGGTCCACCTGACCGTAGGACATTTGCAAAACCCGGCCCACGTCGCGCACGGCGGCTTTGGACAGCAGGGCACCAAAGGTGATGATCTGTCCCACGCGGTCGCGCCCGTATTTGGCTTGAACGTAGTTGATCACTTCTTCGCGGCGATCCATGCAAAAGTCGATGTCGAAATCGGGCATCGACACGCGTTCGGGGTTCAGAAACCGCTCGAACAGCAGGCTGTAGCGCAGCGGATCAAGATCGGTGATGGTCAGCGCATAGGCGACCAGACTGCCCGCCCCCGACCCCCGGCCCGGCCCTACCGGAATGCCTTGTTTCTTGGCCCATTGGATGAAATCGGCCACGATCAGAAAATAGCCCGGGAAACCCATCTGTTCGATGATGCCCAGTTCAAACTCCAGCCGCTTTTCATATTCCTCAAGGCTGACAGAATGCGGGATCACGGCCAGCCGTGCCGCCAGCCCTTCACGGGCAAGGCGGCGTAACGCGTCCACCTCATCATCGGCGAATTTCGGCAGGATCGGGTCGCGCTTGGCCACTTTGAAGGCACAGCGGCGCGCGATCTCAACAGTGTTTTCCAAGGCTTCCGGCAGATCGGCGAACAGCGCGCACATCTCGGATTCAGTCTTGAAATAATGCTGAGGCGTCAGGCGGCGGCGCGGCGCTTGCTGATCGACATACGCACCTTCCGCAATGCAGATCAGCGCATCATGCGCCTCGTACATCGCGGCTTTGGGAAAATAAACGTCATTGGTGGCAACCAGCGGCAGGCCCGTGGCATAGGCCATCTCGACAAAGCCTTGTTCACACAGCGCTTCCGCCTCTGGCAGACGGTTGCCGGGGCCGGGATGGCGTTGCAATTCCACATAAAGCCGCGTGGGGTAAATGCTGGCCAGACGTGCCAGCAACGCCTCTGCCTTCGGCTTTTGCCCGGCCTGCAGATAGCGCCCCACCGGGCCATCTGCGCCCCCTGTCAGGCAGATGATGCCTTCGGAATGGGCGGCGAGTTCATCCAGCGTCACCTCTGGCAAGGCCCCGGCCTTATCCAGATACAGGCAGGAATTCAGCTTCATCAGGGCCATATACCCCGCCTCGTTTTGCGCCAGCAGCACAACAGGGGCTGAGGCGCGCGGCCGCTCACCGGGGCCAGCGGGATCATAGGCCACCGACACCTGACAGCCGATGATCGGTTGCAGGCCTGCGCCAGTGGCGGTGACAGAAAACTCCAACGCCGCGAACATATTGTTGGTATCAGTGATGGCAACCGCCGGCATATCGTGCGTTTTGCACAGATCGACCAGCTTTTTGACCGGCACCGCCCCTTCCAGCAAGGAATGTTCGGTATGCACGCGCAGGTGAATGAATCGGGGGATGTTTGCCATGTCTCAACCTAACCTTTGCTTTTGGCCAGGGGAAGGGTGCCGCAGCTTTAGGCAAAAGGCGAAACTGCTTCCAAGTTTTAAGCGAAGGTAGTGCTTGCCAGGTGACGGCAGCGCAGGCTTCATGTAACAAGGGAATACCGGGAAAATCCGGGGATGCGTGCCCGCTTTACGTCGCATCGGGCGGCACGCACCGGCCTTAAGCGAAGGGCCATCATGGGGAGAAGGCGGCAGGTTGCTTGAATGGCCGATATCGCGTTTCACTTGAATGGCGCGCCTGTCCGCGCAGCGGGCGTCCTTCCCACGCAAACGCTGCTGGATTGGCTGCGCCTTGACGCTGGCCTTTGCGGCACCAAGGAAGGCTGCAATGAGGGCGACTGCGGCGCTTGCACGGTTATGGTCACCGACGCTTCCGGTTCGCGCGCGCTAAACGCCTGCATCCTGTTTCTGCCGCAACTGCATGGCAAGGCGGTGCGCACCGTCGAAGGTATCTCTGGCGCGGACGGCACCCTGCACCCGGTACAAACCGCGATGATCCAACACCACGGCAGCCAATGCGGTTTTTGCACGCCGGGCTTTGTCGTCTCGATGGCCACGGCACATCTGAACCGCCAGACCGATCACGACGATCAGCTGGCAGGCAACCTTTGCCGTTGCACAGGATACGCACCCATCATCCGTGCCGCAAAAGCGGCGGCGTCCGCCCCGGTGCCTGCGTGGATGACCGAAGATGCCACCCATTTCATCTTTGTGCAAATATCCTCGGGGATGGGGTCCGGGGAAGGGGCAGACAGCCCCTTCCCCGGCTATTTCAGCCCTCGCGACAGTGACGAACTGGCGGATTGGTATTTGCAAAACCCCGACGCCACGCTGATCGCCGGGGCCACGGATGTGGGACTTTGGGTCACCAAAGACATGCGCGACCTTGGCACGGTGGCCTTTCTAGGTGGCATCCGCGACCTGCAACAGATTGAGCGGTCAGGCGACGCACTCCATATCGGCGCGGGTGTCACCATCGCGGCCCTGCGCCGGGCAATTGCCGATCTGCATCCGTCCTTCGCCGACCTTTTGCGGCGTTATTCGTCAGAACAAGTGCGCAACGCGGCGACGATTGGCGGCAACATCGCCAATGGCTCGCCCATCGGTGACGCTCCGCCTGCGCTGATAGCCTTGGTGGCGACGCTGCACTTGCGGCGCGGTGATGATCTGCGCTCACTCCCGTTGCAGAACTTCTTCCTCGACTACCGCAAGCAAGACCGCCGCCCCGGCGAATTTGTGGCCGGCGTGTCGATCCCGGCGCATGCGCCAAATCTGCGCTGCTACAAAATCTCCAAGCGCTTTGATCAGGATATTTCTGCGGTGCTTGGCTGTTTCAACGTCAGCGTTGAAAACGGTTTTGTCACTTCAGCCCGCATCGCCTTTGGCGGCATGGCCGGTATCCCGAAGCGCGCAGATGCGGTTGAAGCGGCTTTGATTGGCAAGCCATGGACGCTGGCCACGGTTCAGGCCGCACAGGCGAAATTCGCCGAAGATTTCACCCCGATGTCGGATATGCGCGCCTCTGCCGACTACCGCCTGACCACGGCTTCGAACCTGCTGATCCGGTATTTCCATGATCTGAGCGGCGTGCCAGTCTCGGTGCTGGAGGTGCAGCCATGACCATGGGAAAACCCCTGCCGCATGACGCAGCCCCCCTGCATGTGACGGGTGAGGCGCGCTATATTGACGATCTACCGACGCCCGCGAACACGCTGCATCTTGCCTTTGGGCTGTCCGCCATCGCGCACGGGACCATCACGGCAGCCGACCTTGCCGCCGTCCGCGCGGCCCCCGGCGTGGTTGCAGTTTATGCCGCGGATGATTTCACCGACATGCCCGATTGCAGCCCGTCCGCCCATGACGAGCCGCTGCTGGCCACTGGCACTGTGCATTACATTGGCCAGCCGGTGTTTCTGGTGGCCGCCACCAGCCACCACGCCGCCCGCCACGCGGCGCGGCTTGGCAAAATCACCTACTCCGAACTGCCTGCCCTGCTGACTGTCGATGACGCCCTTGCCGCCAACAGCCGCTTTGAATCCGGCCCGGTGATCTGGGCGCGGGGCGATGCCAATGCCGCCATCCATGCCGCCGCCCACCAGATTGACGGCAGCTTTGAGGTCGGCGGGCAGGAGCATTTTTATCTGGAAGGCCAGATCGCCCTCGCCCTGCCGCAAGAGGGCGGCGACATGGTGGTGCATTCCTCCACCCAGCACCCGACGGAAATTCAGCACAAGGTGGCCCACGCGCTGCACCTGCCGATGAACGCCGTCAGGGTCGAAGTGCGCCGGATGGGCGGCGGTTTTGGTGGCAAAGAGTCCCAAGGCAACGCGCTGGCCATTGCCTGCGCCATTGCGGCCCGCAATACCGGGCGGCCTTGCAAGATGCGCTATGACCGTGATGATGACATGATGATCACCGGCAAACGCCACGATCTGCGCATAAACTATCGCGCCGGGTTTGATGCGCAGGGCGTGCTGCAGGGTATGGAGTTTCGGCACCTGTTCCGCTGTGGTTGGAGCATGGATTTATCTCTGCCCGTCGCTGACCGCGCCATGCTGCACGCGGACAATGCCTATTTCCTGCCCAATATCCGCATAGAAAGCCACCGCCTGAAAACCAACACCCAAAGCGCCACCGCGTATCGCGGCTTTGGTGGCCCGCAGGGCGTGATCGGGATCGAGCGGGTGATGGACCATATCGCCTTCACGCTGGCCGTTGATCCGCTGTCGGTGCGGCGCGCGAACTTTTATGCGGCGATGGCGGATAGATCGGATGCCTCCGGCGGGAGTATTTTGGCGAAAAGGAAGCCGCAAACCACGCCCTATCATATGCCGGTGGAGGATTTCATCGGGGGTGAGATGGTGGAGGCACTTGAGGTAAGCGCGGGGTATGCCGCGCGACGGGCCGAGATTGCGATATGGAACGCCGCCTCCCCGATCCTGAAACGCGGGATTGCGCTGACCCCGGTGAAGTTTGGCATTTCGTTCACGCTTACCCAATACAATCAGGCTGGTGCTTTGGTGCATGTGTATCAGGACGGATCGATCCATCTTAATCATGGTGGCACCGAAATGGGCCAGGGTCTGTTCCAGAAGGTGGCGCAGGTGGCGGCGGGTGTGTTCGGGGTGGATGCGTGGATGGTGAAGATCACCGCCACCGATACCAGCAAGGTGCCCAATACTTCGGCAACCGCCGCGTCATCAGGCGCGGACTTGAACGGAATGGCGACGCAAGCCGCGTGTGAGACAATCCGGGCGCGGTTGGCGGAACATCTGGCGGCCAAACATCAGGCGAACCCGGCAGATGTGACCTTTGCCAAGGGCCGCGTTGCCGTATCTGGCGCCGATTACGGTTTCGCCGAAGTGGCCTTGATGGCCTATCAGGCGCGGGTTTCGCTCTCGTCCACCGGCTTTTATGCCACGCCGAAAATCATTTGGGACAGGCTTAAAGGCGAAGGACGTCCGTTCTTGTATTTCGCTTACGGTGCCGCCGTGACGGAAGTGGTAATTGACACGCTGACAGGCGAAAACCGCATTCTGCGCGCGGATATCTTGCATGATACCGGCACGTCGCTGAACCCCGCGATTGATATCGGCCAGATCGAGGGCGCTTATGTGCAAGGCGCGGGTTGGCTCACGACCGAGGAATTGGTTTGGGATGCACGCGGCAATCTTCGCACGCATGCCCCCAGCACCTACAAGATCCCCGCCTGTTCGGATCGCCCGCGTGTGTTTAACGTGGCTTTGTGGGATCAGCCGAACCGCGAGGATACAGTCGGCAAATCCAAAGCCGTGGGCGAGCCGCCGTTCATGCTGGGCATTTCTGCATTCTTTGCGCTGTCTGACGCCATAGCTGCCGCAGGCGATGGCACGATTTACCCCGCCCTTGATGCCCCCGCCACGCCGGAACGCATTCTGGCCGCCGTGCAAAGGCAGCGCCATGTTTGACCGATTGGCCCTACAAGACGCCGTTGCAAAATATGGCACAGTCGCCCGCGTGGTGATTGCGGCGTATGGAGGATCAAGCCCCCGCGAAACCGGGGCCGCGATGCTGGTGTGGGCTAGCGGGCAATCGGGCACCATTGGCGGCGGCGCGTTGGAATGGCAGGCCACACTAGATGCGCGGGCGATGCTGGCGGGGGGGCACAGTGCGCGACTGGACCGGGTGCCTCTCGGTCCGGCACTTGGCCAGTGCTGCGGCGGCGCGGTGACGTTGCTGACCGAAGTTTATGATGCTAAAACAGTTGCCACCCTGCCCGGTGACGTGATCGCGCGCAGCGTCGATGGCCGCGCGATGCCGCTTGCCGTCAAGCGCATCCTGGATGGCGCGCGCAGCAGGGGGCAAATCCCCGCAGCGCAGTTGCTGCAAGGCTGGTTCATTGAACCCCTAACCAAACCCCAACGCCAGCTTTGGCTTTGGGGTGCGGGGCATGTCGGGCGGGCGTTGGTGCATACGCTGGCCCCGCTGCCTGATCTGGCGATCACTTGGGTTGATGTGGCGATAGAACGGTTTCCAGATCCCATTCCCGCCACCGTGCGCGCGTTGCCGGTGCCGAACCCGGCGGATGTGGTGACATTTGCGCCACCAGATGCCGAACACCTGATCCTGACCTACAGCCATGCGCTGGACCTTGATCTGTGCCACCGTTTGCTGGGCCATGGTTTTGCCACCGCTGGCCTGATCGGGTCTGCCACCAAATGGGCGCGGTTTCGGTCCCGGCTGGCGGCACTTGGCCACACGCCCGCACACATCGCCCGCATTCAGTGCCCGATTGGCGACCCAAGCCTTGGCAAACACCCAAGCCAAATCGCCATTGGCGTGGCCTGCGCCTTTCTTGAACCCAAACGCCAATCCATCCCCCGACAGGAGACTGCGCTATGACCAGCGATGCTCGGCCCGTGCTTTTGGCGGTGGAAGGGGTTACCAAGGCCTACCCCGGCGTGGTGGCCAATTCCGATGTGTCGTTTTCCGTGCGCGAGGGTGAGGTCCACGCATTGCTGGGGGAAAACGGCGCGGGGAAATCGACGCTGGTGAAGATGATTTACGGGTTGGTGAAACCGGACTTAGGCCGCATGACCCTGCGGGGGGCAGCCTACACCCCACATGAACCCCGCGCTGCACGGGCGTCTGGCGTGGCGATGGTTTTTCAGCATTTCAGCCTGTTCGAGGCACTGAATGTGGCCGAAAACGTTGCCCTCGGCATGGAAAACCCGCCTGCGATGGGCGCGCTGGCGGCAAAGATCACCCAAGTCAGCAACGCCTACGGCCTGCCGTTGGACCCCGCCCGCATGGTTGGTGATCTGTCGGCGGGGGAACGTCAGCGGGTAGAGATTATCCGCTGCCTGCTGCAAGACCCGAAGCTGTTGATCATGGACGAACCGACAAGCGTTCTGACCCCGCAAGAGGTTGAAATCCTGTTCAAAACCTTGCGGCAACTGGCATCTGAGGGCACAGCGATCCTGTATATCAGCCATAAGCTGGAGGAAATTCGTACGCTTTGTGATGAGGCGACGATCCTTCGGCGCGGCAAAGTGGTGGCCACCTGCACCCCGCGCGACCGCACCGCGCGCGAAATGGCGGAACTGATGGTGGGCGCGGTTTTGACGCCGCCCGCGCGCGGCAAACCTAAGGAATGGCCGGATGCCAAGGCGGCGTTGGAGGTGACGGGGCTTTCGGTGAACTCGCCCATTCCCTTTGGGACATCGTTGAAAAGCATCAGCTTTTCGGTGCGGCGGGGCGAGGTGTTGGGCATCGCAGGCGTGGCAGGCAATGGGCAGGATGAACTGCTGCTGGCGCTGTCGGGCGAATTGAAATCCGCGCCGAATATGGTGCAAAGTTTCGGGATTCCGCTGGGCAAACTGGGGCCAAACCAACGCCGAGAACGGGGTTTCGTGTCCGCCCCCGAAGACCGCTTGGGCCATGCCGCAGCGCCGGATATGAGTTTGGTTGAAAACGCTTTCCTGACCGGAGCCATTCGCAAAAATCTGGCGAAATCCGGCTTTGTCGATTGGACGGCGACCCGCCAGTTTGCGGAACAAGTGATCAAGGATTACGACGTGCGCACGCCGGGCAGCCATGTCGCAGCACGCGCGCTGTCGGGCGGAAATTTGCAGAAATTCGTCATCGGGCGCGAATTGTCGCTTACCCCCGATGTGATCGTGATCAATCAACCGACCTGGGGGGTGGATGCCGCCGCCGCCGCCGCGATCCGGCAGGCCATTCTGAACCGCGCATCCGAAGGGGCGGCAGTCGTGGTGATCAGCCAGGACCTTGATGAACTTCTTGAAATCGCAGACCGTTTCGCGGTGCTGAACGAAGGGCGGCTGACCAAGCCCCGCCCGGTGCAGGGTCTGACGATGGATGAGATTGGCCTGATGATGGGCGGCGCGCATGGCATGGAGGCAGCCCATGTTTAGGTTGGAAAAACGGCCCTCACCGTCAACATTCTGGCAGATCGCCACACCCGTGGTGGCGGTGATCCTGACGATGATCGGCGGTGGCATCATGTTTGCCATGCTTGGCAAAAACCCCATTGAGGCGATCCGCACCATTTTCTGGGATCCGCTGTTTGGTGAATTCGCCTTCTATTTGCGCGGGCAACTGTTGGTCAAAGCCGGGCCGCTGATCCTGATTGCGGTGGGGCTTTCGCTGGGCTTTCGCGCCGGTATCTGGAACATCGGGGCCGAGGGGCAGTATATCATGGGGGCCATCGTCGGGGCATCCGTGGGCCTTGCCGCCTACCCGACTGAAAGCCGCTGGATTTTCCCCGCCATGATCATCGCGGGTGCATTTGGCGGATGGGCATGGGGCATGATCCCGGCCATCTTGAAAACCCGCTTCAACACCAATGAAATCCTCGTGTCGCTGATGCTGGTCTATGTGGCGGAAAAGATCCTGTCCAAAGCTGCCTTGGGGTTCTTGCGCAATCCCGAAGGCGCGGGCTTTCCCGGTAGCCGCAATTTCAACGGCTATCCCGCTGCATCCAATCCCGAACTGATTGCGGGGTCCGGCATGCATTGGGGCGTGGTAGCCGCCTTCATCGCGGTCATCTTTGCCTATATCCTGCTGCAAAAACACATGCTTGGCTTTCAGATCAAACTGGCTGGCCAAGCCCCCCGTGCCGCCCGGTTCCACGGTGTGAACCCCAACAAACTGGTGGTCTTGTGCATGGGCATTTCGGGCGCATTGGCGGGCCTTGCAGGCGTGTTCGAGGTTAGCGGCCCCGCAGGCCAGATCAGCATCGACTTTAACGTAGGCTACGGTTTCACCGCCATCATCGTGGCGTTCCTGGGCCGCCTGAACCCCATAGGCATCTTGCTTGCGGGCCTGCTGATGGCGCTGACGTATATCGGCGGTGAGATGGCTTCGACCAACCTTGGCCTGCCATCGGCTGCGATCCAGGCCTTTCAAGGCATGCTCTTGTTCTTCCTGCTGGCGGTGGATTTGCTGTCAAACTTCCGCATCAGAACCTTCTTCGCATCGGGGGCAAAATAATGGATTTTGGCGGTATCAACCCTGCCGTCCTCGTGGCCTCGCTTATGGTCGCCGCCGTGCCCATTCTTCTGGCCGCGATTGGCGAACTGGTGGTGGAAAAGGCGGGTGTGCTGAACCTCGGGGTCGAAGGCATGATGATCATGGGCGCGATCTGCGGCTTCATCGCCGCTGTCGCCTCTGGCAGCCCGCTGATCGGGTTTCTCGGCGGTGCGGCGGGCGGGGCCACGCTCGCGCTGATTTTTGCCTTCCTTACCCAAACGCTGCTGGCAAACCAAGTGGCCACGGGGCTGGCGCTGACCCTGTTTGGCCAAGGCCTGTCATCGCTGATCGGCCAAGGCTACAACGGCATCAAACCACCGCTGACGGGCGATGTGCCCTTTGGCCCGTTAAGCGATATTCCCGTGCTTGGGCGGATTTTGTTCAGCCACGACTGGATGGTTTACGCCTCTGTCGCCATTATCGCCGCAACGTGGTGGGTGCTGAAATACTCGCGCACCGGGCTGATCTTGCGCGCGGTGGGTGAAAACCACGATGCCGCCCACGCGCTGGGGTATAAGGTGAAACGCATTCGGCTGGCCGCCATTCTTTTTGGCGGCGCGATGGCCGGGCTGGGCGGCGCCTACATCAGCCTCGTGCGCGTGCCACAATGGACCGATGGCATCACCGCAGGTGCTGGCTGGATCGCCTTGGCGATCGTTGTGTTTGCCAGCTGGAAACCATGGCGCGTGCTGATTGGTGCCTATCTTTTTGGCGGTATATCCGTGTTGCAGCTGAATTTGCAGGCAGCGGGTTCCAGAATCCCTGTCGAATACTTGTCGATGTCACCCTATCTGATAACCATCCTTGTGCTGGTGATCATGTCGTCTGGCAAAGGCCGCGCGTCGCTGAACGCGCCTGCGGCATTGGGCCAGAACTTCCACGCGTCCAGATAATCAACGGGGCAAAGCCCCATCCAACGGGAGACTACAAATGAACAGAAGAACACTTCTTGCCACTGCGGCCCTCGGGCTAGGCATCGCATTCGGCGGTACGGCATTTGCCGCCGGGATGGACAAGGTCAAAGCGTGCTGGGTCTATGTAGGCCCCGTGGGTGATGGTGGTTGGACCTTCCAGCACGATCAGGGCCGTCTGGCCGTGATCGAGGCGTTTGGCGACAAGGTGGATGCCAGCACGTTCCAGGAAAACGTGCCCGAAGGTGCCGACGCTGAACGCGTGCTGACGCAAATGGCACTGTCGGGCTGCAACATCATCTTCACAACCTCGTTTGGCTATATGGATCAGACCAACGCCGTTGCCGCCAAATTCCCGAAGGTGATGTTTGAACATGCCACCGGGTTCAAGCGCGATACACCCAACGTCTCCACCTACAACGCGCGTTTTTATGAAGGCCGCGCTGTCATGGGCACGATTGCGGGCCGGATGACCAAATCAAACAAGATCGGCTATATCGGGTCTTTCCCGATCCCCGAAGTGATCCAAGGCATCAACGCGTCGTTCATCCACGCGAAAAAGGTCAACCCCGATGTCACCATATCGGTCGTCTGGGCCTACACATGGTTTGATCCGGCAAAAGAGGCTGACGCCGCCAAAGCCCTGATTGAACAAGGCGTTGACGTGATCTTGCAGCATACCGATTCCACCGCACCACTGGCAGAAGCCGCCAAAACGCCCGGCGTCATCGGCTTTGGGCAAGCGTCTGATATGGCGGAATACAAGCCAAGCCCACGCGTGTCCGCGATCATCGACAATTGGGCACCGTATTACGTCGAACGTGTGCAAGCGCTGCTGGATGGCACCTATGCGCAAAAAGACACCTGGGCCGGAATTGCCGGGGGCGAGGTCGGGATTGGTGACATCACCGATGCCGTCCCCGCCGAGGTCAAGGCCGAGGCCGAAGCACTTGCAGCCGCCATTGCTGACGGAACTTATCACCCGTTCACCGGCCCGCTGAACAAGCAAGACGGCACCGCATGGCTGGCAGACGGCGTAGTGGCGAATGATGGCGAATTGGCTGGCATGGGCTTCTTTGTCGAAGGCATCACTGGCGACATTCCGAAGTAGGTTTCGCCGCCAAACACACGTCCAAAGCCGCCGTGGGCAACCCGGCGGCTTTGCTTTTTGCGTGGCTTCGTGATCCACTCGTCAAGCCAATGTCTCAACGACCATGAGGGAAAGGATAACCGATCCCCCAGGATGCTGCCCCGCGCACCGCTGATGTGAACGGCAAACTTTGGGGCGCCCGCGCCCGCGATTGGGCCGAGGTGCAGGAAGGCCAGTTCGGCGCGGGCTATGATGATGTGCTGCCCCTTGCTCCCCGCCCGGCGCGCCCGGTCCCTTCGCCCTGTCAGACCCCGACCGCCTTTCGGCCTTTGTCGCACAGGCAGGCCTGACCCCGCATGAAATGATCGAAGGTGAAACCCACTGGATATATCCCAATGAGGCGACGGCACTGCGCGGCATCAATTCCAGCGGTGTGGCAATCCGCGCCGCTGGTTTGGTGGGCGAGGCCGCCGTTTCTGCCGCCCATGCCGCGGCCTTGGCCCCTTTCCGCCAACCTGATGGCAGCTTCCGCATAGGGGCGCGTTATATGGCCGTGCTGGCACTGGCCTGACGTGCCCCCTTTCGCGCCGCCTTTGCCCGTGGCAATACTCAGGTCATGATCATAGATTTCCTCATCATCGGCGGCGGCATTGCCGGAATTTCTGCGGCCGCTCGTCTGGCCCCGCATGGCGCTGTCACAGTGCTAGAGGCCGAATCCGCCCTTGCCCACCACGCCTCTGGCCGGTCTGCAGCGCTGTACGAGCCACATTATGGCCTGCCCCCGGTGGTGGAACTGTCGCTTGCCTCTGGCCCCTATTTCAAAGCTGCCACCAATGTCTTGTCGCCGCGTGGCATGATGATCTTGGCCACCGCAGACAACCGCGCCGCCTTTGATCATGACGCCGATGGCATGAACCTGACCCGCATCCCCCCGGATCAGGCGAAATCCATCGTGCCCATCCTCAACACCGATGCAGTGGCCTATGCCGCGCACGCGAACCATGCGTGGGATATCGACACCGATTTGTTGCTGCAAGGCTTCGCGCGTAATGCCCGCAGCCACGGCGCGCAGATCATCACCGATGCCCGCGTTACCGCGATTGCCCGCACGTCCAAAGGCTGGCGCGTCAGCACTGCCCAAAGCGATTATACCGCCAAAACCCTGATCAACGCCGCTGGCGCATGGGTTGATGTCATCGCCAAAATGGCAGGCATCGCCCCACTTGGCTTTACTCCGCTGCGCCGCTCCATGGCCCGCCTGCCCGCCCCCGGCGGCCATGATGTATCGCGCTGGCCGATGATGTTTGGCGCGGGCGAAACATGGTATGCCAAACCCGATGCAGGCGCTTTGATCGTATCGCCCGCCGAAGAACATCTGATGGAAGCCCATGATGCCTGGGCCGATGATATGGTGCTGGCCGAAGGGCTGGCCCGATATGAAGAAATGGTCACAGAACCCGTCACCCGCCTGCTGTCCAATTGGGCGGGCCTTCGCACATTTTCGCCAGACCGCGTTCTGGTGATCGGCGCTGATATAGCCGATCCCAGCTTTTTCTGGCTTGCAGGCCAAGGCGGATACGGCTTTCAATCCTGCCCCGCCGCCAGCCAACTGGCCGCCGACCTGATCACCGGGGCCACGCCAGATGCGTCCGCGTCCCTGATCGCCACGCTTTCACCGGGAAGGTTCCAATGACCCTGCGCTTGCCAGATTCTTGGGCTGATATTTCCATCGACGGTCGCCGCCACGCGCCCTCTGCCATCCGCAATCAGAATGCCATTCTGGACGTGCTGCGCGTTGAGGCCCCGCCAAAGGGCAAATTGCTGGAAATCGCCTCCGGCTCTGGCCAACATGCCGCCGCCGGGGCAAAGGCCCTGCCGGGCCTGATTTGGCAGCCCAGTGACGCAAACCCCGACAATTTGGCCTCGATCACCGCATGGGCAGCACATGATCCACAACCAAACCTGCGCGCAGCTGTGGTTTTAGATGCCGCAAGCCCCGGTTGGGCAAAAGACTGGCCCGCGCAAGATGTGGTGCTGATCATCAACCTGTTGCACCTCATCCCCACCAATATCGCCCAAGCCATCATCGCCAACGCCGCCCGCGCCCTTGCCCCCGGTGGCAAACTGATGCTCTACGGCCCCTTTTTGCGCGATGGCCAAACCACATCCGACGGCGACGCTGCTTTTGATGCCAGCCTGCGCGCCCAAGACGAAAGGCTAGGCTACAAAGATCTGGCATCGGTGATTGCCGAGTTTGCAAAGGCAAACCTCACCCCCCGCACCATAGACATGCCCGCCAACAACCTGATGCTGATCGGCACAGCACCCTGACGCGCAGCTTACCGGACAGCGCCTGCCACCTGAAACAGCGCCAAACCACCATGCTCCTCCTCCCCCACGGTGGGGAGGGTTGGGGTGGGGGGCCGCCCAAAAGCAACAACCTGCGCATCCACAATTTCCCCCACGACAGCACCGCCAATCTGCGCGACCCTTGGCCTTTGCGCATCAAAAGGCCATTTCATGCAGCACACCCGCCGTTTTATGATGCTGACCTTGCTTTTGGCTTTGCTTGTGGGCTGTGGCCGCCCCGCGCCGTCGCAAAACCCGAGCACCTCGCAAAACGCTGTCATCAAACCGAACTTCACCGATGCCGACCCGCAGGATTTTGCCGTAAAACACCCCAAACGCTATCCCGTCCACGGCATAGACGCCGCCCGCTATCAGGGCGTGATTGATTGGCAAACTGCGGCCCGCTCTGGCGTGTCTTTCGCCTATCTCAAAGCCACCGAAGGCGGTGATGGCTTAGACCCCAGCTTTGCCACCAACTGGCAAGCCGCCGCCGGGGCCAGTATCCCGCGCGGGGCGTTCCATTTCTTTTATTTCTGCCGCCCCGCAGCAGAACAAGCACGCTGGTTCATAGCCCACGTGCCCCGCAGGCCGCGCGCCCTGCCCCCGGTGCTGGATATGGAATGGACGCCGTTTTCGCCGACCTGCACGCTGCGCCCCGACGCGGCCGATGTCAGGGCCGAGGCAGAAACCTTTCTGAACATCCTTGAGCGTCACTATGGCCAGCGCCCGCTGATCTATACCTCGCCCGAATTCTTTGCGACCAATCAGTTGGGGCGCATCCCGCGCACCGAATTCTGGCTGCGATCCGTCGCCGATCATCCCGCCAACACCTACCCCAATCAGGCCTGGACCTTCTGGCAATACAGCAGCACCAGTCGCGTGCCGGGCGTGCAAGGCCCGGTTGATACCAGTGTCTTTGCTGGCTCCGTTGCCGCATGGCAGGCATGGCTTGCCGTGCGCAGCCAGCCATAAGCACGGCAACAATCACGCTGGCTAAACCCATAGACGCGCCCAATTCCCGATGCTAATAGTAAGGAATAGCCATACACTGGGCTGGCCTCTGACAAACGGCCAACCCACATGGGCCAGCTTCTATCATTTGGGTGCCTCATGCTGGCTTTTTCACGCCGAACTTTGTTAAAACTTGGCGCTGCGGGCCTTGGCGCGTCAGCCGTGGGCTTGGCGCGCGCCTCAGCCGCCGCGTTAGAAATTGCCCTTCCCATCGGGGCGACAACAGCCGAAATCATGCCCACCATGCCCACCGCCGCGATGATGGGTTATGGCGCAAATGGCCCCCATGTTTTGCACCTGACCCAAGGCCAGCAAACCCTAATCCACGTGCAAAACCGGCTGGATGAGGTGACAACCGTGCATTGGCACGGGCTTCGCGGCCCCAATGCCCAGGATGGCGTGCCGTATCTCACACAACTGCCCATCGGCGTGGGCGAAGATTACACCTATGATCTGCGGCCCAAAGACGCGGGCACCTTCTGGTTCCACCCCCATTGCAACACGCTGGAACAAATCGCGCGCGGGCTGGCGGGCGTGGTGGTGGTGCA
Source organism: Pseudorhodobacter sp. (assembly GCA_043721855.1). GTDB lineage: Bacteria > Pseudomonadota > Alphaproteobacteria > Rhodobacterales > Rhodobacteraceae > JACMNW01. The sequence goes on from JAYSPY010000025.1 coordinate 61,841, forward strand.
CGAAGCCGTTGACCCCGGCTATGACGCAGATGCGGTGATCCAACTGCGCGATTTCCGCCTTGGCAAGGATGGCCAGTTCATCGACTTCACCAAGCCCCGCAACGCCGCGCGCGGTGGCACCCTTGGCACTGTGACCACCGCGAACTGGCAGACCGATCTGCAAATCACCGCACCTGCGGGTGGTCTTTTGCGCCTGCGTCTGGCCGCCACCGATGTGACCCGCGTGTTCCAACTCGCCGTCACCGGGGCCGAGGCCCGCGTGATCTCCGCCGATGGCCACCCGGTGCCAGCGCCTTACGAAATAGCCCGCCTGCCTACGGCCAAAGACCGTGATCCGGTGGCAGCGCCCGGCACTTGGCCCGTGATCCTTGCCCCTGGCCAACGCACAGACCTTGCCATCGTGATGCCGGCAAAAGGCGGTGTGGTGACGCTTCATATGGCCCTGCCCGGTGGTACCAGCAAAACCGTGGCCCGCCTGATGGCCATGGGCCCAAACCTTGGCCGCAGCGTGGCTGACATCAAACCCCTGCCCGCCAACCCGTTGTCCAACCCCGATCTTGCCACCGCCCAGCGCCTTGATTTCACCATCGGCTGGTCGCCTGATGGCACCGCTGGCAGCAGCGGCATTTGCGGCGATACGCCGTATCGGTTCTGGTCGATCAACCGCAAGCTTTGGCCCGGCGAAGGCGCGCCGAACCCCGCCAACCCACTGGCTCCCTTGGCAGAACTGACGCTTGGTAAAACCTACATCTTCCGCATGAAGAATGAGACGAAGAACGACCACCCCATCCACCTGCACGGCATGGCGTTCAAACTGCTGTCATCGAACCAACGCCCGCTGCCGCCGCACTGGACAGATACCGCCCTGCTGCGCGCCGATGAAACAGTCGAGGTCGCCTTTGTTGCCGACAATCCCGGCGATTGGGTGTTTCATTGCCACGTGATCGAACATCAGAAAACCGGCCTCGCAGGCCTGATCCGCGTCTCCTGACGATCAAAGCATTTCCTTTTCGCCCAAATACTCATCTTTCCCGTCCGGTCAACCTTCGCAAAGGTCAGCGAAGAAAGCCGTCAGGCTTGATGCGCGGGCGAAACGGCCCCTCGCTCACCCACCCGCGTCTGCACCCCGAATTCTACGCAGAATTCGCCCCGGAAAATGCGAATTTTCCGCCTTTTACCCGTCCATCCGAATGCGCGCGTTGCTGGGGTCGAACGGGCTGTCTTCCACCACCGTCACTTCCCACAACTGCCGCTGCATCCTGACCTGCATTTTAGTACCAACCCCGGCCAGATCGCTTCGCACATAGCCCATGCCGATTTGTTTGCCAAAGCCCACCGACCAGCCGCCCGATGTCAGACGCCCGATCTTTTGGCCGTCAACCACCAGCGCCTCTTTGCCCCATGGATCAGCATCGCTTGGCCCATCAATCAACACCGTCACGCATTTCGAACGGATGCCCACCGCCAACATTGCGGCCTTGCCCTGAAAGTCCTTCGACAGATCCACAAACCGATCCAACCCCGCCTCCAGCGGTGTGGCATCGCGGCCAAGTTCGGTGCCGAACGCACGGTATGACTTCTCCTGCCGCAGCCAGTTTTGCGCCCGCGCGCCGACCAGCTTCAGGCCGTGCTTGGCCCCCGCCGCCAGCAGCTGATCCCAAAGATAGCGCTGCATTTCAATGGGATGGTGCAATTCCCAGCCAAGCTCGCCTGTGTAAGCCACACGAATCGCATTCACCGGGCACATGCCAAGCTCAATCTTGCGCGCCGATAGCCACGGGAACCGCTTGTTCGACAGCGCTGTTTCAGGGCTCGCATCCTTGATCAATTCCGTCAATATCTTGCGGCTGTTCGGCCCGGCAATGGCGAAAACCCCCCATTGCGTTGTCACATCATGAATGTCGATATGGCCGAACTCGGCCTCTTTGTCCGCCGCACATTTGCGCATGTAATCCGCATCATAGGCCGTCCACGCGCCCGCACTCACCAGATAGTAATCGTCCGGGCCGTTGCGCACGATGGTATATTCGGTGCGCGTGGTCCCTGCAGGCGTCAGCGCATAGGTCAAGTTGATCCGCCCCACGGCAGGCAGTTTGTTGGTGGTGAACCAGTCCAGAAACGCCGTCGCCCCCGCACCGCGCACGATGTGTTTGGTGAAGGCTGTGGCGTCGATCAGCCCCGCCGTGCTGCGCAAAGCTTCTGCCTCGGCCTTTGCATATTGCCACCACGCACCACGCCGGAAAGACCGGCTGTCATGATCAAAATGCGCATCAGCACCCACCGGACCATAGTAATTCGGCCGTTCCCACCCGTTCACCTGGCCCATCTGCGCCCCAAGCGCGATCTGGCGGTCATACACGGGTGCCGTGCGCAATGGCCTTGCCGCCGGGCGTTCTTCGTCCGGGTGGTGCAGGATGAAAACGTGGTCGTAGCATTCCTCGTTCTTGCGGGCTGCATATTCGGTGGTCATCCACGACCCGAACCGCTTGGGGTCCAGCGACGCCATGTCAATCTCGGCCTCGCCGTTCACCATCATCTGCGCAAGGTAATATCCCGTGCCGCCCGCCGCCGTGATCCCGAACGAAAACCCTTCCGCCAGCCACATGTTGCGCAGGCCCGGCGCCGGCCCCACAAGCGGGTTGCCATCGGGCGTATAACAAATCGGCCCATTGAAATCGGCCTTCAGGCCGACTGTTTCAGACGACGGCAGACGGTGAATGAACGACATGTATTCCCCCTCGATCCGTTCAAGATCCAGCGGGAAAAGATCGGCGCGAAAGCTGTCCGGCACGCCATATTCAAACCGTGCAGGCGCGCCCTTTTCATATGGCCCCAAAATCCAGCCGCCACGTTCTTCGCGGACATACCATTTCGCATCCGCATCGCGCAAAACCGGATGTTCCGGGTTGGTCTTGCGCCATTCCACCAAAACCGGGTCAGGTTCCGTCACGATATACTGATGTTCCACCACCACTGCCGGGGTCTTGATCCCCAGCAGCTTTGCCGTGCGCTGCGCATGGTTGCCGGTCGCCGTCACCACATGTTCGGCATGAATTTCAAAGGTTTCCTCCGACGGCACCAGATTGCCGCCCTTTTCCACCATGCGGGTGCAGGACACGGTCCATTCCGACCCGGTCCAGCGGTAGCCATCAACCTGCACCTTACGCTCAAACACGGCCCCGTGCTGGCGCGCACCCTTGGCCATGGCCTGCGTCACATCAGCGGGGTTAATGTAGCCGTCCTGCGGATGATACAGCGCGCCGATCAGGTCTTCGGTGCGCAACAGCGGCCAGCGGTCTTTCATCTGTTTCGGCGTCAGAAATTCGTGATACACATCCGCCGTTTCCGCCACCGATGAATAAAGTTCATACTCATCCATCCGCGCGCGGGTTTGCGCCATCCGCAAATTGCCCACCACGGCGAAGCCTGCGTTAAGACCCGTTTCAGCCTCCAGCGATTTATAAAAATCGACCGAGTATTTGTGGATATGCGTGGTCGCATAACCCATATTGAACAACGGCAATAATCCCGCCGCGTGCCATGTTGACCCGCTTGTCAGCTCGTCCCGTTCCACCAGCATGGTCTCCCAGCCGGCCTTTGCCAGATGATAGGCAATCCCCGTGCCGACAGCGCCGCCACCAACAACCAAAACTTTGACATGGGTTTTCATCGGGACGCTCCGCAAAATGGCTGCGCCCATATGTGCCTGAAACATCGGTTCCGGGCCATGGCAAGCCGACATATGGCAGACGAAAGCGACATCGCCGCAGTCGGCTTGCGGCCTTGGCAGCGATTTCAAGTAACCAGCCCGTTAACATCGCACCAGTGCCACCCGCATTGTCGGCAAAAGCGCCGCATAACGCGTATCACCCCCATTGGTTACAAGCTGAGCGATAAAAAAATTGTGATCGCGGCTCTGGCAACCCGAACAGGTGCACTAGCGTTCATCACCCGTCACCGCAGTGCAGTTCAGCGGGACTGACTTCGCAACAATACTAAGGAAACGGCTCATGAAAAAGCTTTTGGCAACATCGGCGCTGGTACTGGTAACTTCGGTTGCCGCCTTCGCACAAACCACCACTCCGATCTATCTTGAAGGGGTGGAGAACGGCGTTCGCGCTTCGGATTTTATCGGCAAGCGCGTCTATTTGTCTGAATCCGATACCATGGGTCTTTCCGACACCGCGCTGGCTGATGCAGATGCGAACTGGAAAGATGCCGGTGAGATCAGCGATCTTATGGTTAGCCTGTCTGGCGATACCAAAGCGGTTCTTGTCGATTTCGGCGGGTTCCTCGGGATAGGCGAAAAGACTGTCGCACTCGATATGCGCCAGTTGGCACTTGTGCCGGATGCCGACAGCCCAGACGACTATTTCATCGTGTTCAAGGGAACCTCGGCCGAACTTGAATCGGCAGCGGTTTTCAATCCGGACATGGTGTTTGACGCAACAAATGCGGCCGTAACGCCAGCCACCGACACCGCTATGGCGACTGACCCGGCTGCCGCACCTGCCGCGGCCGATACCACAGCCACGGCCGAAACCAACGCCGCTGGCGAAATGGTGGATCTGACCACATGGACCGAAGCCGACCTGATCGGCAAGCGCGTCTACGGTGTAAACAACGAAGACGTTGGCGAGGTTTCAGCAGTTTCCATGAATGCTGATGGAAAAATTGCCGGTGCCATCGTTGATGTGGGCGGGTTTCTGGGAATGGCTGAAAAGCCAGTCGTGTTGACTTCCGAACAGCTGAAATTGGTCAAGGATGGCGATGACAGCAAATTTATCGTCAACGCCACACAAGAGCAGCTTGAAGCGATGGAAGTCTATGTAAAGTAACAAGTTGTTGGTTTGTACGAGTAAGATATCGAGTTGCCTGATTACCAGTAAGGAGCCGCCTGCATCCCACCGATGCAAGCGGCTTTTGCTTGGATATCGGATCACCAATGAACGACTGCGTCCGGCCTGCAGAAGGTCCGGTTTCGGCTGTGGTCTGATGCCGCAGACCCAGCGAACACCTTAAACCCTTGCATACCTCAATCCCTGCCAGTCGTGACAGCTGACACAGGAATTGCGAAGCGGCGTGCAGACATGCCGGTGGGCCTGAACCCGCCATCCCTCATCCCCGGCGCCTCTGCCCCACCAGTGCGGATGCCGCAAACACCACGCCGGCCACCACCACAATCGACGGCCCCGCAGGCGTGTCATAGGCCAGCGATGCAGCCAGCCC
>JAYSPY010000026.1:0-30696 GCA_043721855.1 Pseudorhodobacter sp.
ATGGTCGCGCCATTTGCCGTCAATCGCTTGCAGCAGCACCTGCTTTTCGATGTTTCGCATGGCATCTGGCCCAAAGGCCGCAACCTTTTCTGCCATATAGACATCGCTTTTCTCAACGATCCGTTCGCGCATTACGTCTTGATCAACGCCTTCTTCGGCAGCCCAATCAGAAATTGGCAGATCAAGACCGATCATTTCCAAAACGCCTGCCTTCAGCGCCGCAACATCCCACTGATCGGCATATGATTTCGGCGGCATGTTGGCATCAATCAGATCGTCGATCACCTGATGGCGCATATCTTGCGCAATCTCACCCAGATCTGGCGATTGCATGATTTCCAGCCGCTGGCCAAAAATCGCCTTTCGCTGATCGTTCATCACGTCATCGAATTTCAGCAACTGCTTGCGAATGTCGAAATTGCGCCCTTCCACTTTGGCCTGAGCCTTTTCCAAGCTTTTGTTCACCCAAGGATGCACAATCGCCTCGCCCTCTTTCATACCAAGCGAGGATAGAACCTTATCCAAACGCTCAGACCCGAAAATGCGCATCAGATCATCTTCCAAACTCAGGAAGAACGAAGACCGCCCCGGATCACCTTGCCGCCCGGACCGACCACGCAACTGGTTGTCAATCCGGCGGGATTCGTGGCGTTCGGTGGCCAGCACATAAAGCCCGCCCGCCTCGATCACTTGCGCCTTCTCGGCGGCATGCTCCGCCTCAATCCGGGTGCGAACCTCATCCGGGTGCAAATGCGGATCAGCAGCAATCGCCTGCATCACGATCATTTCCACATTGCCGCCCAGCTGAATATCGGTGCCGCGACCGGCCATGTTGGTGGCAATCGTCACCGCGCCAAACTTGCCCGCATCAGCCACAATCTGCGCTTCTTGTTCGTGTTGACGCGCGTTCAACACGTTATGCACAATACCCGCCTCTTTCAGCAACCCCGACAAGAATTCCGATTTCTCAATCGAGGTGGTACCCACCAACAAAGGCTGCCCTTTGGCGGTAGCTTCCTTGATCTCGTCCACGATGCCTACGTATTTTTCCTTGGCAGTGCGGTAAACCTTGTCATGCTCGTCTTTGCGCGCAACGGGGCGGTTGGTTGGCACTTCAACCACGCCAAGCCCGTAGATTTGCATGAATTCATCGGCTTCTGTCGATGCAGTGCCGGTCATGCCACCCAGCTTTTTATAAAGCCGGAAATAGTTCTGGAACGTCACCGATGCCAGCGTCACGTTTTCGGGCTGAATAGCCACGCCTTCCTTGGCTTCAATCGCCTGATGCAACCCGTCCGACAAGCGCCGCCCGCGCATCATACGGCCGGTGAATTCGTCGATCAGCATCACTTCGCCGTCACGCACAATATACTGTTGATCCTTGGAAAACAGCTTATGCGCCTTCAATGCTTGCGTCACATGATGCACCAGTGTCGTGCTTTCGGGATCATACAAAGACTGGCCTTCCGGCAGCAACCCATTCGCCAACAGCGATTGTTCAATAAACTCGTTGCCGTCTTCCGAAAACGTCACATTGCGGGTTTTTTCATCCAGCTTGTAATGATCCGCCGTCAGCGCAGGGATCAGTGCATCCACTTTTTGATACAGATCAGACCTGTCTTCCGACGGGCCAGAAATAATCAATGGCGTGCGCGCCTCGTCAATAAGGATTGAATCCACCTCGTCAACAATTCCATAAAAATGCCCGCGCTGCGACATGTCCTCAAGGCTGGCTTTCATATTGTCGCGCAAATAGTCAAACCCAAGCTCGTTATTGGTCGCATAGGTAATATCGGCACGGTAGGCCGCCTTTTTCTCGGCATCCTGCTGATAGGGGTAAACCACGCCCGTGGACATGCCCAAGGCGCTATAAACCTTGCTCATCCATTCCGCATCGCGCTTGGCCAGATAGTCATTGACCGTAACGATGTGCACACCCTTGCCCGCCAACGCATTCAGATAGGCCGGAAACGTCGCCATAAGGGTCTTGCCCTCACCGGTTTTCATCTCCGAAATATTGCCCTGATGCAGGAAAATCCCACCCTTCAGTTGCACATCAAACGCCCGCAGACCCAAGGCCCGGCGCGCCGCCTCGCGGCAATTCGCAAAAGCTTCGGGCAGCAAATCATCCAGATCGGTGCCCGATTGCGCGCGTCCCTGCAATTCAGCAGTTTTTGCGATAATCGCCTCATCCGACATCGCCTGATACTGCGGCTCCAGCGTGTTGATTTCAGCAATCAACGGGCGAACCGATTTAACTTTGCGGTCGTTGGCGGTGCCAAAAACCTTCCGCGAGATATTTCCAAGACCCAGCATGTTTTCTCCGCCTGGCCAAATTTCATATATCAGGGGTTCCTGACACCATCGTGTGGTGCTGCGGGCTTGCCCGCCCCCACTGCGTTCCGTAAAAGAACGTGGAAGGCACAAACTCGCCCCGCAACACGCGACTGTCGCGATGTAAGGGCTAGCATGGGTCAAGTCAACGCAGCACAGGTCTGCGCAGGGATCAGGAATAGGTGAAGTGATGAAATCAGCAGGTTTTTGGCGTGGAATGGCCGTTGCAGCAGCTCTTGTATTAACAGGACCGGCTGTTGCCGAAGATATGACCGCAGACAGCGTTGTGGCCACGGTGAACGGCACCAGCATCACCCTTGGTCAAATGATCGTTCTGCGTGGCACCCTGTCCGAACAATATCAAGCCTTGCCCGACGATGTGCTTTTCAAGGGCATTCTGGAACAGCTGATCCAGCAGACCATGCTGGAACAATCGCTGGGCGATAAAATCACCAAACGCGACCAGATCGCTGTTGAAAATAACAAACGTGGTTATCTGTCTGGCATCGCGCTGCAAGCGGTGGTTGGCGCGTCGGTTACAGATGCCGCCCTGCAAGCCGCGTATGATGCGCGCTTTAAGGATGCTACCGCCAAAACTGAATATCACGCGGTTCATATCCTTGTGGCCACCGAAGATGAAGCAAAGGCCATCAAAACAGAACTCGATGGCGGCGCAGATTTCGCCGAACTCGCCAAAGCCAAATCGACTGATACCGGATCGGGCGCTAATGGCGGCGATCTGGGCTGGTTTGGCACCGGTGCCATGGTCAAGCCGTTTGAGGATGCGGTGATTGCCGCCAAAGTGGGCGAAGTCACTGCCCCGGTGCAATCCGATTTTGGCTGGCACCTGATCAAAGTCATGGAAACCCGTATCGCTGCTGCCCCACCACTGGATGACGTGCGCGACGAACTGGCATCCGAGATTGAACAAAAAGCCATCGAAACCCACATCAAAACCCTGACAGACGCCGCCACCATCACACGTCCGGGCATGGAATTTGATCCGAAATCCCTGCGCGTTGAAACGATCGTTGATAAGTAAAACCAAAACACGGGGGGCGGATATGGCCAAGACCGACTGGAAAGCCAAGGTAAAGTCCTTGCGCAAAAAGCTGGATAAACTGGCGGATGTGCCCCCACCGGCCAAATCCGCCAAGCCCATCTCCCCCCTCGCCCCAAAAGACGGCTTCCCCCCGCTCCCCCGCATCGCCGGGGTGGAATTTTCCGCAGTCGAGGCTGGGGTTCGCTACCCTGACCGCACAGACGTGATGCTGATCAAGCTTGCCGCGGGCACCACCATGGCAGGCGTTTTCACCCGCTCCACCACCCGCGCGGGCTGCGTGCGCGATTGTCAGGACAAGCTGGCGCTGAAAGTGCCCGATGGGGCGGGTGCCGCCATCATCGTCAACTCTGGCAATTCCAACGCCTTTACCGGCCGCGTCGGCGATGCCTCTGTCGCAGCCATCACCGCAGCCGTCGCAGCAGAACTCGATCTTCCCGTCAGCCGCGTGTTTTCTTCCTCCACCGGTGTGATTGGCGAGCCGCTGCCCCACGACCGTATCATCGCCAAGATCCCCACCCTCACGGCTGCCCTGCGCGAAGATGCCATCGAGATGGCCGCCCGCGCCATGATGACCACCGACACTTTCCCCAAAGGTGCCACCGCCACAATCATGGGCGACGGCGGAGAGGTCCACATCGCAGGCATCGCCAAAGGCTCCGGCATGATCGCCCCCGATATGGCCACCATGCTGGTCTATATCTTCACCGATGCCAAAATTCCCAGCGCTGCCCTGCAACGCATGCTGTCGCGCCATGTCGATGCCACCTTCAACGCCATCACCGTCGATAGCGATACCTCCACCTCCGATGCGCTGCTACTGTGTGCCACAGGCCAAAGCCCCGCTGCCCAGATTAAGGGCTCTGTCGCCAAGGCGTTCGAGGCCGCCCTTCACACCGTCATGCGCGACCTTGCGCACCAGGTCATCCGCGACGGCGAAGGCGCCACCAAATTCGTTGAAGTGCGGGTATCCGGTGCTGCCACGCCGCAAGATGCCCATAAAACCGCCATGGCTATCGCCAATTCCCCCTTGGTCAAAACCGCCATCGCCGGTCAAGATCCAAACTGGGGCCGCATTGTCGCCGCCATCGGCAAATCGGGTGCTGCGGCCGATCGTGATAAACTCACCATTCATTTCGGCAATATCCTCGTGGCCAAGGACGGGTGGCGCAACCCGGATTACCTTGAGGCCGAAGGTGCCGCCTACATGCGCCAGCAAGACCTGATCATCGCCGTCGATCTGGGCCTTGGCATAGCCTCAAAATCCGTCTGGACCTGCGATCTGACAAATCGCTACATCGAGATCAACGCCGACTACCGCTCATAATTTTTCTGTTCACAAATATCCCACAGGGGGTCTGGGGGATGTGAAATCCCCCAGCTTCCGGGGCAGCAAGAAAGCCCTGCCGTGAAAATCATCCTCGTCTCCGCCGTAGCCCTGATAGACCCGGATGGTCGCGTGCTGCTTGCCCAACGCCCGACCGGCAAATCCCTCGCTGGCCTGTGGGAATTTCCCGGTGGCAAGGTGGAACCCAGCGAATCCCCCGAAACGGCCCTGATCCGCGAGCTGAAAGAAGAACTCGGCATCGACACCTTTACAAGTTGCTTGGCCCCCCTCACCTTCGCCAGCCACGCCTACCCCGATTTCCATCTGTTGATGCCGCTGTTTGCCTGCCGCAAATGGCAGGGAATCGCCACCGGGGCAGAGGGGCAAAATCTGGCTTGGGTGCGCCCCAATGACCTGCGCAATTACCCCATGCCGCCCGCCGATCTGCCACTTATCCCCATCTTGCGGGACTGGCTTTAGATGAAAGTGGCAAAACTAAGGCAAATTCGGATAGGGTAGACAGTTGCAGGTTGCCTTCATGAGAATCCTCTTTAGGTCTATCTTCAGGGGAAGCACTTCTGGGGGGAAGTCGAATGCTGCGAACAATATCATTGGGAAGTTGCGTTTTTGTGCAGGGGCCGGTTGTCGCCCAACTCGCTGACGGCAAGGTTGTGATCAAAGTGGATGAACGCAACTTTGTGGGCTTCCCGGTAAAATCGGTTCGCGCTGCCTGATAGAATTACCACGCCTGCAGCAAAAAGGCCGGGCTATTTGCCCGGCCTTTTTGTTTGTTTCCACCGCACTCTGGGCCCAGCTTAAGCCAGCGTACGCGCGATCTCTTCGCGCTCAAAGATTTCGATCACATCACCCTGACGGATATCTTCATAACGCTCAAAGCCCATGCCGCATTCCTGGCCCGACTGCACTTCCTTCACTTCGTCCTTAAAGCGTTTCAGCGTCTTCAGCGTGCCTTCGTGGATCACCACGTTATCACGCAGCAACCGCACACCGGCAGACCGGCGCGCAATGCCCTCGGTCACGATACACCCTGCCACCATGCCAATGCCGGTCACCTTGAACACTTCCTTGATCTGCGCATACCCGATGAAGGTTTCGCGAATCTCGGCCTTGAGCAAGCCAGATGCGGCGGCTTTAATATCATCGACCAGATCGTAGATGACGGAATAGTAGCGTATTTCCACACCCTTCTGGCTGGCAGTTTGCCGTGCAGACGCATTCGCGCGCACGTTAAACCCGATGATCGGCGCACCTGACGCTTCTGCCAGACCCACATCCGAATCAGTGATCGCACCCACGCCGTAATGCAGCACGCGAATGCGCACCTCGTCGTTGCCGATCTTTTCCATCGCCTGAACGATGGCTTCGGCAGACCCCTGCACATCGGCTTTCACCACAATCGGCAGCTCTGCCACGTCTTTGTCAGCCTTGGCTTTCGCCATCAACTGCTCCAGCGTGACCGCAGCCCCAACAGCGGCGCGTTTGTCCTTGGCGGCTTTTTCACGGTAGGTCGCGATTTCGCGCGCCTGCGCTTCGGTTTCCACCACGTTCAGCGTATCACCTGCCGCAGGGGTGCCGTTCAGACCCAGCACCTCGACCGGCACCGATGGCCCAGCCTCGTCAATCCGCTTGCCCTGATCGTCGATCAGCGCGCGCACTTTGCCCCACTGTTCGCCCACCACAAAGATATCGCCTTTGCGCAGGGTGCCGTTTTGCACCAGAACCGTCGCCACCGGGCCACGGCCCACGTCCAGCTTGGCCTCGATCACCGCACCAGATGCCGCCCGGTCCGGGTTGGCCCGCAGTTCCAGAATTTCGGCCTGAAGCGCAATCGCTTCCAACAGCTTATCAAGACCCGCGCCGGTTTTGGCCGACACTTCCACATCCAGCACATCGCCCGACATGGCTTCCACCACGATCTCGTGCTGCAACAGATCGGTGCGCACTTTGGTCGGGTTGGCATCGTGCTTGTCGATCTTGTTGATCGCGATGATCATCGGCACATTCGCCGCTTTCGCATGCTTGATCGCTTCAATCGTCTGCGGCATCACGGCGTCATCTGCCGCAACCACCAGCACCACAATATCGGTCACCTGCGCGCCGCGCTGGCGCATGGAGGTGAACGCCGCGTGGCCGGGCGTATCAAGGAACGTAAGCTTGGCGCCGGTATCCGTCGTTACCTGATAGGCACCGATATGCTGGGTAATACCGCCCGCTTCACCCGTCACAACAGACGTTTTGCGAATGGCATCCAGCAGCGAGGTCTTGCCATGGTCAACATGGCCCATAATCGTTACAATCGGCGGGCGCGTGAACATTTTGTCATCAGAATCTGTAACCTGATCAATCACTTGTTCAACATCGGCGTCAGATACGCGCACCGCTTTGTGGCCAAATTCTTCGATCACCAGCTGCGCCGTATCGGCATCAATGGCTTGGTTCATCGTCACCATCATGCCCATTTTCATCAGGCTTTTGACAACATCCGCTGCCCGTTCGGCCATCCGGTTTGCCAGTTCCTGCACCACAATGGTTTCAGGCAACTGCACATCGCGGAACTGCTTTTCGGGCTTGCTGAAGCCCATCGCCTTTTGGCGGGCCTTTTCCTGCTTGCGCTTCATCGCAGCCATGCTGCGCGTGCGCCCGCCTTCACCGGCCAGCGCATCGTTCAGCGTCAGCTTGCCGGTGCGGCGCGCGTCATCAACCTTGGCTTTGGCATTGCGGTCGCGGTCATCGCCGCGCGGTTCACGCTCGCGGTCGGTCTTGCGCGGGCCAAGCGCTGGCTTCAGCGAGGCCGGGCCGCGAATATTGTCGTCCACTGCGGCAGGTGCAGCAGGCGCCGCAGCCCCCGCTTTCGTCGGAGCCGCAGCGGGGGGCGCTGGCGCGCGACGCGACGTGCCAAGCACATCGGCTTTGCGCGCATCGGCCTGCGCCACTTTTGCGGCGGCCTCTTCGCGCAGCGCGCGGTCTGCAGCAACAGCCTTGATCTTGGCTGCCTCAATGCGTTCACGTTCTTCGCGGTCTTTGGTTTCAATTTCTTCGCGGCGCTTGGCGCGGTCGTCTTCACGCAGCTTGTCATCTGCCGCGCGCTTGATCGCGTCTTCGGCTTCGCGCGCTTTGGCAGCACGAAGCGCCGCCATCCGGCGTTCCATTTCCGCATCGGAAATGCCTGCCGGGCGCTTGGACGGATCGCCCAAATGCGTGGCTGTGCCACCCGTTGCTGCCGGCGCACCCGGCTTTACGGGCACCACAACGCGCTTGCGTTTGGTTTCCACCACAACACTTTTCGTGCGGCCATGGCTGAAGCTTTGCTTCACCTGTCCGGGACGAGGTGCAATGCCGCCACCAAGGCCAAGGGGCTTTTTACCGTCTGTATCGCTCATGCGTCTAGTTCATCCTTTTGGGCGGTCGCACCGCCTACGGGCTCGCGCAAACCTGCAAGCCGTGCCGCTTCCTCTATAACACGTGACGTGAGTCCACCAGACGAAAGCGCGACGTGTATCGCACGTTCGCGCCCGAAAGCCAAACCCAATTCCTGTGCCGTTAAACAACCAATAAAACCGTTCTTGCCTTCGGGCGCGCGCAGCTTGGTTTTACCCCGTTCTGACCCGTCAGAAGCCTGTATCAAAACCCGAGCCTGACCCTTGGTCAGCAGGTCTTTCACCTTTTCATATCCGGTCAATGCCGACCCGGATTTGCGCGACAGGCTGATCAGATCAATCACCCGGCGCAACACCTGCGCCTCAATCAGATCGGCCAACCCTTCCGGCACTTTTACCGGCTGGCGCGCAGCACGGGCAAATAGCCCCTTCTTCGCGGCCTTTTCAATCGACGCTCGGTTGGCTTCGACATAGAAACCCCGGCCCGGCAGGCGGCCCAGAATATCCGGCACCACGCTGCCGTCCGGCCCCACCCCAAAGCGGATCAATCCGCCCTTTGGCTGGCTTTCCCCTGTGACAATGCACCGGCGCTCCGGTTCATCCTTCAGGTCGTCTTTTCCACCGCGCGTCAACTCTGGTTGTCCGAGGTCTGAAATCAGACCTCGGCCTCCTCTTCCTCAGTGGCGGGTTGCGGCAGGTCTGCCACATCCACCCAACCCAGCATAACCCGTGCCGTCATCACCAGATGTTGCGCCTCCTCCAGGCTGACATCAAACTGTTCCAACACGCCTTCATCCTTGACGCGCGCACCGTTGACCGTGGTCCAACCCCCGGCCAGTTCCCAATCCGCACAGGTCGCGAAATCTTCCAACGTCTTGATGTTGTCCTTTGCCAACGCCTCCAGCATTTGTGGCGTCAGGCCTTCAAAGTTCACAAGGCTGTCTTCCACGCCCAGCGCACGGGCAGTTTCCATCGCCTTGACGTTGGCTGCTTCCAGATAATCCTTGGCGCGGGCCTGCAATTCGCTGGCGGTGCCTTCATCGAACCCGTCGATCGACAGCAACTCATCCGTATCCACATAGGCCACTTCTTCAAGGTTCGAAAACCCTTCCGATACCAGCAACTGCGCCATCATCTCGTCAATATCCAGCGTGTCCATGAACAGCTTGGTGCGTTCGGTGAATTCTGCCTGACGGCGCGCGGATTCGTCCGATTCGGTGACAATATCAATATCAAGCCCGGTCAACTGGCTGGCCAGACGCACGTTCTGCCCACGGCGACCAATGGCGAGGCTCAGTTGCTCATCCGGCACCACAACCTCGATCTTGCCTGCATCATCGTCGATCACAACCTTGCTGACTTCGGCCGGTTGCAGCGCGTTCACAAGGAACGTCGCCTGATCCTGATTCCACGGAATGATGTCGATCTTTTCGCCCTGCAGTTCGTTCACCACGGCCTGCACACGGCTGCCGCGCATACCCACGCAAGCCCCTACCGGATCGATTGAGTTGTCATAGCTGATCACCGCAATCTTGGCGCGTGACCCTGGATCACGGGCCACAGCCTTGATCTCGATGATGCCATCGTAAATTTCCGGCACTTCCATCTTGAACAGTTCGGCCATGAACTGCGGGTCGGTCCGCGACAGGAACACCTGCGGCCCACGCGCTTCGCGGCGCACGTCCTTGATATAGGCGCGGATACGGTCGTTCGGGCGATAGGATTCGCGGCCAATCTTTTCGTTCCGGCGCAGAATCGCTTCGCCACGGCCAATATCGACGATGATATTGCCGTATTCTTCGCGCTTGACCTGACCGTTGATGATCGTGCCCTTGCGATCCTTGAATTCTTCATACTGACGGTCGCGTTCCGCTTCGCGCACCTTTTGCAAGATCACCTGCTTGGCCGATTGCGCGGCAATCCGGCCCAGATCAACCGGCGGAACCTCGTCAATAATCTCGTCGCCCACTTTCGGCTCGGCCAGATGCGCCTTAGCTTCTTTCACCGTCATCTGCGCGTGGTGGTTTTCCACCGCGTCATCTTCCACAACCGTGCGGATGCGCGCGAAGGTCGCCCGCCCGGTCTTGCGATCAATCTTCACCCGCATGTCCAGCTCTGACCCGTAGCGCGATTTCGCCGCACGGGCCAAAGATTCCTCCATCGCCTCGATTACCAGTTCGGGGTCGATCATCTTTTCCCGTGCCACAGCTTCCGCCGTTTGCAACAGTTCCAGCTGGTTCGCAGAAGTAATCGCCATGGTATCCTCCGGTCTTAATGCTTGGTTTTTGGTTTTTCAGAATCGGGGATCACGGCCTCGTCGCCGTCCCCTTCACTTGTTTCAATCTCGTCAAAATCGGCTTCGTCAAAGCTGCCACTTGCCTTGCGCTGTTTCAGCATTTCGGCAATCAGATCATCGGTCAGCACCAGCTTCGCGTCGGAAAGCCAGTCAAACTGCAACCCGATCACCACGGCTTCCGCGCCTTCGTCCAGCTCGATCAGCACTTCTTCGCCCTCAACGCCGGCCAGCGTCCCCTTGAACCGCCGCCGCCCGTCGATCAGTTCCGTCGTCTCGATGCGGACCTCATAGCCCTTCCACGTCTCAAAATCCTTCAACCGCGTCAGCGGGCGGTCGATGCCGGGGGATGACACTTCCAGAATATACTGTTCCTCAACCGGGTCTTCGACATCCAGCACCACCGACACGGCGGTGGAGATTTTGGCGCAATCCTCCACAATAATCCCGCCGTCCGGCCGGTCCGCCATGATCTGCAAGGTCCGCGTCTTGCCGCCCATCAACCGGATGCGCACCAATTCAAACCCCAGGCCCTCAATGGCCGGGGTCACAATCTCGGCCAGGCGCCGGTCAATAGCAGTTTTCGCGATAAGATCAGACATCATGGTTCCAAAAACAAAAAACGGGCCAACAGGCCCGCGCGTTAAGGTCGGTAGCTTCGGGTGTGGACGCCGAAACC
The DNA here is from genome assembly GCA_043721855.1 of Pseudorhodobacter sp. Classification (GTDB taxonomy): domain Bacteria; phylum Pseudomonadota; class Alphaproteobacteria; order Rhodobacterales; family Rhodobacteraceae; genus JACMNW01. Next base: position 11,092 of record JAYSPY010000026.1, read on the forward strand.
GCTGTTAGATGTCATATAGGCCGAAGCGGACAACTATGCAAGTGCGCGGTTCGGCCTATGAAACCAGAACGGTGACAATGATGGCACCAATCGCAAGCACTACGCCTAAGACAGTCGTGACAATGAAGCGCCTTGCATCAACCCGTGCCTGATCAATTTGTTTGTTCAGCTCATCCCGCGCGTGATCCAAGCGCCGGCACACCGAAACCAAATCCACGAATGCGTCTCGAAATTTTGTGTGGTCAATCGTACGGTCATCGCCAGTTTGCCGCGCTTCTGTGATCTTGTCTCTGTAAGTATCACATTTTACAAGAATTTCCGTCCAGTCCTGCACGACGGTTGAGACCACCACCTGTTGGTAGTCAGCTTTGAACTCCGAAACCTTGCCAAAGGCTGTAAGCAATCCCGCTTCACTTGCTTCGTAAGTAGCCCGCTTGCAGTGATTGACGGCTCGCATCAGTTCATCGGACGTAGATGAATCTGCGTCCAGTGGCGAAATCGCATTTAGGAGATGATAACCTGCATATCGAAGTTCGTTAATTGCAGGTATGCCGGCTTCTTCGACGAACGCCTGCACGTCCTTCATTACTTTATCCGCTATGTCATACTCACTGCGAAGGCGTGAAAAGTCTTCACGAACTAATGGCAAATCGGACGTCTTTGTAGCGATCGTACTTTTCATCCACGTCCAGCTTTGTATAATATTCACCTGCCTGAAGCCGGATATTTCCATGCGAACGGGCTGCAACAATTTTATGCATGCGTTTACGGGACACTTGCCCTGTGCCACTTGGCACCCGAGGTGTCGCAGAAATTAGCTTCAGGAAATTGAAAAAGTTCATGATCTACCTGTCAAACGAACTGCCTTACACCTAAAGTATGACGGAAAGTCAACACAATCCCATTGCGACGTACGATCTCAATACAGGTTGTTTGTCGTGATGTGAATCCCACTCAATGTGTGATCACATCAAACCATCGCAAGTGTTACCAAGCGGACTCACCGCTATTTGTGAAAGGCGATTCGGCGCTAGCTACGCAAGGGCGCTAAACGGGGGAAGCGAAGTTTGGCCCACCACTTCCCCCACCATCGCGCGAAACCAACAGAAGCTTGCATCACGCATCGGTAGCTGCAGCCAAAACTACGACTGTTAGCGGTAACATACCGCAATCATCCTACCTTGGACAAGCCCCTCGTTTGCGTTAACACTTCGAAACCGATGTAACCAAAGGTGCAAACCGCAGTGTCATTGCCACCAAAGCCCCCCCCCAAACGCACCCTCACCCTGCGCGACGTGTCCGACGCATCGGGCGTCAGCGAAATGACCGTCAGCCGGGTCTTGCGGTCGCGTGGCGATGTGTCCCCCGCCACCCGCGAACGCGTGCTGATCGCCGCGCGCACGCTTGGCTATGTGCCCAACAAGATCGCAGGCGCGCTGGCCAGCAGCCGGGTCAACCTTGTGGCCGTGATCATCCCGTCGCTATCCAACATGGTGTTCCCCGAGGTGATGGCCGGCATTTCCGCCACTCTGGAAACCACCGGCCTGCAACCGGTGGTGGGTGTGACCAACTATTCGCCCGAGCGCGAAGAAACCGTGCTTTACGAAATGCTGTCCTGGCGGCCCTCAGGCGTGATCATCGCGGGGCTAGAGCACACAGATGCCGCCCAAGCCATGCTGCAAAACGCAGGCATCCCGATTGTCGAGATCATGGATATTGACGGAACACCCGTGGATAGCGCGGTCGGCATTTCGCACAGGCGCGCAGGCCGCCAGATGGCCGAAGCCATCATCGCCGCTGGTTACCGCAAGATCGCTTTCCTCGGCACGATGATGCCCCACGATCACCGTGCCCGCAAACGGTTGGAAGGGTTCGAAGAGGCTTTGGCCAAGGCCGACCTGACCTTGGCGGACCGCGAGTTTTACAATGGTGGCTCTGCCCTGCTGAAGGGGCGCGAAATGACCGCCGCCGTGCTAATCCGCAGCCCCGATATCGATTTCTTGTATTATTCCAATGACATGATCGGCGCAGGCGGCCTATTATACTGCCTGCACCAAGGCCTCGATATTCCCGGCAAAATCGGCCTTGCCGCGTTCAACGGCGTCGAATTACTCGACGGCCTGCCCCGTCAACTGGCCACCATGGACGCCTGCCGCTATGAAATCGGCTGCCGCGCCGCGGAAATCATTGCCGCCGCTGGCTCAAACAACGTGGTCGAACTTAGCCCCACCCTACAGCGCGGCGATACCATCCGCTAACCACATCTTCCAATTTTTCTGTTCCTAAGTATCCCCGCCGGAGGCTTCCGCTTTCGCCACCATGTCCAGCGTATCAGGCCAACAACCGCCCGCCCTGCACGCCCAAAATCACGGCCTCGACAATCCGCCCCTCAGGCTGATCTGTGCCAAACGCAACTTCGGCAAATCCTTCCGTCCGCCCCATGCGCGCGCCTTCCATCAAGACCAGCAAGCTGCGGCCAACCTGCGCGTCCAAATGCCCCGCCAGCGCAATGTCCCCCGCAACCCGCAGCCTTGCCGCGCGATCCTTGATCGCTGGCCCCCGAACCTGCGGCATCCGTGCCGCCGGGGTGCCGTTTCGGGGCGAATATGGAAACACATGCAAAAATGTCAGCCCGCAATCCTTGATCAATGACAGCGAGTTCTCAAACATTGCCTCTGTTTCCGTCGGAAACCCCGCAATAATATCCGCCCCGAACACCATGTCCGGCCGCGCCTTCCGCGCCTCTTCACAAAACCGGATCGCATCATCGCGCAGATGCCGCCGCTTCATCCGTTTCAGGATCAGATCATCCCCGGCCTGCAAAGATAAATGCAGATGCGGCATCAAACGGGCCTCGCTGGCAATCGCCGCCATCAAAGCCTCGTCCACCTCGATGCTGTCAATCGACGAGATCCGCAGCCGCGCCAGATCCGGCACCAACCGCAAGATGCGCATCACCAGATCGCCCAGTCGCGGCCCGCCCGGCAAATCCGCGCCCCACGACGTCAGATCAACGCCGGTCAGCACCACTTCTAGAAACCCTTTGTCCACCAGCCGCTTGATCTGATCCACCACCACGCCCGCAGGCACAGACCGCGAATTGCCCCGCCCGAACGGAATGATGCAAAACGTGCAGCGATGATCACAGCCGTTTTGCACCTGAACATAGGCCCGGTGCCGCCCAAAGCCGTCGATCAGATGCCCCGCAGTTTCCCGCACCGACATGATGTCATCCACCTGCACCCGCTCGGTCGCGCCAATCAAATCCGGCACCGCCAGCCCGGCCCAGGTTGCCGCCTGCATCTTTTCAGTATTGCCGATCACGCGGCTAACTTCGGGCATCGCTGCAAACGTCTCCGGCTCCGTCTGCGCCGCACAACCTGTCACGATCAGGGTTGCATCGGGGTTTTCCCGGCGCAGCCGCCGAATCTCCTGCTTGGCTTTGCGCACCGCCTCGGCCGTCACGGCGCAGGTATTCACAATCACCGCGCCCGAAATCCCGGCGCTTGCGGCCAGTTCCTTCATCGCTTCGGTTTCATAAGCGTTCAACCGGCAGCCCAGCGTCGCAAATATCGGCGCGTTCATCGGTGCGCTGCCACAAAAGCCGCCGACAGCACGCCGTCAAACCCATGCGCCACCGGCCCGGTCAACCAGACGCCATCGCTCCGCCAGTCCACCTCCAGCATCCCGCCATCCACATCAATCCGCACTGATCGCCCGGTCAGCCCGCGCAAATGCGCAGCCACAGTCACCGCACAAACGCCCGACCCACAGGCCAGCGTCACCCCGGTGCCGCGTTCCCACACCCGCATGCGCATGCGGTCTGGTCCGGTCACCGTCACAAATTCCACATTCGTGCGCTGGGGGAACAAGGGGTCATGCTCCACCTGTGGCCCACGCACCAAAAGATCAACGGCTTCCGCATCGCCCACGAAAAACACGGCATGCGGGTTGCCCATACCCACCGCCACCGGGTCACCCGGCAAAGGCAGATGCAGCGTATCCACCGCACGCGCCAATGGCAGATCAGCCCAATTCAACTGCGGCGCGCCCATATTCACAGAAACCAACCCATCGCTTCGCCGCACCGCAGACAGATCACCGCGCGCCGTTACCAGCCGCACCGACGCCACGCCGCGTTCCGTCATGATGAAATCACACACACAGCGCGTGGCATTGCCGCAGGCCGCAGCCCGGCTGCCATCCGAGTTCCAAAAATCCAGCGCAAAATCGGCGCCATCCGCATCGCGAATTTCCGCCAACTGATCAAACCCCACGCCGCGATGCCGATCGCCAATCGCCCGCGCCAGGCCAGCCGTCATCACCGCGCCGTGCCCGCTTGATTGGGGCCCGCGCGAATCGATCACCACAAAATCATTGCCCAGCCCGTGCATTTTCATGAAGGCCAAGCTGGATAAGACATTTGTCTGCATCATGGCCCTGCTTTAGCCTGCCTTTGTGGTTTTTGCCAGACGGACCAGAGTTTCGCGGATTTCGCCCTTGACCGCCCGATATGAAGTTTCTATGCACCCCCCTTGCGTGGGCCGGTAGCTCAGTTGGTAGAGCAACTGACTTTTAATCAGTAGGTCTCGGGTTCGGATCCCGACCGGCTCACCAAATATCCCTTGATTAACAGGCATCTGACACACTGCCGAAAATCAAGCGTCCGACTGTCCGACTGCGTCCGAGTCGGACGGGAAATCCAGCGACAAATAGTGACTAATAAAATTTTCGTGCTACTTTTTTCAGTAATCTGCTAACCCATTAAAAAGAATCAGTTTTTAGGCCGGGCTAACCCATTGAAACAAATACTTGATTCTTTTTGGCCAAAGAGCCATACCTAATAAAAGAAAAGACCCCGCCGAAGCGGGGCCATCTAGTCGAAAGTGGTGCCCCCGGCGAGATTCGAACTCGCGACCCAGCCCCTACCAAGAGCTACTCTATCCAACTGAGCTACGGAGGCCACCACAGGTAGGACCGGGGAAACCCGGTCCTTGCCACATTGATACCACATATTTGTCCAACGGCAACAGTTTGCGGTTTTTGGTATGGCTCATACTAGCTGTGCCGCATTCGTCGCAACTGCGGAGGGTTGCTCCAATTTCCGGTAAATAAAAAAAACCCGGCACCGAAGTGCCGGGTAGAGTGGCCGAGCAGGTCGCCGTTTAGCCCCGGCGCGGGATCTGGGATTGGGCAGGCTTTGGCCGATTGACCGCTGCCACCGCCCTTGCGGCCGTGAAAAAATCTGGCGGCATGTAGGTGTCTTTCAATCTGTCGTTGGTCCCGGCCGAGTTGCCGAGCGCGTCGCCTGCGTCTTCGCGGCTGGCCCCGCCGCGCCGTGCGTGGACGGCAAAGCTGCGACGCAGGTCGCGGAACTGGAGACATGTGAGGCTTTCGCAGGGCAGCGCGCCCGCGCCCCCCGCCACGGCCGCCGCCCGGACTTCGCCCCAGCGTTTTTGAAACAGGTCCATGTCATAAGCGCGGCCAACCCTTTCTTCGATGATCAATCTTGCGTCGTCGGGGGCAACCCGCGCCAGCACCGCCGCCACCTTTGGGGCCAGTTCGCCGTGCAGCATCACGGTGCCATCGACGCCGTTCTTTGAGCGGCCAAGCCACCAGACCCAGACCGGCACTGCAGCGCTTTCGCCGGGCCATGTCACCAGCTGCTGGGCAAAGTCGCCACGGCGCGCCTCGATCACGTCGGTTTCACGTTGGCCAGCCAGCATCGACAGCGACACCGCCAGCCCGATCGAAGGCAGGCCGACGCGATCTGCCGCAGCAATCAGCGCATCATATTCATCCCAGCTGGCCGACCGGCGGCGCGGCTTTGGCACCGAGACGCCCAGCCGGTAGCAGGGGTTTGATTGTTCCGGCCGCCAGCCCCGCAGTTCGGCATGCGCCATCAGGATCGACATCAGGCGGATCATCTGCAGTGCCTGATACTTACCGGCGTCGCGGTGCAGGGCCTCATACCAGGTGCGCATCATCGGCTTGGTGATATCGACCGCCGCCACATCGCCCCATTTGCGGATGATCAACCGAATTGCGCCCCGATAGCTGGCCTGTGATTTCGGTTTCAGATCCAGAAACTGCATCGAGCGCTGGTAGTCTTCGGCCACGTCCTCGATACACATCAGCCCGCGCCGGGGTTGCGGTGCAGCGCCTGTCACCCGCGCTTGTGCAACCTGATCATTCAGATCGCGCGCCGCACGGCCCGCCTTCATTGGCGCGCCTGCGTCCAGTTCGACCACGGCAAAGCCAAGCGGGCGGATGGCAGCTTCCGGTTCCCACCAGACACGCCACGTGCCATCGATGCGTTGGCGCTGGCGCAGGCGGGGTGGGGCGTCTTTGATAGGGCCAATGGATTTGCGGGTCATCAGACCGGCCCGTCATCGTCATCTGAATTGAAAGGGAAAAATTGTTCCCCAATCCAGGCGGCCAAAACGCAGAGCAGAAACAGACCCATCAACAGCGCCACAAAGCCGCCCAAAGCCGTCAGCACGAATGCGATAATTTCCATCATACCGTTTCTGCCCGCGCCATCAGCGCTGCATTGCCGCCGACAAGGCGCAGGGGCTGCGCTGTCGCGCGCGGCAGGCCCTGACCAGCGATCCAGCCTTGAACCAGTTCCCTGCGCCATTTCAGGGGGCGGGAAGACCAAGGACAGGGCAGGGGGAAGCCGCGATTTTCCAAATCATCGCGCTGGCGCAAAAAACCGTGGGCATTTGGCAGTTCCAGCAGCTGCGCCACCTGGGCCGCGGTGATGAAAGATTGGGTGATCATTCGACCTGCCCCACATCTGCCGGGCGCGCCGGAAAGTTGTGTCCCCAGTATTTGCGGGCATCATCCCATTCACTGGCGCGCCGATCACTGGCGCTGTCGTCATAGCCTTTTGAATAGCCGAACCATTCACCGGCATGAAATCCTGCCAGCGCGCCCAGAACACCTGCGACAAAAACGCAAATTAAAGACGCGATCATTGGTGTCATATTTTTCTCTTTCCTGTTGCCCGACGCGCCGCTCCTGCGCCGGGTGGTGGGTCTGCCGGGTGCGCAGGATGGCAGTCCTGCGAAGGTCGTCTGTGAACGGCCCCGGGTCACAATCATCAGCCGGGCGTTGAGCCTTGGCCGAGTGTTCTGTCCAGCGCTTCGGCCATGAAGGTGATCTGGCGGCCAAGCTGCTGCATCTGGTAAATCGGTGGCGGTGCGGGCAGCGGGCCGCCCAACTTGATGCTTTCGCGGCCAACCTGCGCGCCCCAGCTGGCAAAGCAGGCACAGGCCATGCGAAACCCGCGCCGTTCGTCAGCCGTCATCGGGCGATCATGCGGCAGCAGCGTCATGCGGCCCACCGGCTGGAGCGCCACAGCTTTGACGGCGGCAGTTGCGGGGCCAGTTTGGGTGGCCACTGCTTTGGCATCAGGTGTGGCAAGGGAAAAACGTCCTTGCGTGAAAACGACCGCCGCCGCGATTGTTTGCCAGTCACATATCTGCGCGCCAGCCAAACCTCGATCCGGCGCGATGTAATCGATGCGGTGCGAACGACGCCGATTGCCCGACGTTCATTGAAAAGCACCGAAACAACATCGCCGACCCTGATTTCTTTGCAGTTTGCATAATAAACAGGGGGGAAACGGCCTGCCATCACGCGGCACCCCGGAACATCAACAGGTTGTTGGGCTGCATGATGTCGGTGATCAGCGCACCCTTGCGACGCCATTGCTGCAGCTCGCACAGCAGGCCGGGGACGGCCACCATGAACAGCGCCAGTTCGGCATCGGTGAAAGGGGTGGTGACGGTTTCGCGGATCGACTGATCCGCCATGCGGGTGGCAATCGCCGTGACCGCATCAAGAACATCATCGGTGATCACACCGCCATGGGCAGGCGGGATCTGGGCAAGGTTGGAAGACATGGCGATACTCCTGTGCAAGGCTTGTGCACAAGAGATAGGAGTGTCGAGTTGCGACTGTCAACTCAAAATATGCGATTATAGCAAAATTTGCCTAAATTAAGACGTGCGACCTCTGCCGAGCTGCGATGCAAATTCCTGAACTACCGCTGAAATTGGTTCTGATGCAACGGCGCTGTGAAGCAACCCGTTTGGTGGTGATTGAGCCAATTCGATAAAATACATCCAAAAAAGCTCGCGAACTTCGTCATCATCAATTGCGTTGAGATTTGCAGACTTCAGAGCCTGATGTAGCTCACCCATCCGATGTTTCATCCAAGCTGTGGGTTTTACAATTCGGCCAGTGCCCTTCAAAACAAACCGAAAACCAGTAAAAATACCCTTGTTTACAACAGCAGTGTCATCTTCAAATATTTTCATTATTTATATCCTCCAGCTTGCTATGACTTTTCCCCGGATCACCACATTGGTGCCATCGACCACATGCACTCGCGCATCATCGGGGTCTGCCGAGGATGCCACGAGCACTGGCGGTTCAAACCGGCGCAGCACGGTATTGGCCCCGGTGCGGGTGTAAAGCTGGGCAATCACCACGTCGCCAGGGCGCACCCGTTCGGCCTGATTGCTGTCCACCAGCATGAAATCGCCCTCCATCAGCCCCGCCAGTGCCATGGCGCGGCTTTTCACCCGCCAGATGTCTATGCCCGGCCGCGTGGCCCCCAAAACTTCAGCCACGCCACGCACCGGCGCGTTTTCGGCCAGCCCCGGCCCCGGCACCCAAGCGGCTGCATCACTTTCAGCAAAGCCGGGGGCAACGCGCTGGATGATTTGCCCGTCAGCAACGCCTGCCTTTTCAAGCACCGTGGCCAGATCACTTTGTAAAACCTCAGCAAAGGCATTTGCCCATTCAAGGGTCATGCGCTGTTTGCCAGACAGGATTTTTGAGATTACAGATCGGTCGCGCCCAAGCCGATCGGCAATCTGATCTGCGGTCACCCCGACCCGTTTTTGTTGTGTTTTGAACCACTTATCATCCATTGGTCATAAGTAGGCACTCAACACCGCAAAAAAACGTGCCGATTTGGCAAAATATGCGTTGCATCGCAAATTGTGCGCACGCTATATCTAGCGCTATGAGACATAACCTGACACCAATGCAAGTAGTGGAGCGATTGATCGGCAAGCCCGAACAGATTGCGGCAATCGTTGGCTACAAGGAAAAAGCGGCCTTCCCCTGGCGCAATTCGACCAAGAACCGCCCGGCGGGGCACTTTCCATCGACGTTGATCATTCAACGCCTTCTGGCCCACGCCGCCACGCACCAAATCCCCCTCACCGCCGATCATCTGATCTGGGGCGCGCCGGAGGCGGAGATTGCCGAACTTGAGGCACGCAACCCGCTGCGCCCGCCCGCCTTCATCAGCCGCCGCACCCCGCATCAGGAGGCCGCAGAATGAAATCAGACGATTTTTCTGCTTATAAAGGGTCCGTCAGGGCCAGAGCCCATCACCCGGGTCATTTGCTTGCAGGTCGGGCATTCCAGTATCTCGGTCGAGCGGCCAAAGGGCTGCAATATGCGTTTCTTGCCGTCGTCGTGGCAGGGCTGACACAGGTAATGCGGGGGTTCGCCTTTGGGGTCGTTTGCCTTCAGCGCCAACACAAAGCCACCCATGGGCAGCGGCGTCAGCTCATAACGCTGCGCCTCATCATACTTTGCATGCGCGGTTCGCAAGGCTGTTTCCGCCTGATGAAGCGCATCTACCAGTTCAAAATTCGCGGTCTGCACTTGGGCGAGCTTCTCGCTGAGCGTTATCAGCAAATCGAAGACCTCAGCCTTCAGGCCCGCATCCGCCATGCCGCCAAGTTTCTCGCGTACTTTCTGGGCGACAGAAAGTCCGTCTTTCAAGAACCCCCCGGCTTCCCTGCCCGCAGTGATGGCAGTCACGACAGTGGCAAGGTCCATTCCGAAAATCTGCATGCGCGCTCCGCTGAGTTGACCAACGCTAACCTAGCATCGGTCGTCCAATCCAACAAGCCGGGGGTATTGCCATGACTGATATCGTAAGTCTGACCCCTGCGTATATCGCCGCACAGGCGGTGGCGTTGAACGCGCGCACCAATATGCTGACCGACCACATGGTCGATGACATGCGCGAAACGGCCGAGGAACTGTTGCCTCGCGATCATCCGATGCGGGCGGAAATCATCATGTTTGCCACCCAATACATGGAGCTGAAGCGCGATGCCTATGCCATGCGCCTGCTTGGTGAAAACCTTGAGGCAGGCCTGCATAACGCGCTGAACATCCGCAAAACACGCGAACAATGGCAGGACCAATATGATTGATCCTGCATACCGCAATCCGGGATTAGGCACCCCGGTACGGCCCTGGTGTGGCAAGCACCAAGGGTCGCGGGCAGGACGGGCCTTACCCGTGCTGCCACGCTATTCCAGCGGGGGTGTGCAATGACTGCCCCCGCCCCGCAAATCCCTTACGATCGCCAGAAGCTGTCGCTGGCGCATCAGGTGCTGGCCAACAATCTGGGCTTTCTGGTGGCGCAGGTCATCTGGGACGGGCGCACGCAGCTGGCGCTGACCATCATCGAGGAAAGCCTGCCACTGGCGCAGCGTGCCTTTCCGGTGATCGAGGCGGTCATTGACGCCGCCCACGCCGTCGTGCGTGCAGCGCCATTGCGGGCCCAAAAGGCTGTGCACAACAACTGGGCCGCCGCGATGATGCAGGCCCATGCCGCAATGGCCGATTTCTTTTATTGGCGCGCCTCGCTGGCCTACGGCGCGTTGCACCCCCAACCGGAGATTGCCGATGTCGCTTGATTGTATGTCGCTGGACGAACTGGAAGTACTGCGCGGACGTTTCGGCACCCTGTGCGATGCTGGAAAATTGCTGCAACGCGGCGGGCTTAATCCGACGTTCGACATGACGCCTGGCTTTATGGTGACCATGACCCTGCCATTCCTGATGCCGGCGCACAGCCGCGAGGATGAGGCCGCGTTGGTGAAGGTCTGGGATCGCCTGCAGGCCGATGCTTTGCAGGCTGAACCGCAGCTGGCTGAGCTTTCTGAGGCCGCGCCGCCTTTTGAAGCCCCAACTGATCCCGAACCAGAAACCCCCGAACCAGAAACCGCTGTCATCGAGCAGACGCCACCCCCTCCCGTAGCGGATGACAGCGGCCCGAGCGCCGGGGGGCAGGGCAGTGGCAGCAGCCCGACGCCCCCCGGCGCGCCGTTGATCAAAGTCTGGACTGAGGATGAGGATACCTTTGTCATTCAATCCTTTGAGCGCATGCGCGCCACCCATACCAAAGCGGCGATTATCCAGTACGTTGCAACCGAGCTTGGCCGCCTACCGGAGGGCACCAAGTTTCGCTGCGGCAACAAGCTGAAGCCGCGCATCGATGCTGTCTACGCCAACTGGCAAGGCAGCACCTTGCCAGCGGCAGACCCGGCACCAGCCGTCACACCTGCCAAAAAGGCCGCGCCCGCCGTGGAGCAGGCGCAGACATACGGGGCCTATTACCAAGAAATCCGCGCCGATGGCTGGGATGTGGGGCTTGACCAGACGCTGATGTCCATGGCCTGCGATGGCTGGACGATGTCCGATATCGGCCTTGATCTGGGCTTTGACGGCAAAAAGGTACAGGCGCGGTTTGATGCATTGACCGGGCTGACGAAAATCGCAGGGAAAGAGGGCACCACGCAGCTGCGCCTGCACAACCGGCGCGATGTGCTGGATTGGCTGACCAAGCAAACCACATCTGACGCCGCGTGATCTGCCATGAACCCGCGCCAGACCATCAGCACGGACGAGCTGAAATCCCGGCTTCTGGGGCAGATTGACCATCTGGTGGCGCAGTTCGCCCCGGAAGGGCCAGGCAGCTATCACAAGGGGCCGTTGTATTTCACGCTGAACCCCGGCCGAGCCGACCGGTCTGTCGGATCGTTCTGCATCCATATGTCTGGTCCCAAGGCCGGGCGCTGGGTGGATTATGCGGTACCCGGTCCCGAAGGCCACGGCGATGTGATCGATCTTATCGGCCTGTCGCTGGGGATCAGTGACGCCAAAGCCCGCTTCAAAGCTGCCCGCGAATGGCTGGGGCTGGATACCGAAAGCCCCGAGACCCGCCGCGCGCGCGAAGATCAGGCGGCACGGTTGCGTGCGGCGCGTGAAGAAAAGGCCCGGGATCAGGCACAGACGGCGCAGAAAATGCGCAAGCTGGCCACAGCAACATGGCTGTCGGCACAGGAAAAGATCATCGGAACCCCGGTGGATTTGTATCTGCAGGCCCGCGGCATTCGCCTGGTCGATCTGCCGCACCAGCCGGGTGCTATCCGCTACCACGCTGAGTGTCGATATTACTGGCACGAGCTGACCGAAGTGATGGACGAAGAAACGGGTGAGTTGACCCAGCGCCGTGTGGCCCGCCACCGCCCGTTGCCCGCCATGCTGACCGCCATCGCGCGCGGGCGGGAGATTGTCGATTGCCACCGCACCTATCTGGCCCTGCGCGAGGATGGCACCTGGGGCAAGGCCCCGGTCGAGGACGCCAAAAAGGTGTTCACCGATTATACCGGCGGATCGGCGCGCCTGTGCGGCGAGCTGGGCCCGCGCGGTGGGCACCTGACCCTGCGTCAGGCCCCGGCGGGTGCGCGGGTGTTTGTAACCGAAGGCATCGAGAACGCCCTGAGCCTGGCAGCGCTGCGCGCGCATGCCGGCCAGCCGCCCGCCTTTGTGGTGGCTGCAGGGTCCTTATGGAACATGGCGCATGTCGAATTGCCGCCCGAGGTGACCGAGGTGGTGCTGGCCGCTGACAACGACAGCCACGATCAGGCCCGCGAAGGGCTGGCAAAGGCTGTCGGGTTTCATCAGGGACGCGGACGGCAGGTGCGCATCTGGCGCAGCCCGGTGCCCGGAATGGATCTGAACGACGCGCTGAAGCGCGCATTGAACGAGGGGGTGGCAGCGTGATGGACAATGTAACAAACGGCGATATCGATCGAGCGGCCAAATATTTGGCCATGACCGCATTTCAGCAACTGCCGCCGGGTGACGGTTCCGCGCCGCTGACTGCCCTTCTTGGCGCTGCCTTGGCCGCGTCACGATTTTTGGAACTTTCAGATCAGGATGTGTTTGACATGCTGAAAATTCTTGCAGACACAAACCCCGTTGCGCGCAGCAGCTGATGACCTGGCTTCTCACCATCATTTTGATGCTCAATGGCGAACGCGTTGAGCAACCCGCAGGCCTGATGCTGGATGCCAGCTTTTGCCGCCTTGCAGGCGTGTCGATGTCCTATGCCATCATGCAAGGCACCCCCGGTGCCGTGGCCACATGGCGCTGCGATCCGCCGGGGGTGGCGTCGTGAGCAATGGCTGGGGCACCTACGAAACGACCGCTACGGCGGACCAGCGGGCGCACGATATGGCACCCCCCCCCCTGCGTCATGCGCTGAACTACGCCGTCGCCAATTGGTCGGCCGAGGTCATGCTGAAAAACTATCGCGAAGCGACCCGCGCCGGAGCCGATGCACGCATCGTCATAAAAAATATTATCCGCGGAATGGTAGAACAAGATGCGGGCGATACCTTGGCCCACTACGGCTCCAGCCATCCCGAGGCTGCTAGATGATCACAGATGCAACCCCCGACGCAGTCCCTGATGACAGCTGGATGCGCGACATCCCCAATCATCTTATGGGCAAGCCTGCGCCAAAGCCAAAGCCCAAGTCGAAGGTCACACCGCTGCGCCCGCTGGACCAGCTGGCCGATGACATCGACAATGCGCCTATTGCACCGCCGGGGGCGCAATCCGAAGATCCACGCCCGTCGCCTGAAGCCCTGCCCCCAGCCGAACCGGGCGGGCCAGCATCGCGCGACAGGCCCATCGGGCAGATTTGGGACAAATGCCCCGTCAAGCCTTTGGGCAAAAACGGCGGCAGCATGTTCTTCCTCGATACGCTGGGGCAGTTGCGCCGCATCGACAAGCTGGATGCGCAGTCGATCATGAACCTGTTCGGCCAGATGTGGCAAAAGCTGTGCTGGCATTTCCCGCAATGGACGCCGGGCAGCGAAGACAAAGCCCCCCGCCGCAAGGACAACCGGTTTGATCAGACCACAGCGGCGCTGATCATGGGCGGCGCTTGTGCCGAAAAAGGCCTGTTCGACCCTGATAGTGCTGTGCGCGGTGTCGGGGCCTGGGCGGACGATGACGGCGGGTTGATCTATCACACGGGTGACAGGCTGATCATTGGCGCTGTGGCGCGCGACCCTGACACCCATCAGGGCCGCATTTACCCGGCTTGCCCGCGCATCCCCCACCCTGCAGATGCGCAAAAGGCCGCAGACCCTGCACCAAAGTTGCTTGAAAGCTTGTCAACATGGCAATGGGGCCGCCCCGATATTGACCCGATGATCTGCCTTGGCATGATTGGCATTCAGATGATGGGCGGCGCGTTGGACTGGCGGCCGACATTCTGGGTCACAGGCGGTGCCGGTGCTGGAAAATCGGCATTGCAGCGCGCGCTTTTGTTGTTGCATGGCGGCGATCGGGGCCTGATCCAGTCTACCGATGCCACGGCGCGCGGCATTGCATCGCTGCTAGGCCAATCCACCCTGCCCGTGGCGCTGGACGAACTGGAACCCGGCGACCAGGGCAGCACCAAGGAACGCGACATCATCCAGACCGCCCGCGTCGCCGCATCCGGTGGCCGCTGGGCGCGCGGATCATCCGACCAGAAAGGCAGCACCGGGCAGCTTCGATCGACATTCCTGTTCAGCTCGATCCTTGTTCCCGGCATTCTGAAATCGCAGGATCTGCAACGCATCATTCTGCTGTCACTCAACCCCTTTGCCGAAGGGTCCAAACCCCCGGACATGCGGGCCGAGACATGGCGCAAACGCGGGGCGGAACTGAAGCGCCTGATCATCGATCGCTGGCCCACATGGGCCGCCCGCCTTGATCTGTGGCGCGAGGCCTTTGCAACGCGTGGCATCCACACCCGCGATGCAGACAACTGGGCCACCACAATGGCCATGGCGCAGATGATGCAATCAGACGCCCTGCCATCCGCCGACGAGCTGGCCGGTTGGACCGCCAAGGTCGCCGATGCCATATCCGCGGATTTGGGCGAGGCTGGCACCGACGCGACCGAGATATGCACCTATCTGCTATCTCAGGAATTTGATGTGTTCCGGCGCGGCGAAAAGTTTACCGTGGCGCAATGGGTGCAGGTGGCCGCTGGCAGCCCCGGCGCGCCGCACGGGCTGCTGAACGACTTCAGCAACGATCTGGACGGCAAGCGCCTGCGTGCAGAGGCTGCCAATCGCGCCTTGGCCAAGGCCTGCCTGAAAATCGTGGCCGATGGCCGCGAAGAACCCCATCTGTTTATCGGATCAGCCCCCGTACAGGCCCTGAAAGACCTGTTCTCAGGCAGCCAGTGGGCCGGTGGCGCATGGAGCCAATCAACCGCCCGGGTAAAGGGCGCGCGCAAGTCTGGGCTGGTGCGCACCCTCGCTGGCATCCGAACACGGGGCATCGAGATCCCGCTCTCATCGCTTCCCGGCATCATGGACACCTCCGAAACAGCCGTCGAGACCCCGACCCGTGCTGCACCGATAAACGCCGCAGGTGCCACATCAGACATCGAGGACTTCGCATAATGTTCCGGCTTGACATTTTCAAGGCATTGATCCGCCGCGTTTCTTTTTTCTCGCTCCCGGACCCATTGGGGCAGATAATGGTCACGCGGCAACAGACCTGCACAACGGGTCAGGGCCACAACACCACAACAGCAAGCATCGGCACTGTTGTGGGCACTGTTGTGGGTTATTGTCTAGCAAAATCAAGGCCTTGGCCCAATCCACAACACCACAACAGCAAAATGCCTCACACGTATGTGCGTGTGCGCAGCCGCGCGCGCATCTGCGAGCAAACGCTGTTGTTCTGTTGTTCTGTTGTGGAAAATATATATCATATTGAAAAGAAAGAGAAAAAAGACAAGTTTGCCCACAACAGCATCCACAACAGCCCGGAATGCGCTGTTGTGGATATGGTTAAGCCGTTGAAAACGCTCAATAAGAGGGGTTTTTGACCATGGCCAAGGGATCAAACTTCGAAGAACTGGCCCGGAACGCCGCGCTGAACATCGAGGCCGCGCAGGCGGCGGGTCAGCAGCTGACCTTCCTGCCCGATGAGGCGCAAACCGGTGCACTGGGTGCGGCTGGTGCTCGGCCACCGCGCGGCAAGGGCAAGATCACCAGCCAGCTGCGCGACTGGTGCGCGGCACGTGGCTTGCGGATGCCCGAAGATGTGCTGATCGAGATGGCAGGCATGGCCAGCCGCGAGGATGCGTTCATCGTGGCGATGCAGCGCACCGAGCAGATGCTGGTCTGGGCGGAACAGGGCGCGCGTCAGACGGCGACCGGCGTCAAGGATGGCGTGCTGGTCACGATCGATCTCGACACAAGCGCCACCATGGCCCAGCGGCTGGCCGCGTTCCAGTTCGTGTTCACGGCCCAGCTGCGTGCGGCAGATGCCCTGCTGCCCTACGGTCTGGGCAAGGTGACACCCGATGCGCCGCTGGTGGTGCCGGTGCCGGTCTATGTGGCCGCACCGAGCCGTGGCAATGCCGCCGATCAGGCCCGCGATGTGACGCCGCAAACCCCCATGATCGAACGGCGCATCAGCCCGCCACCGATGCCTGACAGAACCCAACGAAATCAACCACTTAGCGAAACAGCATCCGGTCAGTCGGACGCAGATAGTCGGACGCGATGACCAAGCCATTGAAATTGCAGCGAATCTCACCTCAGAACCAACTGATCAAAAATCAGTGGCGCGCTGCCCTGGTGCAGTTTGCGCAGGGCACCCCCCTTGCCGCCTGCGCCACGCCCCGCGCCCGGCGCGACCCCCCGGGGGGCCACGATCCGCGACACTCTCTCCCCCCCTCTGTGACCCCATACAGCCTTTTCGGGCTTCCCTGCCAAAAAACGGCGCGAAATTTTGATCGTGGCAATGGGGTAAGGGGGGGAAGGCTTTCCCCTGCGTCGAAATTGCGGATCACGGGGGTGCGGACATGATTGCCACGAACCAGACTGGCGACCTGACAAATGCGGCTATCCTTGCGCGGGCAGAAGTTCTGGCGGGGATGACGGCAAGCGAGGCAGTCGAGAGCCTAGAGGGCAATTTCGCCGTTGGCAATATGCCTGACGCCTATCAGTTCCAATTCCCCGGCCCGATCGCCGAGGCCTATTATTGGGACGATGCCGATGTGGTGGCCATCCAAGGCCCGGTGGGCAGCGGCAAGACCACCACCAAGATGCGCCGCAAGCTGCGCCGGGCGGTCATGATGCCCCGTTCGGTGATCGACGGGGTGCGGTATTACAAAGTTCTGTTTGTGCGCGAAACCTACCGCCAGCTGTGGGCCACGGTGATCCCAAGCTATCTGGAGACCTTCCCCAAGGCGCTGGGGCCATGGAGCGGCGGGCGGGGTGATCCGGTGCGCCATCACATCCAGTTTGAGGATGAATTTGGCTTGATCGACTTTGTTGCAGAATTCATGGCCTTTGGGGATGACATCGCGGCGTCCCTTCGAGGGTTGCAGGTCACGGACCTGGACATATCGGAGGCCGACACAAACCCGCTGGACACGCTGACCTTTGGCGTGGGCCGGATCAACCGCCACCCGGCGCGTCAGCACTTTGAGGGCTATGCCGACGAGCTGCGCAGCTATGGTCAGATCGATTGCGATTTCAACGCACCGGACGAAGACAACTGGACCTTCAAGGTTTTCCACGGCGAAGACAGTCGGGCCCAGATAGCCAAAGAGCTGAATGCGACCCTGCCCCCCGGATCAAAGCCGATCCGCTTTTCGTTTCACCGCCAGCCCGGTTTCGGCGAGCCAGGCACGGAAAACCTGCAAAACCTGTCACCGGGCTATTACGAGCTGCAGATCGGCCTGAACAAGCTGGCCGGCAAATCCGATGTGACCGACCGGATGGTGTTCAACAAGACCACCTATCTGCGCGCCGGCGAGCCCGTGTTCAGCCGCGAGTTCAACCGCCGCATCCATGTGTCGGATCAGACGATCCAACCCGACCCGTCGCTGCCTTTGCTTTTCGGCCTCGATCAGGGCTTCAAGGGTGCGGCCGTTCTGGCCCAGTTTGCGCCGCCGTTTCACTGGATCATTCTGGCGGAGCTGCACTTCGATCGAGAACGCCTGATGGCGGCAGAGTTTGGCCGCAGGCTGGCCAATCTGATCGAGACCCGGTTTCGACATCTGCGCCTGGGCGATGGCTGGGGCGATATGGCGGGTGAGGCGGGGGCATCGCAGGGTGCGGACGAAAACGCCACCTGGAACAAGATCGTCGGCCAGTCGGCAGGGTTCCGCGTGCGTCCGCAGCGCATTGGCACCAACCGCATTCAGCCGCGACTGGAAGCGGTGCGCGCGGCGCTGGAGTTCGTCCAGGGCGGCCAGCCCGGTGTGCTGATCGATCCGTCGTGCAAGTTCCTGATCCGCGGCTTTGAGGCCCGGTACATCTGGACCGACGAGGTCAACAGCACCGGCGACAAACGCAAGGTGCCCGACAAAAGTCTGACTGAGGCTAACGTGATGGACGGCCTTCAGTATCTGCTTTTGTCCCAGCACAAGGCCAATGGCCTGAGCCCGATCAGTTTTCCCCATGGCAGCATGGGGCAAAATAGCGGTTCCCACTGGGGCCGCCCAACCGAGCCTGCGCAAGGGTTGCAGGTCGGATACGATGTTTTGAACCCCTATGGAGAGTAAGAATATGTCCAATAAAAGCAAATCAAATCCCGAAGCTGATGCCGAAGCATCCGCACGGGAAGCCTATGAAGCCCAAGCCGCTGCCGATGCACAAGCCGCTGCCGATGCACAGGCCGCTGCCGATGCACAGGCCGCTGCCGATGCGCAAGCCGCTGCCGGTGCCCAGGCCGCTGCCGATGCAACGCCAAAGCTGGACCTGCCCACCCTGTCCTACCTCGAGCGCAATATCACCCAGCTGAACATCACCGGGCACCGTCTGGGGCTGGTGGACGAGCTGCGTGATCTTTATGGGCTGCAGATCACCGAGGATGAAAACAGCGGTACCGTTGCGGTCACCCTTCAGGGTATAGCCACGGAACCCGTCGACAGCCTGCAAACCGCGCTGGAAAACTGGGGCAATGCCGCACGGCGCGCGATCGCAGAGGTGACGGGATGAGCGATCCAGTGGATAGTTACAGTGTTTCTGCGGACGAGCTGCGTCAGTTCGTTGAGCGGGCCGAGCAACTGGCATCTGAAAAAGCGGATCTGTCGGAACAGGAGAAAGAGCTTTTCCTGGAAGCCAAAGGCCGTGGATACGACGTTGCAATCTTGCGCAAGATCATTGCCCTGCGCAAGCGCAAGCCAGACGCCATCGCTGAAGAAGAAGCCATTCTCGAAATGTACAAGACAGCCTTGGGCATGAACTGACCATGATCGGCATCCGCCCCTATGAAGATCTTGCGGCGATGGCTGTGTTTCGCCGTCTGGATGTTCACGACCAGATCGAGGCAGAGCTGGTCCGGGGCGTATCCTGCACGGCACTTGCGCTGTTTGCCGATTGGCGGGCAGCGCAGGCGCAGGGGCCGTTGTCGCTGGTGGCAGTGTCAGGCCCGGCCGCCCGGCCCTTTGCGGTGCTC
>JAYSPY010000027.1:0-35521 GCA_043721855.1 Pseudorhodobacter sp.
AGGCGTTCTGGGTCGGCTTTCCCGGCGCGATACTGAGCCATTGATGCGCCATTGGTTCGCGCCCAATGGCGAAGGCCAGTCGACCTTGCGTTTGTCGGCGAAGGCGAGGATGGCGTTCGAGGTGAACTCAGTGCCGTTATCGGAGATGATCATCGCAGGCTTTCCCCGGCGTTCGATGATCGCCGCCAATTCCCGTGCCACCCGGGCACCGGACAGCGATGTGTCGGCAACCAAAGCCAGGCATTCGCGGGTGCAGGTGTCGACCACGGTCAGCGTGCGGAACCGCCGCCCATCGGCCCGTTGATCCGACATCGAGCCATGAGAACGCCACTGGTCCGAGTGACCATGGCGAGGATCCAGCGACCACTGCTGATTTGATGCCATTGGCACCAGCATTGGCACCAGCATTGGGGCCCGCGTGCCGATGGCCCGTTTCCGGTTACCCCTGCGCCGAACGTGCAGTGTCGTCGGGAAAACAGTCCCCCGGACTGTTTTCTGATCCTCCTCCATCCTCGCGATACATCCGGAACAGGAGCTTGTGCCCTCTCGTGCATGTAAACATGCACTGCCGGGTAACAATTGACCGCGTGGCCCTCCCGCCGCAATAAAACATGCAGGCGGCGATAGCCGAAGCGCCGCCGCTTATGGGCCAGAGCCTTCATGCCATCGCGCAGATCCATATCGTCAACCCGCACGGTCTGATAGCGCGCCGTTGGTCGGGGAATTGATCCCCCGGATCAATTCCTGATCCTCCCAACTCCGGCAACCGCTCAACACCCGACACGCCATTGTGCGCTACAAACGATCCCCCGGATCGTTTGTAGCGCACAACCTCGCTCATCCCATGGCCAGCCACAAGATGCGCGACCGCTTCCCGCTCTGCAGCAGGCGTCACCACTTTTTTCCGAGCAGATCCTTCAGCGCGACATTATCGAGCATCGTGTCCGCAAGAAGCCGCTTCAGCTTGGCATTCTCGTCCTCGAGCGCCTTAAGCCGTTTGGCCTCGCTGACCTCCATGCCGCCAAACCTGGCCTTCCATTTGTAAACTGTCGCATCGCTGACGCCATGCTGCGGCACAGATCGGCAACGGAAACGCCGGTTTCATGCTCTTTCAAAATGCCGATGATCTGATCTTCGGTAAATCCGGATTGCGTCATCTCTGGTCCTTTCGGTTGGGCCAGAGCCTATCTCAAACTGGATTAAATCCAGGGGGCAACGTCAGCTTCCACAAGGCAAATTAAGTGAGGATTTCGCCGATCCGTAGTATTTCGGCCCGCAACAGGTCCAAATCTGCCACCGTCGTCCGATGGTTGCAGATGGCAACACGCAGACTGTGACGCCCGTGTATGGTGGTATCGGAAATCGCAGCGATTCCATTTTCCTGCATTTGCACCATGATTTCGATGTTCAGCGCCCGGAGTGCATCCTCGTCCAGTCCGCCGGGATTGTAGCGGAAACATAAGATATCGAGCACTGTTGGGGCCATCCGTTCGACCTTGGGTTCGACCGCAAATAAATCGTCCAGATAGCGAGCCTGAGCGATGCCCTGATCGATCAGGCGGCCAAACTTTTCGACCCCGTGCTCCTTAAGCATCATCCAGACCTTTAGCGCGCGAAAGCTGCGGGAGGTGTCCAGATTGTAATCGCTCAGCAGTTCGGCGGCGGCGATGCCGCGCGAGGTTTTCTGTAGGTATTCGGCGTTTTCGGCAAATGTCTGGCGATGCTTGCGCCGGTCTCGGATCAGGGCGCAGCCCACGTCGAAAGGCGCGTGAAGGCCCTTGTGCAAGTCGAGCGCAAGTGAATCCGCCCGGTTGATCCCGGCAACCAGATGGCGGTTTTGCGGGGCAATTGCAAGCAGCGCGCCCACGCAACCGTCGACGTGAAGCCAAATACCCTCCTCTGCGCACAAATCGGCAATTTCGGGCAGTGGGTCGATGGACCCGGTGTTGGTAGTCCCAGCCGTCGCGATGACGCAGGCCGGGCGCAAGCCAGTCGCCCGGTCCTGACCGATGGCGAAGCGCAGCTTGTCCAGATCTAGCCTGAACGCCTCGTCAGAGGGCACGCGGCACAGGCTTTGCCGCCCCAACCCCAGCAGGTTCATCGCTTTGTCGTGGCAGGCGTGGACCTGATCCGAGGTGTAGAACCGCAGCGGCAGTGGCATCGCCGCTACCCCCAACGACCGTAGATCGACCCCTGCCATATGGTTGCGCGCGGCCATCAGCCCGACGATATTGGCCATCGATCCGCCATTCACCAGCGTGCCGCTGGCGGTTTCGGGAAAGCCTATCATCGCGCGGATCCAATCCGTCGTTTGCTGATCTACCAGACTTGCAGCAGTATTTCCCGCGCCGAGATTAGACCCATCGATTGCCGCCAGAAAATCGGCCAACGCTCCGGTAAGGTTGCTGGCCCCCATATACCACATCCAAAACCGGGGATGCACATTGCCCATCCGATACGGCATCACCTGTTCGTTAATCTCGTTGTAAATCTCGGTCAGTGGCTGTGGCCCAAGCGGCATAGGAGAAGTGAATGCAGCGCGAACCAGGTCGGGCATAACCTGCCAGACCGGGCGGTCCCGCATGTTGCACAATTGGTTGATCGCATCATCTACCATCTGATGCGCCAAAGCGCGGGTCTGGTCCCAATCGGCCGGGTCCAGCGTTTCGGCATCGCGGCGCCTGTCGGGGGTCATCTGGCAATCCTTTGTCGTCGGGAAGCTGCGGTCCATGGCTTGGACACCAGTGGCGGCGATCACCCCAGTCGGAACCCCGGTGTCGACAGCGACAACGCTACCTCGTCTGCGTCCATATCTTCGGGGATATCCGCAAACAGGGGCGTGGTGAGATAGCGTTCGCTGGTATCCGGCAGCATCACCAGAATGACCGTGCCGGAGGCTGCGCGCTCGGCGATCCCCATGGCAACGGCAAAACTGGCCCCGCCGGAGATGCCGGTCAGAATGCCTTCGCGCTGCGCCAGTTTTTTGGCCCATGCGACGCCATCAGCGCCCGCGACCGGGATCAGCTCGTCATAGCCAGCGCTGTCGATGCACTCCTGCAGCACTTGCGGGATGAAGTCCGGCGTCCAGCCTTGAATTGGATGCGGCTCAAAACTGGGGTGGCTGGATGACGGGCCACCCCCTTCGGTCCGTGCCTGTGCTACACCGCTGCCAACAAGCTGCGCATTGGCAGGTTCAGCAAGGACGATCTTCGTCTTGGGCCGTTCCTTCCGCAGCACCCGTGCAAGGCCAGTGACCGTGCCGCCTGTGCCATAGCCCGTCACCACATAGTCCAATCGTTCGCCTGCAAAATCGCCGATGATCTCGCGTGCCGTTGTTGCCTCATGAATGTCGGCATTGGCGGATGTCTCAAACTGGCGGGCCAGGAACCAGCCGTGTTTCTCGGCCAGTTCGACCGCCTTCATATACATCCCTGTGCCCTTCTGCGCGCGCGGAGTCAGGATTACTTTTGCCCCAAGCATCCGCATCAGCCGTCGCCGCTCGACCGAAAAGCTGTCGGCCATTGTCACGACCAGCGGATAGCCTTTCTGCGCGCAGACCATGGCCAGCCCGATGCCGGTGTTGCCGCTTGTCGCCTCGACCACGGTTTGCCCCGGCTTCAGGGTGCCCGCGCGCTCTGCCGCCTCGATAATGTTCAGCGCGAGGCGGTCCTTGACCGAGGCCGCCGGATTGAACGACTCGACCTTGACATAGACCCGCACGCCTTTGGGCGCGAGGTTGTTGATCCGCACCACAGGCGTATCGCCTATCGTGTCCAGAATGCTGTCGTAGAGCATCCCACGTCCTTTGGTCGTCCGTATTGCCATCGCGTCCATTGGTTTCCTCCATCGGGTATTCAGGACTTTCAATCGTCCGCATCAGTCCGGGATGACCGGCCCGTCAGTGCTGGTGTTCGGGCGGCGCGAACAGGATCAGTTCAACCCGCGCGTCACCGTCGACATACGCATCATGCCCCGGCGGTATTTCAAAAAAGTCGCCACGGCTGAGACGCGTCTCGACGCCGGTGGCGATCATCCGAACAACCAGCTTGCCCGAAATGCAGTAGCCGGTGTGCCGCATCGGGCAGGAGTCGGGCGAGCCCAGCAACGGTTTTTCATCCGTTTCCCAAGTCCAGCCTGGCTCGAAGATCGCGTGCATCCCCGTGCTGCCGTCGGCCATCTTGATGATGGAGATGCCGCCGCGTTCCTTCATGTCGAGCCGTTGGTCGGGCGTTTCAAACCGCCGTGTTTCGATAGCATCCGCTTGCATGGCATCCTCCGTTGCATGGTTACGATTTTCAGTCCCGGGGGGGAGTTACTCACCAAGCTTACGTCCTTCGCATCTGGCGATCTTGACGGAACCCTGAAGATTTCCTGAAGAAGCCCGCGACTCTGTGTTATTCTGCCGCATGGCATGGATTTTTGGTGACTTTCACCTTGACCCGGAACGGTTCGAATTGCGCCGGGGCACAACTCCGGTGGGGTTGGAGCCGCAGGTGTTTGCGCTGCTTGTGCATCTGGTTCGCAATCGCTGCCGCATGGTGACAAAGGACGAGATCGCCGCAGAGGTCTGGCAAGGGCGCATCGCCTCGGATGCCAGCATTTCCAGCCGCATACGGTCGGCACGGCAGGCGGTGGGCGACGATGGCCAGCAGCAGACAACGATCCGCACCGTGCATGGCAAAGGGTTCCGGTTCGTGGCCGGCGTGCAGGAAAGCCAAGCAGCAACCGCTCGCGCAGCGCTTCCCACCAGCGATCCTGTTGCACCGCAGACAAGCCGCCCCTCCATCGCCATTCTGCCGTTTCGCGCTTTGGCGTTACCACCCGAACTTGCAATCCTTGCCGATGCCATTCCGCATGAGATCATTCAGGCGCTGTCGCGCTTGCGTTGGCTGGCAGTAATTGCGCGCGGTTCTTCGTTCAGGTTCCGGCAATCCGAGCCAGATCTGAGCCTCGTGGCCACCGCCCTTGGCACGCGATACGTCCTGTCTGGCGACATCGAGATGCGCAGGACCGTGCTTTCCGTCACCTTGGCATTGGTTGATACCAGCACTGACGTGGTGGTTTGGGGGGATCGGCTTGACGGGACATTGGACGGGATAGACGATCTGCGGGCCCGGATTGTCACACATCTGATCTCGGCACTGGAGGTTTATGTTCCGCTGAACGAGGCACAGGCGGCGCTGCATAGCCGGTTAGAAACGCTCGATGCCTGGTCAAACTATCATCTGGGACTGCACCATTTGTATCGCTTTACCGGGACCGATAATGAGCGAGCCAAACTGCATTTCGGGCGGGCGGTGACGTTGGACCCGCGCTTTGCCCGCGCCTACGCGGGGCTGTCCTTCACCAGCTTTCTCGATGCGTTTTTGCACCTTTCGCCCGATGTCACGGCCGCCACCGAGGCCGCGCGGCGCTATTCCGAACGCGGGGTGGAGCTTGATCCGCTGGATCCTTTCGCCAACTTCACCATGGGGCGGTCGCACTGGCTGACCAATGAACCCGACACTGCGCTGGACTGGCTGACCCGGGCCACCACACTGAACCCCAATTACGCGCAGGGCTTTTATGCCTCTGCCTTCACCTCGATGCTGATCGGCAATAGTGGTGCGACGATCAGTGGACTCGACACAGCGCTGGAGCTCAGCCCTCTGGATCCGTTGCTTTATGGCATCCACGGCGTCCGCTCGCAAATGCTGATGCAGACCGGCGATTTTCAGGCCGCGGCACGCTTTGGCGACAAGGCAGCCGCCACCCCCGGCGCCCACTACCTGATTGCGATGATCGCACTGGCCGCCAACAGTCTCGCCGGGCGCCACAATCAAGCCGCCCGCTGGAAGCAAGAGGTGCACCGCAGAAAGCCCGATGCCTCCGTCGCCCACTACTTCGCCGCCTTCCCGACACGAGATGCCGCTTCGCGGTTGCGGATTGAAGCCGAACTGCGTCGCCACGGATTCTGACGTGATTTCGTAAGGAAGGGATATGCGGCTCGTGGGTGTCTTTGTCACGATGACTTGCCGCGTAACTTTCCAAGGCAATCAGCCCCGCGGGGGTTCAGGGCTCGGCGATTAGCATCAAATGCCTGCTTCGGCGATAATGCAGCGAGAAACGCTGTACTTGCATCCTTCCGCTATCCGCCCAAATTGCTGCCGGCCGACCCGATAGGAACGCCCCTGCCTTCCCCAATTCCGCTCTCCGCCTGCATTCCTCCCCTTCGCCTTGCTTTGCTTGATATGGGCGCGACTCCACGCCTCATGTCGGGACGAGCGCAGGGTAGCCCATCATGGTCAACAGGCTGACACTGAATGATAAAAACGTCCGATAGGCCAAGAACCTGGGGCGGGACTACCAGATCTTCAACACCGAGGTGCGCGGGTTTTCGATCGCGATCTACCCTTCAGGCAACCGGGCCTTCACTCTCGACTACCGGGTCGGCGGGCGGCAGCGGCGGATGTGTGAGGTGCTGCGCAAGATGTTCACGCTGGCGGTGGGATGGGGCTGGCGGGAGGACAATCCCGCCAGCGCTTTCCGCCGCCGGATCAAGAATGAACCCGAACGGTTCCTGACGCCCGAGGAAATCGGCCGGCTGGCCAAGGCGCTGGACGCCGCGAAAGATCAGCGCGCGGCGGGGCCATCTTAACGCCGCGAGATGGCCGACAACGCGGTGGGGCGATGAGAGGTCAGCGTTGCGGTGACATGCCGGACCTTCTGGGTCTGCGCGACGTGTTATCGCTACAACCCAAAGTAGCGGGATAAGAAGCAAGCCATTGTGCGCCATTGGTTCGAGCACAATGACGGCGAGATCGCCGATCTGCTGGTCGGGCTGACCGATGCCCGGAAGACGTGGGGGTTCGGGCTGTGTTTTCTACATCTTCGTCATGTTAAAGGTCATCCATGGAACCACAAACGCGTTTACCGCATCTACTGCGAGTTGGATCTGAACCTGCGCAGTGAGCCATAAAATGCCATGGGCCCGAGAGAGCAGCCGTATACATCGGCGGCGAACGCCCCGTAAAAGGTTAAAACGGGACAAGCCCGACGCATTGGCGGTGCCAGATACGCCGAATATGACCTGGTCGATGGATTGCGCTGCGCCGACCTTCGGTTCATGGCCGACCGGCTGGGCGATGGCCGGGCTTTCCGGCTGCTGAACGTGCTGGACGACTTCAACCGCGAAGGGCTGGGCATCGAAGTGGACTTCTCGTTGCCCGCCGAGCGCGTGATCCGAAGCCTTGACCCATTCGTCGGGAAAACGGTCTCCCAGACCGTTTTCTGATTCTCCTCCAACATCGAATGGCGCGGCAAGCCAGGCACCTTAAGGGTCGACAACGGCCCGGAATACATCAGCAAAAATCTGGCGAGATGGGCCGAGAAACATGGGGTTGCCAACCTGCATATCCAACCCGGACAGCCCCAGCATCGAGCCATTGGAACGCCATTGGTCCGAGAGACAATGGCGAGGGCCTACATCGAACGCTACAACCGCGTTCGCCATTGGGCTCGAACCAATGGCGCCTTGAATGTTTCACTCCGGCACGAACGGCTCGACCAACAGATCATCGAAAGCATCGAGGAAGGCACAGGATCACGCCACACAATGGCTATGGGCTTACAACAACGACCGCCCGAACATCGGCATCGGCGGTGTAACACCCGCACAAAATTGAAAATGGTTCAGTGAACTCTACGACTGCACCCCGTTGAAAATGGGGGGATTACCGGATTATCTTGATGCGAACGCGTCGGATGTGGTTAGGAATCTGTCTGATCAAACCGCGACGATACCGATATTGTCATCGGGGTCGCTCACAGCCAGTATGGCGGGCTTCAGTCTGCGCCCCACCCCCTTAAGAAAGGGTAAAAGAAATCTCGATTACCCTTATATTCTAACACCTTACCAGCCGTTACGCGGACACCATCATCCCGTCTGCCTTCAACCCGGCATAAGCCTCATCCAGCGATTTCCGGGCCCGCGAAATCAGAATATCAATCTCATCAGTCGTGATCACCAGCGGCGGCGATATGATCATCCGATCCCCCACATGACGCATCACCAGATTATTGGCAAAACACCGCTCCCGCGTCCGGAAGCCGACCTTGCCCGCGTCGGACTTGAACTTAGCCCGCGTCGATTTATCCGGCGTCAAGGCCAGCGACCCCATCAGGCCCACCAGCTTTGTCTCCCCCACCATCGGATGATCGGCCAAGGCATGCCATTGTTCGGCCAGATACGGATGCGCCACGTTTTGCACATGTTCGACAAGGCCTTCTTCCTGAATGATCCGCAGGTTTTCCAGCGCCACCGCCGCCGCCACCGGATGCCCGGAATAGGTATAGCCATGGTTGAAATCGCCCGATCCTTCAAAGGTATGGGCAATTTCATCACAGACAATCGACCCGCCGATGGGCATATAGCCCGACGACAAACCCTTCGCGATGGTCATGATATGGGGGCGAATGCCAAAGGTCTGCGACCCAAACCAATTCCCCGTGCGGCCAAATCCCGTGATCACCTCATCCGCGATCAGCAGGATGCCATACTTATCGACAATCCGCTGAATTTCAGGCCAGTAGGTTGACGGCGGAATGATCACGCCACCGGCACCCTGCACAGGTTCCGCAATAAACGCGGCGACGTTTTCAACGCCCAGTTCCAGTATTTTCGCCTCCAGCTCCTGCGCGCGCATCAGGCCGAAGGCGTCCGGTGTCATATCGCCGCCTTCGGCATACCAATGCGGCTGGCCGATATGCACGATGCCGTCAATCATGCCGCCATGCGCGTGGATATAGGTCATGCCCCCAAGGCTGCCACCGCCCATGGTGGAGCCGTGATAGCCATTCTTGCGGCCGATAAACACGCGCTTTTCGGGGTGGCCTTTGATATCCCAATAGCGGCGCACGAGGCGGATGTTGGTATCATTCGCCTCTGACCCCGATCCGGCAAAGAATACATGGTTCAAATCGCCCGGTGCCAGTTCGGCAATTTTTGCAGCCAGCGCAATGGCGGGCACATGCGTCGTCATGAAGAAGGTGTTGTAATAGCACAGTTCTTTGATCTGGCGTGCGGCCACATCGGCCAATTCATCGCGCCCATAGCCGATGTTCACGCACCACAGCCCCGCCATGCCGTCGATGATCTTGTTGCCGTCGCTGTCGGTCAGCCACACCCCCTTGGCTTGGGTCATCACCCGCGCGCCACGCGCGGCAAGTTCGCCATTGTCGGTGAACGGATGCATGTGGTGGGCCGCATCCAGCGCCTGCAATTCGGCCGTGGGCAGGTGGTTGGTGATCATGTTCATGGGCTGCCTCGCTGCGGAAAATATCGGGGAGAGTCGGCCATAAGCACGACCTGTTGCGCAAGGATATGATCAAATTCTGCCGAGTTCAAGAAATTTGATCAAATTTCGCCAGATGCCAGCGCGAGGCGCACCTGATCAAGCCCTTGTGCGATATCCCCTTCAATCGCGCGGGCCACTGCCGGGCCATCGCCTGCGCGCATTGCGGCCAAAGCCGCGCCATGCTGGTCGGGCAACAGGCGCACGTTTTCAGAGGTGCAGACCACCCGAAGCGATGGCCCGAACCGCAACCAAAGTGACCGCGCGATATCCACCAGTATCGGCGCGCCTGACGCCTCGTATAGCGCAAAATGAAAGCGGTGATTGGCTTTCAGATAGCCATGCACGTCACCTGCCTGAATGGCGTTGTCAACCGCGCGGTCAATCTGTTCAAGCTGGGCAATCAATTCGGGCGACATCGACGCCATCGCCAGTTCCGCCAGATGCGGCTCAACGCTCAACCGCGCAAAGGCCACCTGATCCACCAAAGCGCGCGTCAGATGCGGCACCGATACGCGGCGGTTGCCTTGTGGCAGCAACGCGCCCTCTGCCGCCAGACGCCGGATCGCCTCGCGCACCGGCGTCATGCCCGCATCCAGATCGCGGGTCAGGCCCTGAATGGTCACCGGTTGGCCCGGTTCCAAATGCCCAAAAAGCACCATGTCGCGCAAGGTTCCATAGGTCACTTCATGCGAGGGTATTTTGCGTGTCTCTGCGTCCATCCGCCCCAAACTCATCATCTTTGAACACCGCTTATGGTGCCGGGAACGCCCGCAATCAAGCCGAATGGCCATGCTGGGGCCTGCTCGCGCAAACTTTTGCACAGCTTGACCCTTCCCTCAGCCTCACCAACATGGCAACCTTGTTCAAATCGCAGATCAGGGCGCTGCCGGGGGGGAATCTATGAAAACCATGAAGGGCCCTGCCCTGTTTCTGGCACAGTTTGCGGGCGATGCGGCCCCGTTCAATTCGTGGGCAGGCATCACCGAATGGGCGGCAGATGCGGGCTATGTCGGGGTGCAGGTGCCAAGCTGGGATGCACGCCTGTTCGATCTGGAAAAAGCCGCAGCATCGAAAGCCTATTGCGATGACATCAAAGGCGTCGCCGCCGAATCCGGCATTCAGATCACCGAATTGTCCACCCACCTGCAGGGCCAGTTGGTCGCCGTCCACCCCGCCTATGACGACGCGTTTGATGGCTTCGCCGCCCCGTCTGTGCGCGGCAACCCAAAGGCGAGGGCTGCTTGGGCGGTGGATCAGGTCAAACTGGCGCTGACAGCATCCAAAAACCTTGGCCTCACCGCGCATGCGACGTTTTCCGGCGCGCTCGCTTGGCCCTATGTCTACCCATGGCCGCAACGCCCGGCTGGCTTGGTTGAGGCCGCGTTTGATGAATTGGCCAAACGCTGGCTGCCCATCCTGAACCATGCGAACGAGTGCGGGATAGATGTTTGCTATGAAATTCATCCCGGCGAAGACCTGCATGATGGCGTGACGTTTGAGATGTTCCTCGACCGTGTCGGTAACCATACGCGTGCCAACATGCTGTATGACCCCAGCCATTATGTGCTGCAACATCTTGATTACCTTGCTAATATCGACATCTATCACGACCGCATCAAGATGTTCCACGTCAAGGATGCCGAATTCAACCCCACCGGGCGGCAGGGCGTTTATGGCGGCTATCAGTCGTGGATCAACCGGGCGGGGCGGTTCCGGTCACTGGGCGATGGACAGGTTGATTTCGGATCGGTGTTTTCCAAACTCGCCCAATACGGCTTTGATGGCTGGGCCGTGGTGGAATGGGAATGTGCCATCAAAAACGCCGAAGACGGCGCGCGCGAAGGGTCGGAATTCGTCCGCGCGCATATCATTCGCGTGACCGAGCGCGCCTTCGATGATTTCGCGGATGCTGGCACAGATCATGCTGCAAACCGCCGCATGTTGGGATTGGAATAAACCATGGCAATCACTGGCGCACATGTGGCACGATCCCCCCGCATCCGGCTTGGCATGGTTGGCGGTGGCCGCGATGCCTTTATCGGGGCTGTGCATCGCATCGCATCGCGGATTGATGATCAATATGAACTGGTTGCCGGATGTTTTTCATCCAGCGCCGAAAAATCCTTGGCCTCTGCCGCCGATCTTGGCGTGGCGCGCGCCTATGCCAGTTTTGACGAGATGGCCGCACGCGAAGCCCGCCGCAAAGACGGGATCGAGGTGGTGGCCATCGTGACCCCAAACCATATGCACGCCCCCGTGGCGTTGCAATTTATCAAACGCGGCATCCATGTGATTTGCGACAAACCGCTGACCGCGACCCTGCCAGAGGCGAAAAAGCTGGCGCGCGCCGCCGAAGCTTCCGGCGTCATTTTCGCACTGACCCACAATTACACGGGCTACCCCATGGTGCGCCAAGCCAAAGCCATGGTTGATGCAGGAACGCTTGGCGATATTCGTCTGGTTCAGGTGGAATATGCCCAAGACTGGCTGGCCGAACCGCTTGAGACGACCGGCCAGAAACAGGCCGACTGGCGCACCGACCCAGCCCGCACAGGTGCTGGCGGATCAACCGGCGATATTGGCACCCACGCGTTCAACCTTGCCAATTTCGTGTCTGGTCTGACGCTGGAAAGCCTTTGCGCCGATCTGCAAAGCTTTGTTCCGCGGCGGCGGGTTGATGACAACGCCCATGTGATGCTGCGCTACACGTCGGGCGCGCGCGGGATGCTGTGGTGTTCACAGGTGGCGTCAGGCTGCGAAAACGGCCTGCGTTTGCGTATATTCGGCACCAAAGCCGGCATTGAATGGGCGCAAGAAGACCCGAACTACCTGTGGGTCACCCCGCTTGGCGCCCCGCGCTACCGCCTGACACGCGGCGGACATGGCACCGGGCCAGAGGCGGCAAGGATGACCCGCATACCGCCCGGCCATCCCGAAGGCTACCTTGAAGGCTTTGCCAATATCTATGCCGAGGCCGCCCGCGCCATCCTTGCCCGCCGCGATGGCACAGCATTGGACGGCGCGGTTACCTTTCCGGGGTTGAAAGAAGGGCTTGAAGGCGTGGCCTTCGTCGACGCCTGCGTGCGGTCATCCAAACGGAATGGGGTCTGGACCAGCCTTGCGCTGTAGGCACCCGGAATTTTCGAAAATTCCGGTCCAGGTTTTTCGAAAAATCCGGGCTGAAACCTACGTCCCCCGCAACCGCCCGCGTTCGCGTTGCAACCACAGCGCTGTCAGGATCAGCGGCGCATTCGATGCCTCGCCTGATGCCACCAACGCCATCAGACTGTCAAACGACACCAGATGCCCGCGAATATCTTCCGCCTCGCCCTCAACCCCAAACACCCCTGCGCAATCATCGTGCAGATCGCACAGGGCGATATAAGAATATAGAAACTCTGTCTTCGCCCCCGGCGTCGGGTAATATCCAGCCACAGGCAACAACGCCCCCAGCACCAATCCTGCCTCTTCCACCGCTTCGCGCCGGGCCGCTTCTTCTGGCGTCTCGCCCGGATCAATCCGGCCTGCAATCGCCTCCAGCTGCCACGGGTTCGCATCGCCACGCGCAAACGGCCCTGCGCGAAACTGTTCCACCAGCAGCACCCGGTCGCGCACCGGATCATAGGGCAGCACCGTCACCGCATCGCCGGAAATAAACGTAGCTCTGTTCACAACCCGGCTCATCGTGCCATCAAAGCGGCGATAGGTTAGGTCATATTCCTCGACGCTAAAGAAATTGGCATAGGGGTAATGGCGCGTTTCAACAGACACATCGCCCATAGCCATCTTGCGGCGCAGTGACGTGGGTCCGGGCACCCCGGCCCGCACCCGCGCCGCACCCCGTGCCAGCATCGCGCCGCGCCGCTTGGCAATCAAAGGTGCATTGACCAGACCATAAAGCGCCATCACATCATCGGCGGTCGCGGTCACTGTATCACCCCAAACCGCCGCCCAATCCGCGATGAGCCAAGGCCGGCCCGGCGACCAGATACTGCAATCGGGAAAATACACGGTCGCTGACGCCGGGCCAGCATCCGTCATCACCTGCATCTGCCGTTTTTCCACCGAATAGCTGCCGGTATAGAAATCAAGCCGCGCCAGATCATCCGCATCAAGCCCCTGCAGCACAACCCCGACAGCCGATGCGCCGTTTTGATCTTGGATCATGGGAAACGCCTGATCTTGCACCCACGACACTGCATGATCAGGCAAAACCGCAGGCACGCTGTCCACGTCGCGCCCAAGAACCACCCGTAACAGCGGCGCGTGACACAGCGTGCCATAAAAGAACAAGCTCACCATCGCCATCAGGACCAGCGCTTACCAGCCCATTCGCTGATGGCCCCGCCGATCAGACCACCAAGCAAAAACGTGCCCAAAATCTTTGGCGTCAGCAGCACCTTGCCGTAATCCAACATCAAACCAACCGCTGACACCACAGCCTCCATCGGGCCGTCATAGCGGCTCACATTCATCGACCGTTTGACCATTTCATAGATCGCAAACACCAACACCGCCCAGACCACAATGGTGATAGCCGTGCGCACACCAGACCCCATTGCATCCCGGTAGCCATGCCCGGTTAGCCGACCCATCACCAACCAGCCGTTCACCAACCCGATAAAGGCGACGATGGGGACAAAATAACCAAATTGTATGCCTTCCGGAAAAGCCGGTTTCACCACCGTCGCCGCAACCGCCCCGAAAATCGCAAAACATAGGGCCGCGGCGAATTTAGAGGCTGTGGGCATGATGGCTCTACCTTGGGCGTGTGACGGTGATTTGCACTACATCGCAGTTTCCGCCCTGAAACGCCCCCGCGCAAGAGGTAAGGTAGAAATTCCACATCCGCCGAAACCGGTCATCAAAACCCATATGCGCCACTTCATCCCAGCGATGGTTGAACGCATCATGCCAACGGCGCAGGGTTTCGCTATAGCTTTGGCCAAATTCGATGGAACTGCGGACGGTCAATCCGGCCCGGCTAACCTGTTGCCGCAACACAGCGGGTGATGGCAACATGCCGCCCGGAAAGATGTATTTCTGAATGAAATCAACGCCGCGCTTGTACACATGCCAGCGTTTATCGGGCACGGTGATTATCTGCAACGTCGCATGGCCGCCCGGTTTCAGGCGGTCACGCAGAGTGTCAAAATAAATCGGCCAATACTTTTCGCCAACCGCTTCAAACATCTCGATGCTGGCAATACCGTCATAAGACCCGCGCTCATCGCGGTAATCTTGCATCTTTATCTCTACCATGTCTGACAGCCCCGCCTTGGCAATACGGGCCACGGCATAGTCATGCTGGGCTTGGCTGATGGTCAAACCGGTTACCTTCAGACCGCGCGCCTTAGCTGCATATTCGGCAAAACCGCCCCAGCCACAGCCAATTTCCAACACATGATCGCCGGGTTTCACGCCCATCTGATCTACCATGCTGGCGTATTTCTGGGTCTGCGCGTCGGCCAGAGTTTCCGCACCCGATACGAACTTGGCCGATGAATAGGTCATCGTTTCGTCCAGCCAAAGCCCGTAAAAATCATTGCCCAGATCATAGTGCTGCGCGATGTTCTTGCGGGCCTGCTTGCGCGAGTTGCCGCGCAACCAATGGCGCGCTTTTTCATAGATGCGCACCAAGGCCATGCCGGGATAGCCATCATAGACATGATTATTATCCGTGTGGATAAGGTCCATAAAGGCTTGCAGGTCAGAAGTGCTCCACCACCCTTCCAGATAGGCATCGCAAAAACCAAGGTCGCCTTCACGTATCAGACGGGCAAAAGTATCGGGGTTGTGCACCACCAATTCCGCCGAGGGTCCGGGCTTTTTGCCTTCGGCGCGAAACACGCGCCCGTCCGGCAGCACGAAATCCAGCCGGCCATATTCCAGATTGCGCACAACCTCATAAGCCAGGCCAAAATATCGCGGCAGGCCGGACTGGCCTTTTGTGGTTGTCAGAATGGTCATATCTTCCCCGAAGCAATTTTGTTCGCAGTACCGTCTGTTGCGATACCTGTTTTACGTGTCAAAGACGCCAATAGTTTCACAATTCGGCCCACCGCATTCAAACATTCCGTTGCCCATACGCGGCTAACGCACGCTCCCTGCCTTCAGATAGCGCGATGATTGGCTTTGGATAGGCCAACTTTGGGTCAAGACCCCAAGATTTGGGAACAGCCTCGTAAAACGCAAGCGCATCTGGCCCGGGATCACGCGAAAGTTCTGCGATAAACCGCTTGCGATAAATCGCTAAAGTATCAAACTTTTCCGCCTGCGTCGCCGGGTTGAAAATCCGGAAATAAGGCGAGGCATCCGGGCCAGACCCTGCCGCCCATTGCCACCCCATCGCGTTGGACGCCGGATCCCAATCGGTCAGACAGTCGGCAAACCAGTCAAGACCGACTTTCCAATCCGTCAACAAATGCTTGGTCAAATAGCTTGCCACAATCATCCGGCCCCGGTTGTGCATGGTGCCCGTCACATACATCTCGCGCATCGCGGCATCGACAAACGGTTCGCCCGTCATGCCGCGCCGCCAAAGTTCGGCGTCGGGATTATCGCCGCGCCACGGAAAAGCATCCCAATCGGGGCGCCAATTCGCGGTGGCGATATGCGGCGTATGGTGCATCAAATGATAGGCAAATTCACGCCAGATCAATTCCTTAAGATAGGTCTCGGCCCCAGCGCTGCCGCCCAGCCAAACCCGCATCGCTGCATGCCACACATGGCGCGGGCCAATTTCACCCAAGGCCAGGTTTTGCGACAGGCCTGATGTGCCAACGCGGTCGGGCAGATTGCGCGCATCGGAATAGTGGTCAACCGGCCCGTCCAGAAACCTATCCAGCTTGGCCATTGCCGCAGCTTCGCCCACGCATTGATAGGGCCGAACCACCGCAGCACCGCGCTGCATCGCGTGGCCCAATTGCCAATCCGCCAACCTGTCAGTGGCTGGCCACGCGTCTGGCCCCCGCAACGCAAGTGGCGCAGCCACAGCCGCCGCCACATTGCGGTCCTTCACCGCGCGCCAAAACGGCGTGTAAACCCGGTAAAACCCGCCTTGCCCGGTTTCCACCGTCCACGGCTCGTGCAGCAAATGCCCTGCAAAACTTTCCGCCCCAAGGCCACGCGCGCGCAAAGCCGCCTTGACCCCAGCATCCCGCGCCTTCGCCGCCGGGTCATAAAGCCGCGACCACATCAGCCCGCCCGCCCCCGTTTCGGCCAGCAGCGCGTCAATCACCGCCAGCGCGGGCCCCCGCCGAAAGATCAGCCTACTGCCCAAACTTGCCAGCCGTCCGGCAAATTGATCCAGCGAAAGCCCCAGACGCCATTTGGCCGCAGCACCCAACGCCTCGGTTTCGGGATCAAGAATGAACACTGGGATCAGGGGCCGCCCGGTCGCCACCGCTGCCGTTAACATCGGGTGGTCAGACAGCCGCAAATCGCGCCGAAACCAAAGCAGAAGGGGCGTATCGTTCATGGGGACCCATCATTTACCTGAGTGCACATATTACGAAGCGCCGCCCCCTGCGGATCACTGCACCGATTTCATTTCGGCACAAATATCCTCGGGGGGGTGAATTGGCGCAGCCAGAGGGGGGGCAGACAGCCCCCTCTTTGCCCAGATCACAACTCCACATCCAATGCCTTGATCAGACGCGACACATCATCGGCGCTGGTATAGTGCACCAAGCTCATCCGCAAAACGCCAAGGTCCAGATCTACGCCCATCGCCTGCAACGGGCGCACGGCATAAAAATCGCCGCCCCAACAGTTGATGCCATGCCTGACCAAGCGCTCGGCCACAGGTTCTGCAGCACCGTGCAGCGCTACCGCTACTGTCGGCGCGCGGTCTTTGGCGTGGCGTGGCCCGATCAGGCGCAGATCATTGCGCGCCGCCAGATAATCCAGCAACGGCTGCGTCACCGCAATTTCCTGATCCCGCATCAGATCATGCACGGCTGTATTGCGCACACCCGGCGTCGCATCGCCCACCCCAAAGTGCCGCGCATAAAGGGCATCGACATAATCCGCCATGCCCGCACAGGCGGCAATTTGCGCATGATCCGGCCCCGATGGCGTGAACCGTTTGTACAGCGTGCCCGCATTGAACCAATGCCCTTGTGCCGGCAAAACTTCGCCAAACTTGCGGGTGATCGTCATGATGCCCTGATGCGGGCCGTAGGTTTTATAGGCCGAAAACAGATACACATCCGCCCCAAGCCCGCGCACATCTGGCAAGCCATGCGGCGCATAGCTGACACCGTCGACGCAGGTATAGCCGCCCGCCGCCCGCACCATGGCGCAAATTTCGGCCACCGGATTGATCTCTGCCACCACGTTGGAGCAATGTGGAAAACACACCAGCCGCACGCGACCATCGTCCAGCAGGGCCGCCAAGTCGCCCAAATCCAGATGCCCGGTTTCCCGGTCAACGCACCATTCGCGCAGCTCGATGCCCGCATCCGCCAACCGCCGCCATACGCCGGAATTCGCCTCGTGGTCCTGATTGGTGACCACAACCGCGCCGCCATCCGCCAGCAGCCATTGCCGCACCGCCTGCGCCAACACATAAGTATTAGTGCTGGTCGATGGACCAAAAGACAACTCGTCGGTGTCCACCCCCATCAGGGCCGCAAGGCGCACCCGCGCTTCGTCCATTTCCTCGCCACCGGCCTTTGCCGCCGGATAGGCTGCATAGGGCTGCACTTTGCGTTCCGTGTAAAACCTGTGCAGCCGGTCCACCACCTGCCTGCACGGATAAGACCCGCCCGCGTTTTCAAAAAACGCCTGACCCGTGGTCAAAGGCGCTTCAAACGCCGGAAATTGCGCGCGCACGAAATCAAGATCAAGTGTGGTCATTCTATCCGCCTTTTGCATGAAACCCCTGACACCAACACGGGCACCGACCCTGCCGGAGTGGCAGCAATCCCCGAGCCACGACAGGTCTTCCCGCCGAGCCGATGATGTCTTTGCAAACGCGAAAGGTCACAGGCAGACTTCGGCACGGCCAAGCAGCCACGCGCCAAAATCATCGCCACGTTAGCCGCGCATTTTCGCCGCGTAAAGATGTGCGCCGCAAGATTTAAGCGTTCACATCCACCACAACCCGGCCCTGCACCTCACCGCGCAGGATCGCGGCACCAAGGTCTGGCAAATCCGCAAGTGATGCCATTTTGACCATCGCCTCCAGCTTTGCCATCGGCAAATCCCGCGCAATACGCTCCCAAGCGGCAACGCGGCGCGTATAGGGCACAAACACCGAATTGATCCCCAGCAAGTTTACGCCGCGCAACAAGAACGGTATAACAGATGCCGGCAAATCGGCACCCCCGGCAAGTCCCACCGCCGCCACGCTGGCATCCATTTTCATTTGCCCCAGAATGCGTGCCAGCATGGCACCACCCACGGCATCAATGCAGCCCGCCCAGGCCTCTGCTTCCAGGGGCCGTTTCACAGTGTCTGCCAGATCGGCCCGTGGCACGATCCGCGCCGCGCCCAAATTGCGCAAATAGCCGCTCGTTTCTGGCCGCCCGGTGACTGCCGCCACAGAATAACCAAGCTGCGCCAATATTGCGACAGCCACAGACCCGACGCCGCCCGCAGCACCAGTGACCAGAACCTCGCCCTTTTCCGGTGTCAGGCCATGGTCTTCCAACGCCATCACCGCCAGCATCGACGTAAACCCCGCCGTGCCCACTGCCATGGCTTGTTTCGTCGAAATTGACGCTGGCAACGGCACCAACCAATCCGCTTTGACCCGTGCCCGCGTGGCATAGCCGCCCCAATGCGCCTCGCCGACGCGCCAACCGGTGAGCACAACCCTGTCACCGGGCTTGTAGCGCGCATCGTCAGACGAAAGCACACGGCCCGCAAAATCGATGCCAGGAACATGCGGATAAGTGCGCACCAAGCCACCGCCCGGCCCAATGCACAGCCCGTCCTTATAGTTCAGCGTCGAGTATTCCACCGCAACTGTAACGTCGCCTGCAGGCAGGCGGTCCTCGGGCAGATTCTGAACCAAGGCATGGGTAACCCCCGCGCCGTCTTTTTCAACCACCAACGCTTTGAACATCATTGTCGTCTACTCCAACAAATCGGGCATCAAGAACAAGGCCGGGTCTTCGATGACCGCGCCCGCGGCCCCCAGCAATGCATGCACCATGCCCCGGTGATGCGCCTGCTGCACAAAGAAATGCGTGACACAGATTTCGATTGGCCGAGACACATGGCGTTCGGCGGATTTCGACATCCAAAACAATTCACCCTCCAGAGACGCTGCGTCAAGGGTCGATGCCCAATCCAATATTCGCGTATCTGTCTGCGTCCGTTCTGCCCGGTACATTTGCCAATCACGAAACTGGATGGCGCTGCTGGAAAGCGGCCCGCCGGGGGCCACCCCGCCATCAAACCGTGCCATCCAAATCCTGTCTGTCCACAACAGGTGCGACAAGATGCCCGAAATCGACCCCGGCGCATCCTTGTCTTGCTGTCGCACAACCGGCCCCAAGGGGTCTGCCGCCGCTATGATCGCGCGGTTTTGCCACAGGTTATATCGCGCCATCGTCTGGCACCAATCCGGGCCAATCACGACTGACTCGTATTCAAGCAATCACGCAATCCGTCGCCTATCAATATAACGACTGTCGCAATCGTTTCGCGCCGCATCATGCAGTTCCCTTGTCACACCCATTCGTCTCACCATCCTTAATAGGTGGTTGAGCAAGCGCCAACGCTAATCTAGCGTAGCATCACTGTGCGGACTCCTTGGGGGGGGTTGCCGCGATAAAACCTTGCAGGAGCAAAAATGAAAAAAACCACTCTCCTTATGGCCAGCGCAGTCGCGGCAATGTCCCTGTCTGCGCCCGCTTTTGCCGCTGATCCAGATCTGACCGTGTTCGACTGGGCAGGATGGGAACTGCCCGGGCTGAATACGGCCTATGTCGCAAAAAATGGCGATATGCCGACCTATTCCTTTTTTGCAGACGATGACGAGGCGTTTCAGAAAGTCTCGTCCGGCTTCAAAGCCGACATCACCCACCCTTGTTCGCAGATGATCCCGAAATACCGCGCTGCTGGCCTGATTGAGCCGTGGGATGTCAGCAAGATACCGGAATACGCCAATATCGCGCCGCGCATGTTGGCCTCAACAGACTTCGTCGACGATCAGGGCGTCTGGTTCTTGCCTACGGATTACGCCTTTACGGCGATTGCCTACAACACCGATACCGTTCCCGTCGAAGATGTGGCGTCGCTGAACGTGTTCCTTGACCCGAAATACAAGGATCGTATTTCGCTTCCCGACAACACAGATGATGTCTGGACCCTGGCCCTGCTGGCAACCGGTGTCAGCGATTGGACCAATGTGTCCGAAGATCAATTCGCCGCCGCCGCCGCCTGGCTGCGTGAGGCGCACCAAAACGTGCGCGCCTACTGGTCGGACCCATCGCAACTGACCCAGCTAATAGCATCGGGCGAGGTGCAGGTGGCATGGTCGTGGAATGATTCCGTGGCACTTCTGCGATCCGAAAAATTTCCGGTCGGCTTTAACCGGCAGCCTGCCGAAGGTGTCACAACGTGGTTCTGCGGCCTGGTCAACATGAAAGATGCGCCTGGCAGCGAAGAAAAAGCGTATGACTTTGCCAATTCGTTACTGTCACAAGACAGCTCGCAAGTGTTGCTTGACAGCTTTGGCTATGCCCATTCCAATGATGCCGGGATGGCAAAGCTTGATCCCGCCGCGCTGGAAGCGGCAGGTGTCAGCCCGATCACGTCCACCTTGCTGCCGCAGGTGCCAATCGCGACCGAAATGCGCGATCGGATGCTGGCCGAGTTTGAAGATATCAAAGCAGGCTTCTGAACTCTGACTTAACGCTGTCGGACAAGCCCGCGCACCGTTTTGCGCGGGCTTTTTGTTGGAAACGCGGCAGGATGCTGCATATTTCATACCGCAGACTTCAATCGCAAACCATGTGCCCGAACCGCTTGCAGCCCGGCCAGCCTGCGCCTATATTGATCATGTTCTG
Source organism: Pseudorhodobacter sp. (assembly GCA_043721855.1). Lineage (GTDB taxonomy): Bacteria > Pseudomonadota > Alphaproteobacteria > Rhodobacterales > Rhodobacteraceae > JACMNW01. Next base: position 21,362 of record JAYSPY010000027.1, read on the forward strand.
GGCAACCAGAAATATGGCGATAAACGCACCCATAATACGCGGCTCGGACCCGGGGGCGGTACCCGGCGACTCCACCAGACTACTCCTTCATTGGGGGCGGATGGGGTCGAAATAGGATCGACGAACGTCTAAAGGGGCCAGCTTTTGCTCGGTAGGTACCACCGTTATCGGACCAAATGTACAGTTGCCAATGACAACCGTGCTCCGGCAATGGCGCTTGCAGCGTAAGCTGTTCGTGTCGCCGAAACTAAGTCCTTGCGCTTAGCAGCGTAAGGCGGGGCCCGCCGGAGCCTGGCAACAGAATCCGGCACTTACACCTAAATCAGCGCAAAGGCTCCGGCAATCCAAGGTATCTGCGGAGTTTGGCAACAGAACCCGGCACTTACACCTAAATCAGCGCAAAGGCTCCGGCGTAACCCAGTGATCTGCTAAGCTTGGCCATAGAATCCGGCACTTACCCCGGCAATCACGATCTGATCTTTTTCACGATCCGCGCGGCGATGCCAGCACTGCCCTTGATCGACGGATGGATCATGTCACCAGTATGGAATGTTCTATCGCCAGTCGGCACCAGATCGGCCATTGGAACAAAGGACACACCCGTGCGGCCCTGCGCCATCTTGGCAAGCCTGCGATCCAGCTCGTTTCCCGCCGGTCTACAGGCCCGAATTGGCGATGGAATTCCCGGATTACGCAAATACCCGACGTAAATCACCTGTGCGCCGGTTTTGTGGATGTGTTCGACAAACGTCGGGATGGCCCCCTTCCGCCCGTCTTTTGACACCAGCCGGTCAAGCACCCTGTCACATTTCCCGCAGCCACAGCCGAACAGCAAATCATTGCCGCCGCCATTCATCACCACCCAGTCCCAAGGTCCGGTGCGATACTGCTTGGTCAGACGCATCCCCAGGCTGCCTGAAATCGGCAACCCGTGGAAATAGCGCGCGCCCGTCAGGGACCGATCCACCACCTTCGCCCCAAGTGTTGCTTCAATCGCGTCGGCCACTGAATTGCCAGTGCTGTTATTCCAAGCCATCATGGAATCGCCCATCACCAGAATGCGCATATCCTGCGATTGCGCGTTTGCACCACCCGCAGAAAACAATATTAAAAGAAATAAAAACAGGGACTTCCGTACAATCTGCATCCGTACAATCTGCATTTGCATCATACTCTTACCTTAAAATGGCATCCCTAGTCCTAATTGCTTGATATTACATTAAGCACGCAGTTCAAGCTACGGCTATCAAACACGTCAATTTCGGCACGGTCGCAGGGACAGTTTTTCTGACCGCTGCGCCAGAGCGCCTGTCTTGACGATCAAATTGATGGCAACTGCAGACTGACCCCTTTGCTGGGTCACAGCGTGCGATGCAAAAAATCCAGATGAAGCGGACGCTGGAAAAGATGGCCTTGCGCTTAATGTTCTTGCCTAATCTTCCGCAACCGCCCAGCCTTTCGGCATGTTGCGTCTTCTTTTCCTTTGTCTGTTGTTCACGCCACAGGCCAATGCCTGCGAAATCGCACTTTTGCTGTCCATCGACATTTCCGGTTCCATCGACAAAGGCGAATATGCCATCCAGATTGAGGGTTTGGCCCTTGCGCTGCAAGAACCGGCCATCGTCGACTCGCTGGTTGCTGGCCAGATGGCGCTGGCGGTGGTGCATTGGTCTGGCATCGACCGGCAGGCGCTTGTGCTGCCTTGGCAGCGGATGCAATCTCCGTCCGATGTCGCCCGATTTGCCGCCACCGTAGCCGCACAATCCCGGACATTTTCCGCGTCAGATACCGCCGTCGGACAAGCGATAGATTTCTCCGCCGCCCAATTCACCGCGGTGCCCGATTGCAAACGCAAAGTCATCGACATATCCGGCGACGGCCCGGAAAATTCCGGCTTCACCGATGCCGCCGCCCGCGCACGAACCCATGATCTGGGCATCGAGATCAACGCGATTGCGATCGAGGATGCAGGCCGAAGCGACCCTGTCACGCGCTATTATCAAAAATGGGTCATCACGAAAGGCGGCTTTGTGATCACTGCGCGCGGACTGGCGGATTACCCCCGCGCGATGCGCGAGAAACTGCTGCGAGAGGTCTCAAAGCTGATCGGATAGCATGGCGCTTGACGCCGCGCCTGCATTTCCTTTACTGCCAACTTATGGGGTTCGCGGCCACCCCGTGAGGCGCAAGCCGCCGGATTGCTTGCTGTTTCTGTTGGCTTGTCGCATATGTTCAAGGATGATCTGGCGCAGCTTGAGGCAGGCATGACTTTGTACGATGCGCTATACCATTGGGCGCGCGATGGGTTTGACGAAGGCCATGATTGGCCCGCAGCGCGAGCATGATATGACACCAACCCTGCCCGAGATGACCCGCGTGTTTGCCCGCATCGGCTTTTTGTCCTTCGGTGGGCCGGCGGCACAAATCGCCCTGATGCACCGCGAACTGGTGGAAAGACACAAATGGGTGTCTGAAAAAGACTACCTGTCTGCACTGTCATTTTGCATGCTGCTGCCCGGGCCAGAGGCGATGCAGCTGGCCGTCTGGTCCGGCTGGCGGATGCACGGAACCAGAGGAGGCCTGATTGCGGGGCTGCTGTTCGTGCTGCCGGGGGCCTGCGTGATACTGGCGCTGTCGATGATTTACGCGGCTTACGGCAATCTGCCGTTGGTATCGGCCCTGTTTACAGGCGTTCAGGCTGCCGTGGTGGCCATCGTGATCGAGGCGCTGCTGCGTGTGTCGAAACGTGCGCTAAAGGGGCGCATCCATTGGATAATTGCGTGCGCTGCCTTCTTGGCCCTGTTCGCGCTGAACATTCCCTTCCCGATTATAATCATTGCCGCTGCGGTGTTTGGCGCGGCGACCACACAGACCGCATCCATCCCAGCCCCGGCAATTTCGCATAGCCCTGCCCGAACCCTCAACACGCTTGGCATTTGGCTGGCGCTTTGGCTGATCCCGCTCGCAGCACTTTGGCACTTCGAACAGGGCCTCCTGTTCGAAATCGGATTGTTCTTTTCGAAGCTTGCCATTGTGACCTTTGGCGGTGCCTATGCCGTTCTGGCGTGGATGACCCAAGCCGTCGTGCAAGACAAAGGCTGGCTTACCCTGCCCCAGATGATGGATGGCCTTGGTTTGGCCGAAACCACCCCCGGCCCGCTGATCCTGGTGACCGAATTTGTGGGCTATCTTGCCGCGTATAAACAAGGCGGCTGGGTTTACGGCATCGCGGGGGCGGTCGTGACGCTGTGGATGACCTTTGTGCCTTGTTTTTTGTGGATTTTCACCTTTGCCCCCTATATCGCGCGGATCACGGCAGCCCCAAGGCTGGCGGGGGCGCTGTCTGCCATCACTGCCTCTGTGGTTGGCGTTATTGCGAACTTGTCGCTGTGGTTTGCCGCCCATGTGATTTTCAACTCCGTCGGCGAAGTGGATTTTGGGCCGTTTCACATGATCGCCCCAGATTGGGCATCCCTTGACCTGCAAGCCTTGGCGATAGCCGTTGTGGCGGCTTGGCTGCTTTTGCGGCGTCACTGGTCCCTGCCCGTTGTGCTTGGGCTAAGTGCTATGGCGTCGGCCTTGGCCGCGCTTGTCTAAACTTCGCCGCAAAGCAGCATCGCCCCCTTCCCTTTGGAAGCGAATCCCTTATGTTGGCATCATCACAGAAAAGGCCCACCGCATGGCGCGCACCATTGATTACGGCAACCTGATGCACCGCGCGATGCGGGGATTGATTCAATCTGTGCTGACGGATGTGGCTGCCAACGGCCTGCCCGGCGCGCATCATTTCTTCATCACCTTTGATACCACGCACCCGGATGTGGATATCGCGGATTGGCTGCATTCACGCTACCCTGCAGAAATGACAGTGGTTATTCAGCATTGGTTTGAAAACCTGATTGTTACAGATGATGGGTTTTCCATAACCCTTAATTTTGGCAACCAGCCAGAAGCGTTGAAAATTCCGTTTGATGCCGTGCGCACCTTCGTTGATCCATCGGTTGAATTCGGGCTGAAGTTTGAAACCCATTCTGGCGACGATGATGACGACGCGGGCACTGACGACGCAAGCGAGGTGGAACCACCGCCGCAGCGCGATGCGGAGGTTGTAAGCCTGGATAAGTTCCGCAAATAACACAGCCCGGTTGTTAAAAACTGCCACTTGCCCTACAGCCATGGCCAACCGTGCCATCCGAGGGGATTTCTGAACCATGCCGTCAGATCTGGCACTTTTTTTGCGTCAACTTGCCCGCAATCCGGTGCAAACCTCAGCCATTGTGCCCTCATCGGCGTTTCTTGCCCGCGCTATGGTGGCCGGGCTTGGGGACAATTCTGGCCGCGTGGTGGAATTTGGTCCCGGAACAGGCGTGTTCACGCGCGCTGCTTTAAAGGCTGGCGTGCGCCCCAAAAACCTTGTGCTGTTCGAAATGAACCCCGATTTCGCGGCGCATCTTCGCAGCACCTATCCCGGCGTGACAGTGCATGTGGCCGGTGCGCAGGATGTGGCCAAACATTGCGAAACTGGCGTCGATACCGTGATTTCCGGCCTGCCGCTTTTGTCGATGCCCCCCGAAATGCGCCAAGCCATCGTGGGCGGTGCGTTCAAGGTGCTGCGCAAAGGTGGCGCTATGGTGCAATTCACCTATGGTCCCAAAGCGCCACTGGACCCGGAAACGTTTGACATCCTTGGCCTTACCCATTTGCGCAAAACCAAAATATGGCTCAACCTGCCCCCGGCCACTGTCTATGCCTTTCACAGATGCGCCGATCTTTCATAAACTGCGTGATGTTACTTGCTTGATTTTGGCGACTGCGTGGCCCATCAGATGCCCAACTTCAGCAAGGAATTTTGTCATGACCGACATGCGCGTTGAAACCGATAGCTTTGGCCCCTTAGACGTGCCCGCAGACAAATATTGGGGCGCGCAAACCCAAAGATCTATCATTAACTTTCCGATCGGCTGGGAAAAACAACCTATCGCCATCGTTCGCGCGCTGGGGGCGATCAAGAAAGCCTGCGCGCTGGTGAACATTGATCAGGGCGACATCCCGGCAGATCTGGGCACTGTGATAGCGGCTGCCGCGACGGAAGTGATGGACGGCAAGTTTGATGACAACTTCCCCTTGGTGGTCTGGCAAACCGGGTCTGGCACTCAAACCAACATGAACGCGAATGAGGTAATCTCTAACCGCGCCATCGAAATGCTGGGCGGTGTGATGGGGTCTAAAAAGCCGGTGCACCCGAATGACCATGTGAATATGGGCCAATCATCGAACGACACCTTCCCGACTGCAATGCATGTGGCCATTGCGATGACGGCGCGCGATGTCTTGCTGCCGGGTTTGGAAAAACTGCATGCGGCCCTTGTGGTTAAGGTCAATGATTTCAAAGACATCATCAAGATCGGCCGCACCCATACCCAAGATGCGACGCCTCTGACGCTGGGGCAGGAATTTTCTGGCTACGCGCATCAGGTCGCCATGGGCATCCGCCGTATCAACGCTGCACTGCCCGCGATTTACGAATTGGCGCAGGGTGGCACTGCGGTTGGCACCGGGCTGAACACCCGCGTCGGCTGGGACGTGCGGGTGGCGGCAAAGATTGCCGGGTTGACCGGCTTGCCCTTCGTCACTGCGCCCAACAAGTTCGAAGCCCTCGCTGCACACGACGCCATTGTCGAGATGTCTGGTGCCACCCGTGTTGTCGCTGTATCCCTGTTCAAAATCGCCAATGACATGCGGTTTTTAGGCTCTGGCCCGCGCTCTGGCTTGGGCGAATTGAACCTGCCCGAAAATGAACCCGGATCATCCATCATGCCGGGCAAGGTCAACCCTACGCAGGCAGAGGCGCTGACGATGGTTTGCGCCCAAGTCATGGGCAATGACGCCGCCGTCGGTTTTGCCGGATCACAGGGGCATTTTGAACTGAACGTGTTTAACCCGATGATGAGCTATAATGTGCTGCAATCCATGCAGCTTTTGGGCGACGCAGCAGGGTCTTTCACCGACAATATGGTGGTCGGCACCACCGCCAACATCGCCCGCATCGACAAGCTGATGAAAGAAAGCCTGATGCTGGTCACCGCACTTGCCCCCACGATCGGCTATGACGCGGCCACAAAAGTTGCAAAAACTGCGCATAAGAACGGCACAACTCTGCGCGAAGAGGCGATTGCGCTTGGCTATGTGGATGGCGCGACTTTCGACCGCGTCGTGCGCCCCGAAGACATGATCGGCCCGAAGGGCTGACCATGGCAGATATCGTCAACCTCAGATCGGTGCGCAAGGCAAAAGACCGCCTGGAACGTCGCGCCACGGCCGATGCCAATGCCGCGAATTTCGGGCGCACCAAAGCTGACAAAGCGTTGACGGCGGCGCAGGCGGACAAAGCAAAACGGGATCTGGACGGCGCAAAACGCGAATGACCGCGCGCCCGGTCAAACATTCGCTGACCCTGAAAGGCCACCGCACATCAGTGTCGCTGGAGGGGATATTCTGGCTGGCGTTTCGCGAAATCGCCGCTGAAAAAGGTGTCGCCCTGAATGTCCTGGCTGCTGATATAGATGCAGGCCGCGCCGCCGATGTCGGTCTTGCCTCGGCAATACGGGTTTTTGTTCTGCAGACATTACGGCGTTAAATGGCCATTAACCTGACGACGCTAGTCAGGGTCATGGAGAATTGCACATGACCGATACCCTGACGCTTGTTCCGCCCGAAATCTGGCTGTTGCAGTTGTTCAGTGCAAAAACAGCGCGCGAAGGCGGTATTGTTCGCAGACAGATCAGCGACGTTGAACGCATTATCGGGCGCAGAAATTTCGAGTATGAACTGCTCCGGCGCGGATATCATGCGGTTGAAAACGCCGGGCAATATGTGATCTTTTGCAACAACGAAACGGTGCGCGTTGTGTGTTGAAGCCAAATTCCTTCAAAAGGAATTTGTAAAACTTTTTTGAAAAGTTTTCGGTTACCGCCGTTCCACCCGCAACCAAATCCCGTCCTTGGCGCGCACCGTCAAATGCGCGACGGGCACAGGCACCCGCCCGGCCACCACGACAAACCGGAACTGCGCGACAAACATCGCAAGCATCATCACCCCCTCGGCCATTGCAAAGCCAGCACCGGGGCATGCACGTGGCCCCGCCGAAAATGCAATAAATGCGGCCTGCGCCGATGCGCGGCCTGCCTCCGTCTGCCAACGGTCGGGGTCGAATTCATCGGGCCTGTCCCACATACGCGCGTGGCGGTGCACATGCCAAGGCGACAGCACGATCTGTGCGCCGGGGCCCACTTTGCGGCCGCGCATTTCCTCGGGACACAGATTTTCACGCACCATCATCGGCACCGGCGGATACAAACGCAGGGCCTCGCGGAGCACATCGCGGGTGAAACCCAGCTGCGACAAAACGGCAAATTCCGGGGAATCACCCAGCCGTCCAGCCTCAGCCGCCACGCGGTCTTGCACCGCCGGCGTGCTGGCCAACAGATACAGCGCCCACGCCATCGCAGAGGCGCTGGTTTCGTGCCCTGCAAGAAAGAAAATCGCAACCTGATCGACCATTTCTGCGGTATCAAACCCCCGTCCCGTATCGGGATCAATCGTCGTCATGATCTTTGTCGCAAGGTCATTTGGCGCATCGCCCGCCGCAATCGCATCTGCCCGATCTTTGGTCAGCCCGGATATCAACGCCCTTATTGCCCGCGCTGTCAGCCTGGCACCGCGCCTGTGAAACCGGGGCAACCAAGCGGGCAGCGGCAGAAACGCCGCCAAATTCACCAAGGGCTGGCTGCGCTGATGCGCCCTGAACTGATCAAACACCGCTGCGGCAACATGGTTTTCAATGGGAATGGAAAACAGCGCGCGAAAGATCACATCGGCCGCCGCATGGCTCATCTCGGCTTCGATTTCGACCTCACCGACAGGCATCCTTGCCACCGCCGCCTGGCCCGCCGCGACAATCGCCGGAAACGTGTCACGCAGCCGGCCGCCCTGAAATGCCGGATCAATAATCCGCCGTTGCCGCGCCCAATCCGCCCCGTTTGTCAAGAAAACCGAATTGCCCAACAACGGGGCCAAGCCTTCGCGAATGCGCGCAGATTTGGGAAAGTCCTGCGGCCGTTCAGATAAAACTCGTTTTATCAGCGCCGGGTCATTGCACAGATAGCTGCGAAAAAACGGCGTGCGAAATTCTGCCATCCACGCCTTGTACAGACGTGCCGGTTGCGCCGACAGAATATCGGCCCGAAACAGCCGCAAATACCGCCAGAGCGATACTTTTTCTGCGCGACCTTGCGGCTTGGGCGGTATCATGCGGCCCGTCCGGTATAGGCAGACGTTGCCTTTTCAATCCGGCTTTTTGATGCTTGTCGCCCGGCAAACCGCGCAGCCAGCGTTACTGCGCCCGCTGTTATTCGGAAGTAATCGTAATCGCCGGGTCGGTCGAACGCGCATAAATACTGAAAATGCAGCCGAAAAAACCGCCACCGCAACGCCTTCCAGCGCGCGGGTGACAAGGTTTGCGTAAACGCCGCCGATACGACGAGAGGCCAGATTTTGCCAGCAGTCGCTACCCCCGTGACCGCGACAGGATCGCACAGCGCAAAGGCGCAGCCATCGCCGGGGGCGGTGACATCCACCCATGTCAAGCCGTGGCTGGTTGAAAGAAAATGCAAATCCGCCCTAAGCCGCTGCGCGTCTGGCAGGAAGGATACCATCGGCACGACCTGACCCAATGACAACAACCCAAGTGGCACCACCGTGTCACCGCTGCGCAGGATATCTGCCAGAACAGACACCGCCAAATGTGCGCCGGATGAATGCCCCACCACCAAGACCTCGTCATAGCCTTGTTGAGCAGCCTCGGTGATTGCCGTGCGGAACAGGGCCAAACGCGCCTCCATCTGCGGTGGATAGGCGCCGCGAAACTGCGCAGTAAAGGCGTAGTCGTGCATCAGATAATACGCAAAAATGCGGGCGTCATGGCGTTTGAACCAGCGCAGCAGCAGCAAAGCCGCGATCATCCCCGCCAACAGAGACAGATATTTGATTTGTACAAACCATAGCCCGAACCACGCCGGGCCATAAATCAGGTCGCTTACCCCATCCAGGCCAAAGATGCAAAGCTTGGCCACCCACCAGCCCATAACACCTGCCAAAGCAAGCTCTGCCAGCAAAACCACTACCGGATACAGCGCCGCAATCACTGGCCCCTTGCGCAGTCGGGCCAGCCGAAACAGGGCCCCGGTTGTGATGTAGATCCACGCCGTGCGCAAAAGCTGCCAATAGGTGGCGATCACCCCACCCCCCATCGACGCGCGCACGATATCAGACCACACCAGCACATCAAATTCTGTGCGCACCTCTTGCCCGTCCATAATCGCTGTTACCGACCAGCCGAACGCACCGGTGCCATGCCGCGGCCCCACATCAATCGCATAGCCCGAGATCGCGGCCTGCATGCGCGCCTCGGAACGGTACAATTCGCGGTATCGGCGCGGCGGGGCGGGATCAAAGCCCGGAATATAAAACACCCGCCGGCGCAAAACGGGCGCGGTATTGGCGGTGGTTTTCGGCATTCCTCATCCCCCTAACGTTTGTGCAACCATATCTGCAGCAAAAGAAAGGAGACAAGCTTAACCAAGCCCAAGCTTTACCCAAGAACAGATAGAAAGGGCAGATTTTCCAGCAAGAAAAACGAAAAATCCGAAAATGCGCCGGTGAATATCGCAATCCCCACCAGAACCAGCAGCAGCCCCATGGCCCGTTCAATGGTTTTCATATGCCGCTTGATGCCGGTCATCACACCCATCGCGCGTTCAATAAACAAGGCCGCCAGCAGGAATGGCACCCCAAGCCCCAGCGCATAAATGCCAAGCAGCAGCGTGCCCCGCGCCAATGACGCCTCTTGCGCCGCAAGCGACAGGATAGCGCCCAACTGCGGCCCGATACACGGCGTCCAGCCAAAGGCAAAGGCAAGCCCCAAAACATAGGCCCCAAAGGCGCTGCCGCCTTCCGCTTTAGCATCCATGCGCGCCTCGCGGTCCAGCAAGGGAATTCGGATCACGCCCAGAAAATGCAGGCCAAACACGATAACCATCGCCCCGGACAGGCGCGAAAACAGGACCTGATTTTGCAAGAAAAAGCTGCCAAAGGCTGATACGGTAAAGCCCAGCAGCAAAAACACGGTCGACAGGCCCAGCACGAAAAACAGCGCGGGCAGCATCACCCGGCGGCGCGCAGATTGGTCATTGCGCATCTCGCCCATACTGATGCCGCCCATATAGGCAAGGTAGGGCGGCACAATCGGCAAAACACAGGGCGACAGAAACGATAGCACGCCCGCCAGCAGGGCTATCAGCATGGCGGGCAGCAGCCCCGCATCTATCAAGTCCAGTCCGGCCATAAAGAACCCCTCTTTCCCACCGCATAGCGGTTTCAAAGCCATCCGTCACCCATGCACAGCGTCACTTTGCCGTGGCAATTCGCCCGTGGTTTGTGATTTATGTTTCAAGCATCATCCGTCTTGATCACACGCTTAACCCCAAGGGATCGCCATGGCCCCCGATACTGCCCTTGATTGCGAAGGCCTGCTTTGCCCCTTGCCCGTTCTAAAGGCACGCAAGCAGTTGATAGGCATGCCCGTGGGCGCCGTTTTATCCCTGCGTGCCACAGATCCGATGGCCGCGATTGACGTGCCGCATTTTTGTGCCGAGGCGGGCCACAGCTTGCTAACAGTCCATCAAGATGGCCTTGTGCACATCTACTTGATCCAGCGCGGACCGGACAAAAACTAAGGGCGCCGGGTTTTCCCGACGCCCCAAGCTTTTAGCGACCCAAGGCCCACCAGCCTTTTCGCTTTGGTTTTTCCGGCCCCTCATCAACGGGGCCCGCATCAACTGGGCCCGCATCAACTGGCGGCACGTAGACACCAGCCGCAGCCACAACCGGCGCTTGAACTGCCACTGGTTCAGCTATCGAAGGCTCGGCTGGATCAACCACGGCTGCGACGACCACCTCTGCCTCTGCCATAGCGGCGGCTTTGGCTTTGCTAACCCTTGGTGCGCGGGGTTTGGGTTTGGGTTTTTCGGGCACGGCTTCTGGCAGGTCCACACCGACAGGCACCGCTTCGACAACGGCTTCAACCACTGCCACCGTTTCGGCGGGCACACTTTCGGGCGCCGCGACTTTCGGCTTTGCCGTGCGGCTGCGCGTGCGGCCACGCGGTTTTGATGCAGGCTTCTCCTCTGTCGAAGCGACCTCAGCTGCCGGGGCGGCACCGTTTTCAGCAGCGTTTTCGGCGTCGTCACCGTCTTCGCCATCATCTGCGTCGTCGGCTGCACCTTCCGCGCCACTTTGCCCAAGGCCAGCCCCACCACGCCGACGCCGACGGCGCTTGCGTTTTTTCTTTGCCCCGTCACCGTTTTCAGCCACATCGACGGCAGTTTTGGTCACACTGACCACCTCTGCATCATCAACCTCGTCGATGATCTCGTCATCTTCGACAAAATCATCTGCCTCATCGACATCGGCACCCATCATGGATGAATTGCCCGAAATCACCGCTGATGCAGCTTCCGATACCAGCCGTGTCGCAGTCTTGAACTTTTCAATCGAATAATCCGGGCTGACCAGTGCCGGATCACATTCTATCCGCACGGCCATCCCATAGCGCGCCTCGATCAGCGCAATATGTTCGCGCTTTTCGTTGATCAGGAAGTTGATAATGCCAATCGGCGCTTTCAGCAGCACCTCTTTGCTGCGCTTGCGTGTGCCTTCTTCTTCCAGCGCGCGCAGCACCTGCAGCCCAAGACTGTCATCCGACCGGATCAGACCCGTGCCATGGCAATGCGGGCAAGGCTGTGTTGTGCTTTCCAACATGCCCGGCCGCAACCGCTGGCGCGACATTTCCAGCAGGCCAAATCCTGAAATGCGGCCCACCTGAATGCGGGCGCGGTCGGTTTTCAGCTTGTCCTTGATGCGCTTTTCAACGGCCAGATTGTTGCGCCGCTCTTCCATATCGATAAAGTCGATCACGATCAGCCCGGCCAGATCGCGCAGGCGCAACTGGCGGGCCACCTCTTCGGCGGCCTCCAGATTGGTTTTCAGCGCGGTGTCCTCGATCGAGCCTTCCTTCGTCGCCCGGCCCGAGTTGACATCGATGGCCACCAGCGCCTCGGTGATGCCAATCACGATGTAGCCGCCGGATTTCAGCTGCACCGTCGGGTTGAACATGCCACCCAGATAGCTTTCCACCTGATAGCGCGCAAACAGCGGCACAGATTCGTCGTAGCGCATCACGGATTTCGCATGTGCCGGCATGATCATGCGCATGAAGTCTTTGGCGGTGCGATAGCCTGCCTCGCCCTCAACCAGCACTTCCTCGATCTCGCGGTTGTACAGATCGCGGATCGACCGCTTGATCAGATCGCCTTCCTCATAAATCGGGGCGGGCGCTATCGACTTCAGGGTCAATTCGCGCACCTGCTCCCACAGACGCATCAGGTATTCGTAATCGCGCCGAATTTCCGGCTTGGTGCGCTTGGCGCCTGCGGTGCGGATGATCAGGCCAGCGCCTTCCGGCACTTCAATTTCTTGCGCGATTTCTTTCAGCTTCTTGCGGTCGGCAGCCATGGTGATCTTGCGCGAAATGCCGCCACCGCGTGCGGTGTTTGGCATCAAAACGCAGTAACGGCCCGCCAGTGACAGATAAGTGGTCAGGGCCGCACCTTTGTTCTGACGCTCTTCCTTGACCACCTGCACCAGCATGATCTGGCGCACTTTGACCACTTCCTGGATCTTGTAGCGGCGCGCGCGGGGGCGTCGGGCTTGGCTGATTTCTTCGGCCACGTCTTCTTCGGCGATGGATTCGATTTCCGCATCTGTGTCAGACGCATGATCCACCGCGCTGAAAGGCTGATCGTTTTCACCCCCATCCAGCGATGTGCGCGGGCTTTCAACCAGCGCATCCGCCCCGGTTTCATCGCCCAAATCGACCACATCCATGCTGGTTGTGGCGGGGGCGCTTACAACCGCATCGTCCGATGAAGCAGCTGCCGCGCGCGGCGCTGGCCGGGAACGGCGACGGTTGTTGCTTCTATTGTCTTCCTCATCCTCCGCCCGGGCAAAAGCGCGTTCTTCTTCCAACAGCGCTTTGCGGTCGGCCAGCGGGATCTGGTAATAATCCGGGTGAATTTCGGCAAAGGCCAAAAACCCATGCCGATTGCCGCCGTAATCAATAAACGCCGCCTGCAGTGACGGCTCGACCCGCGTTACCTTGGCGAGGTAGATATTTCCGGCAATCTGCCGTTTGTTAATGGTTTCAAAATCGAATTCCTCGACCTTGTTTCCATCCACCACCACAACCCGAGTTTCCTCGGCGTGGGTGGCATCGATAAGCATCTTTTTGACCATTGTGTTCCATGGCACCCATGCCAACCGATACCAGCAGGGATTAAACTTGGCGGCGGGTCAGCGGGCATGTGGTGGCTTGTTCGGGCGATGGCGCGCGTAACAACAGCGTCTGGGGCCCTTGTCAGAGCCTCCTTCAGTCTTGCCGTCAGCTTTGCACGCTTCATCACGGTTCTGTTCCGGGCACCTTCAGGATACCCACTTAAAAAAAGCCTGCGTTTGTCAAAGACTTTGCAGGCAATACCCCGACTTTTTGGGCCGATCCGACTGATCCTTCCGCGACACAAATTGCGCCATCAAAAAGACCAGAGAATTCTGTCGCAGGCGCAACCTATGGCTGCATGACTGCTTACATCAATTCTACCCGCGAAGGGTGCGCAAAGACAATGGCTGATTTCGCGCGCCCGCTACATCGACGTTACACATAATCCCCGCGTGTCAGCGTGTATTTCGCCATCTTTTCGTTCAGCGTCCGGCGCGGCAGGCACAGTTCTTCCATTACCGCGACGATGCTGCCCTTGTGGCGGCGCATCGTATTGTCGATCAACATCCGCTCGAACGCTTCGACATAATCTTTCAATGGCTTGCCTTCGGTGGTCAAGGCAGGCCCCGCCGCCTCGTTATCCGCCATCAGCAGTGATGCAATCGACCCCGATCCCCGCCGGTTTTGCAACACCGCGCGTTCGGCGATATTCACCAACTGACGGACATTTCCCGGCCAAGGTGCCTGCAACAACTGTGCGGCCTCCTGTG
>JAYSPY010000028.1:0-1594 GCA_043721855.1 Pseudorhodobacter sp.
CGCGCCGCCTCGACCGGGTGGCGCATGGGGGCTGTCGAAAGCCATGCGATGATCAGAAACAACACCCCCGTCAGTGCCCAAGTCCAATGCGGACTGCCCTTCTTGGCGTGGCGCGTGTTGAACCAGTGCCGCACCGAGACGCCCATCAGGAAGACAAGGCTGGCGATGATCCAGTTGTAGGGCGTGGCAAAAATCAGCGGGTAATGGTTCGACAGCATCAGGAAAATGACCGGCAGAGTCAGATAGTTGTTATGCGTGCTGCGCTGCTTCGCAATCTTGCCGTACTTGGCATCCGGGGTCCGCCCGGCCTTCAGATCGGCCACCACGACACGCTGGTTCGGCATGATCACAAAGAACACGTTTCCCGACATGATCGACGCGGTAAAGGCGCCCAGATGCAGCAGCGCTGCCCGGCCCGAAAAGACATGCACGTAAAACCAGCTCATCGCGACCAGCAGCACGAACAGGGCCACCATCACCGCCGTCTGGTTGGCGTTGACAAACACCCGGCAGATCGTCGTATAGGCCAGCCAGCCAAAGGCCAGTGACGCCAAACTGATGGCCACGGCCTGCCAGACCTGAAGATCCATCACCTCGGGATCAATCAGGAAGAACTGCGCCCCCATGTAGTAGACCAGCACCAGCATGGCAAAACCCGAAAGCCATGTGGTGTAACTTTCCCATTTGAACCAGATCAGATGATCGGGCAACGCGGCAGGGGCGACCAGATACTTCTGGATGTGGTAAAACCCGCCGCCATGTACCTGCCATTCTTCGCCATTGGCCCCAGGTGGCAGCGGCACATCGCGCCGCAGGCCAAGGTCCAAAGCGATGAAGTAAAAGCTGGACCCGATCCACGCCATCGCCGTGACGACATGGACCCAGCGCGCCGCAATCTGCACCCAGTCCCACAACACCACCCAGTCATACATGGCCATCCCCTTGCGTTTGGCAAAAACCTATACCGCACCGCACTCTTCTGTTAATCCGTCAAATGCCGGATCACTTTCAAGATTCCCGAAATGCTGGCAAAAGCCGCAAAAGGACCGCCCACCCCCATGTCCTATGTGAACAATTTACGCATGTTCGTGCGGGTTTACGAACTGTCCTCGATGTCGGCTGCGGCGCGCGATCAGCGCACCTCGCCCGCAGTGGCCTCGGCGCGCATCTCGGAACTGGAAAAACACCTTGGCGTGCGGCTGTTCAACCGCACCACCCGCAGCCTGCAACCCACCGAAGCCGGGCGCATCTTTCTTGACGGCGCGCAAAAGGTGCTTGCGGCGATTGACGAGGCCGAAGCGTCGGTGATGGAAACCGCCCAGAACCCGCGCGGTGTGGTCTTTGTGGCAGCGCCCCTTGGCATCGGGCGGCGCTTCATCGCGCCCCACGTGCCCGCCTTCAAGGACCAATACCCCGCCATCGACGTGCGCCTGCGCCTGTCTGACCGCGTGATTGACCTGACGGCCGAGGGGCTGGATATCGCCTTCCACCTTGGCATCCTTGAAGATTCGACACTCAAAGTCCGCCTCATCGCAGATTGCCCGCGCCTTTTGTGCGCCGCCCCCGCCTACATCGCCCGCCGGGGCATGCCGCT
>JAYSPY010000029.1:0-15815 GCA_043721855.1 Pseudorhodobacter sp.
AGCCAACACTAGGCGATGCGCCGAGTACGGGAGGTAGCCTTGGAGGCTTCAGAGTGCAATTTGAGACGACCACACTCAGCGAAGTGAAGGATGCAGCGTGCGGTTCGTTTTCGAACGCGAGCGGGACTTGGAAGATCTCATCTTATCCTTTGATCCAGATCATCTGGCTTTGGCCTGACGCCACAGGCTTTTTCAAGCTGATGCCCAATTGCGGGCGCGGCGGGCTTTTTTGAGTAAACATCAGGCAGACGATCACCGTCCGCACCCATGTGCATTTGAATAATCACGCTATCGCCAAGCTTTCAAGAAGATTCTCGCGGTTTGTGATAAGATATGCGCAATATTGGCGCAAATAGCGCAGGTTTATGGGCGTCTAGCGGCATGCAGCGCTGACCACGCGGTCGCGGCCATCAAGGTCTTTGTGCAGGATTGGCGTGTTCAGGCCGGCGGCTGCGAACATCGCGCAGACCACGCAGCCTTGGGTGGGGCCAATCTCAACAATCAGGCGGCCTTGTGGATTCAGATGTGCGGCCGCCCCCGCCGCGATGGCGCGGTAAGCATCCAGCCCGTCACCGCCGGGCGTCAGGGCAATATGGGGTTCATGGTCGCGCACGTCTGGCAAAAGATCGGGCATCTCATCCGCCGCAAGATAGGGCGGGTTGGCGGTGATCAGATCAAAGCGGGTTGTCACGCCCGCAAACCAATCGGACAGCATGAAATCTGCGCGGTCTGAAAGGCCAAGGGCCTGCGCATTATCATGCGCGACGGCCAATGCGGGGGCGGAAATATCGATGCCTTTGCCCTGTGCGTCCGGCCATTCGGCAAGCAGCGTCAGCAAAATCGCGCCGGAGCCGGTGCCAAGATCAAGCACCGACCTGGCGGGGGATTTCAGAGCCTCGACAATCAGCGTTTCGGTTTCCGGGCGGGGGTCCAGCACGTCTTTGGTGACACTGAATTTACGGCCCCAGAACAGGCGATGGCCGATGATTTGGGCCACGGGTTGGTGGGTAAGGCGGGCGTTGATCAAGGCGGTGAACCGGTTTGCTGCGGCTGGAATAAGTGGATCGTTCAAATGCAACGTCAAGCGATCGGGCGCTATTGTCATCGCATGGGCAAGCAGCATGCGCGCATCGCGGGCGGGGTCGGCTATAGCGGCATCGCGCAGGCGCAGGATGGCCAAGCGGAGGGCATCGTTTGCTGTCATGCGGGCAATGGCGGGGGTCATCCCTCCATCTCGGCCAATTTGGCAGCTTGGTCATGGGCGGTCAGCGCCTCGATGATCTGGCCGATATCCCCTGCCATGATCTGGGCCAGCGAATACAGCGTCAGGTTGATACGGTGGTCGGTCATCCGCCCCTGCGGAAAGTTGTAGGTGCGGATGCGTTCTGACCGATCACCGCTGCCCACTTGGCTTTTGCGGTCTGCGGCGCGGGCATCATCAACCCGTGCGCGTTCCAGATCGAACAGGCGGGCGCGCAGCACTTGCATGGCGATTTCCTTGTTGCGGTGCTGCGATTTCTGGGCCGAAGTGACGATCATGCCCGTTGGCAAATGGGTGATGCGCACGGCGCTGTCTGTGGTGTTGACGTGCTGGCCGCCCGCACCCGAGGCGCGCATGGTGTCGATGCGCAGATCAGAGGCGGGGATGACCAAATCAACCTCTTCCGCTTCGGGCAACACGGCAACGGTGGCGGCAGACGTGTGAACGCGACCCTGCGCTTCGGTTTCGGGCACGCGCTGGACGCGGTGCACACCGGATTCGAATTTCAGCTGGGCGAACGCCCCGGCCCCCGCGATATGAACCGACACGTCTTTGATGCCGCCAAGATCGTTGTCTTGCTGTTCCAGAATTTCAAAGCTCCAGCCTTTGGCATCGCAGTATCGTTGGTACATGCGCAAAAGGTCGGCGGCGAACAGGCTGGCTTCATCGCCGCCAGTGCCGGGTCTGATCTCAAGGATGGCCGGGCGGGCGTCAGCCGCGTCTTTTGGCAGCAAAGCCACGCGCAGGGCCTGTTCCATGTCCGGAATGCGGGCTTTGAGAAGCGGGATTTCATCTTCGGCCAGCTTGCGCATCTCGGGGTCTGACAGCATCAGTTCGGCCTCGGCCAGATCATCCAGCGCGCGGCGGTAGGCGGCGATTTCCCGGGTGATCAGTTTGAGGTCGCTGTATTCGCGGCTGAGCGTGGCAATTTCTGCGGGCGGTGCGCCAGCGGAGAGCCTGGCTTCGAGAAACTCGAAACGCTGGGTGATCTGGGCAAGTTTGTCTAAGGGGATCATCAAAGAGGGTTTAGTGGCAGTCCTGCGGGATGGTCAAGGGTTCAGAGAGCGCACAGAGCACCCGAAAACGCGAGGCCCCAACCAAGCGGGTGGTTTCACACCCCCCGCACCCCCTGTGGGATATTTGAGCCAAGGTGAAAGCCGTCTAAAAGTCCCTGAGCCACGCACGCAGGCGGGCTGCGTTAACGCCAAAGTCGGACCCGCCAAAGCGTTGCCGGGCATAGATGTCAAGGCGGCTGCCCGAGGGGGTTTGGCTGACCTCGGCAGTCGTATAGTCGGGGTAGCCCATCAGCGCCGTGCGGGTGATCCATGTGATCCGGCCCGTGTTGATCCGGCCCGTATCGGGCATGCCCGCAAGGCGGGTGGTGCGGGGGCTGGCAAGGGCAGTCTGGTCAAGCCGGGCGAGAACCGTTTCGGGGCTATCGCGGCTGATGCAGGCCACGCGGGCGCCGTTTGTTTGAGTGGCAATTGCGTCAAGACAACTGCCCTGCCCCACCTCCGCCGCAGTGACGGGCGAGACGTGCCAGACGGCGGGATCTGACGGCGCGAGACGGATATAAGCCAGCAGACCGAGGCTTGCGATGATGGCGAAGGCGAGCGTCAGGGTCATGTTGCGAAAGGCTTTCTTCATCTGCGCTGGCGCGTCCAATGGTAAAGGCAGATCAGCTCATACGCGACATGCGCGCCGGCGATGGCGGTGGCACCTGTGGTGTCATAGGGCGGCGATACTTCGACCACATCGCCGCCAACCATGTTGATGCCCGCCAGATCGCGCAGCATTGCAGCGGCTTGCCACGAATGCAGTCCGCCCCAGACCGGGGTGCCCGTGCCGGGGGCAACCGATGGGTCAAGCGAATCTATATCGAACGTTACATAAGTAGGCTGATCACCGACAATGGCTTTCGCCTTGGCCACGGCGGCGGCGGTGCCGTTTTCGTGCACCTCGCGCGCATCAATGAACCGGACCCCCAGATAATCATCGGTGGTGGTGCGGATACCGATTTGAACTGACCTTGCCGGGTCGATCAGGCCGGTCTTGACAGCCTTGTAGAAAAACGTGCCGTGGTCGATGCGGGTCAGATCATCATCGGGCCAGAGATCGGAATGCGCATCGAAATGGATGACACCAAGCGGCCCGAATTTCTCGGCATAGGCTTTGAGGATCGGGTAGGTGATATAGTGGTCGCCGCCCAGCGTGATGGTGCCGGGACCAGCTGCAAGGATGGTGCGGATATGCCGGGTCAGCGCATCGGGAAAATCGGCAACCTTTGCGTAATCAAACGCCAGATCGCCGTAATCAACGATAGCCATGTCTTCCAGCGGGTTGGTCGGCCAGCCGTAGGGCGGATCGTAGGGCTGCAGGGCAGACGCCTCGCGGATCGCGCGGGGGCCAAAGCGGGCGCCGGTGCGGTGGGTGACGGCCTGGTCAAACGGCACACCGGTGATGGCCAGATCGACCCCGGTCAGGTCTTTGGTGTAGGTGCGGCGCAGGAAACTTGTGGCACCACCAAAGGCATTCTCGAAGGCATAGCCGCGCAGGCCTTTGCGGGTGAATGCGGTATCGACCGCCGATTTTGCGTCTTCAAGGCCCATTCGAAGTCTCCGGGGTTGCAGTTTGCGTCGTTCATTTGCCGGAGACGCGTGTTGATCCGTATCTGGGCAAGGAACCAATCCGCGCCGGATTTGTCAAGTTTGATCAAATCGGGCGGCGTTGGAAAAGCGGCTGGTTGCGCGGGCAATAACAGATAACAGCCTGCGGGGTTGCTGCAAGCGCAGATGATTTCTTCAAAGAAATCGGCTTGGAGTTTTCGAAAACTCCGGGGTAAGTCACGCCAGCGGCTGTGCGGTTTCCACCAGACGCGCGAAGAAGCTGGCCCCTATTGGTGCGGCGTCATCGTTAAAATCAAAAGCCGGGTGGTGCAGACCGGCCCCCGGCCCGGTGCCAAGAAACAGATACGCGCCGGGCCTTGCTTCCAGCATGTAGGAAAAATCCTCTGACCCCATTTCCCGTGGCGAATTTGCATCCACCCCCGCATCGCCCGCTATTTCACGTGCCACGCTGGCGGCAAAATCGGCCTGATCGGGATGGTTCACCGTGGCAGGATAGCCCCAGTCATAATCGACATCGGCGGTAACGCCGTAAGACGCCGCTTGCCCTGCCACAATGTCGATAACCCGGCGCTTCAGCAGGGCCCGCACATCCGGGTCAAAACAGCGGATGGTGGCGCAGAACCATGCGGTCTCTGGGATGATGTTGCTGGCAGTTCCGGCATGAATTTGGGTGACCGAAATCACCACCTCATCCAGCGCATGCACGTTGCGGGTGATGATGGTCTGGATGGCCGTCACCATTCCGACAACCGCCACGATGGGATCGATGCAGTCTTGCGGCGTGGCCCCGTGCCCGCCTTTGCCGGTGACGGTTACTGTCGCCGTATCGACCGATGCCATCAAGGCACCGGGGTTGGTCTGGAAATGACCAAATTCGACGTTGGGCACATTGTGGATGCCGTAGACGCTCGTGATGTTGAACCGGTCCATCATGCCCTCTTTCACCATCACCTCACCGCCGCCGCCGTCTTCTTCGGCCGGTTGAAAGATCAGCGCAACCCGGCCCTTGAAACGGCGCGTCTCTGCCAGATATTTCGCCGCCCCCAGCAGCATTGTTACATGCCCATCATGGCCGCAGGCATGCATCTTGCCTGGGTTCAGCGATGCATATTGCGCCCCTGTGGCTTCCGGGATCGGCAGAGCGTCCATATCGGCGCGCAAGGCTATGGTGGGGCCGTCGCCCACGCCGTTGATGATGGCCACCAGCCCTGATTGCGCGATGCCCTGGTGAATCTCGTCCACCCCGAATTCTTGCAGCCGCGCGGTGATGAAGGCAGCGGTTTGGTGGCAATCAAACTTCAACTCGGGATGCGCGTGCAAATGCCTGCGCCAGCCCTTCATATCGTCAGCATAGGCGGCGATGCGGTTAAGAACGGGCATGGTAGACTCCTGCGTAGATGACGCGCTAGTGGGTATGCATGACACTAGACCGGGAATTTCCGCAATGCCACACCTGCCCCAGCGTGATGATCTGATCCATGATCCGGATGGCGGTATGCCGCGCCTATTGGCCATTATGGCGCGGCTGCGCGACCCGGATACCGGCTGCCCCTGGGATATCGCGCAGGATTTCGCCTCGATCGCGCCCTACACCATTGAAGAGGCGCATGAAGTGGCCGATGCCATCGCACGGCAGGCTTGGGACCAGTTGCAAGGCGAATTGGGCGATTTGCTGCTGCAAACGGTGTATCACGCGCAGTTGGGGGCAGAGGCGGGACATTTTAGTTTCGATAGCATTGTCAGGGGCATATCCGACAAGATGGTGGCGCGCCATCCGCATGTGTTTGGCACGGAAAACCGCAATAAAACGGCGGCGCAACAAACCGCCGATTGGGAAGCGATCAAAGCGACTGAGCGTGCAGGCCGCGCCGAGGGCCGGGTGCTGGACGGTGTGGCGATGGGTCTGCCTGCATTAACCCGCGCACTGAAATTGCAAAAGCGTGCGGCAAGGGTGGGGTTTGATTGGCCCAGCACGGATGAGGTGTTGGAAAAGATCGTCGAGGAAGCCCGCGAGTTGGTCGAGGCGCGCCAGACCCTGACGCAGGCCGAAATTGCCGAGGAATTTGGCGATCTTATGTTTGTGATGACCAATCTGGGCCGCCATTTGGGGTTGGACCCCGAGGCCACGTTGCGCGGCGCCAATGCAAAGTTTACCCGGCGCTTTGCCCGGATTGAGGATTGGCTGGCAGAGCGTGGGGTAACGCCTGCGCAAAGCGATCTGGCGGAAATGGATGCGCTTTGGAACCGCGCCAAGGCAGAAGAACGCGGCACCTGAATGCATGCCGCCTGACCTGGCCCAAGGGCATGGATAAATTTACCTGACTATTTCACTCGCCTATTGACCGGCGTCGTTGCATCCTGTTTAACGCACAAATAATTCCCAACTAAAAAGGTCAACAACATGAAAATTCGGTATTCACTTTGGGCGCTGTTGTTCGGCTGCACGGCCTTTCCGGTCTTGGCAGACGAGGTTAACGTCTATTCGCACCGCCAGCCCGAACTGATCCAACCGCTGCTGGATGCCTTCACCGCTGCAACCGGCATTGCCGTGAATGTGGCCTTTGTTGACAAAGGCATGGTCGAGCGGCTGGTGGCCGAGGGCGATCGCAGCCCCGCCGATCTGGTGCTGACGGTGGATATCGCACGCCTCACGCAAGTGGTGGATGCCGGTGTCACCCAAGCCGTGCAATCGGATGTGCTGACGGCAGCGATCCCGGCGCAGTTTCGCGA
Source organism: Pseudorhodobacter sp. (assembly GCA_043721855.1). Classification (GTDB taxonomy): domain Bacteria; phylum Pseudomonadota; class Alphaproteobacteria; order Rhodobacterales; family Rhodobacteraceae; genus JACMNW01. The sequence continues at coordinate 6,619 of JAYSPY010000029.1, forward strand.
TGCGGGCAACCAGTGGTTCGGCCTGACGACGCGGTCGCGCGTGGTTTATGCGTCAAAAGATCGGGTAAAACCGGGCGAGGTCACGACCTATGAAGATCTGGCCGACCCCAAATGGAAAGGCCGGATTTGCACCCGATCTGGCACCAACGACTATAATATCGCCCTGCTGGGCGCGGTGATTGCGCATGATGGACTGGACGCGGCAAAAACGTGGGTTGAAGGGCTGAAAGCCAACTTGGCCCGCAAACCCGATGGTGGCGACCGTGATCAGGTCAAGGCCATTGCGGCGGGCGAATGCGATATCGCCATCGGCAACACCTACTATATCGGGCAAATGCTGACGGATCCCGAACAGAAAGCAGCGGCAGAGACGGTGAATGTGGTGTTCCCAACATTTGCCAACGGTGGCGGGTCGCATATGAATATTTCTGGCGTGGCGATGACCAAAGCCGCCCCAAACCATGATGCCGCGGTGAAGTTGATGGAATTTCTGGTGTCGGACGAGGCACAAAAAATCTATGCCGAGACGAACTTTGAATTTCCGGTAAAGGCCGGCGTGCCGGTATCGGCGCTGGTGGCCAGCTGGGGGGCGTTCACGCCAGATACTTTGCCACTGGCCGACGTCGCGGCACAACGGCCAGCGGCGTTGAAGTTGATGGAAGATGTTGACTTCGACGGCTAAGCATCTGGTATCGTTATAATAGTAGAAAAAGGCAGCCGAAGCGCTGCCTTTTTCTTTGCGTGCGGCACTTCCACCATGGACAAGGCGGCAGGCTTACGCTTCCCTGTGCCAAAGACAGGAGCATTCAATGCCAACACCGCGTAAGATCATCATCGACACAGATCCCGGCCAAGACGATGCCGTGGCGATTTTTTTGGCCCTAGGCAGCCCTGAGGAGATCGAGGTTTTGGGGATCACGGCGGTTGCAGGAAATGTGCCATTGCCCCTGACACAGAAAAATGCGCGCATTATCTGCGAGTTGGCGGGCAGACCTGATGTAAAGGTTTACGCTGGTTGCGACGCACCCCTGAAGCGCAAATTGGTCACGGCAGAACATGTGCACGGTAAAACCGGGCTGGATGGCCCCGTTCTGGCCGATCCGGTGATGGCGTTGCAACCCGGCCATGCGGTGGATTTCATCATTGACACCCTGCGGGCCCAGGCAACCGGAACGGTCACGCTTTGCCCATTGGGACCGCTGACCAATATCGCGGCGGCGTTTTTGAAAGCGCCAGACATCATCCCCCGGGTGGGCCAGGTTGTGCTGATGGGCGGCGCGTATTTTGAGGTTGGCAATATCACCCCCACTGCAGAGTTCAACATTTACGTCGATCCGGAAGCCGCTGATATTGTGTTAAAATCCGGCGTTGATCTGGTGGTGATGCCGCTGGACGTGACCCATAAAGCCTTGACCAACAAATCCCGCGTGGCCGCGTTTCGCGCGCTTGGCACCGAACCCGGGCGGATGGTGGCGGAGTGGACCGATTTTTTTGAACGCTTTGATATGCAAAAATACGGCAGTGACGGCGCGCCGCTGCACGACCCTTGCGTGATTGCCTATCTGATTGATCCAAGCCTGTTCACCGGGCGGCACATCAATGTCGAGATTGAAACAGGCAGTGATCTGACCTTGGGCATGACCGTGGCAGATTGGTGGGGCGTGACGGACCGGGCACCGAATGCACTGTTTATCGGCGATGTCGATGCCGATGGGTTTTACACGCTTTTGACCCAGCGCATAGGCCGATTATAAACCGCGCCAAAATCCTTCAAAAGGATTTTACCAAGAATTTTACTTAAAATTCTTGGGCCATCCATGCCCCGCCACGGGCGGTGCACTCGATGCTGAAAATGGTCCACTGGACCATTTCCCGGGCGCGTCTCACCCCAGCGCGTACCCGGCACCGCGTACCGTGCGCAGCGGATCATCGCCGCCGAACGCGCAAAGCGCTTTGCGCAAACGGCCGATATGCACGTCAACCGTGCGGGTATCGACATAGATATCCCGGCCCCAAACCCGGTCCAGCAATTGCTCGCGGCTCCAGACCCGGCCCGGCTTTTCCATGAAGGTGGTCAGCAGCCGGTATTCGGTTGGACCCAGCTTCAACACATGCTCCGCCCGGTGCACGCGGTGGGTTTCGGGATCAAGGCGCAGATCACTGTATTCCAGCATCTGACCCACCGCGGCAGGCCGTGTGCGGCGCAGTTGCGTGCGCACCCGGGCCACGAGTTCGACGATGGAATAGGGTTTGATCACGTAATCATCGGCCCCGGTTTCCAACCCGCGCACACGGTCCACCTCTTCGGACCGGGCCGACAGCATGATCACCGGAATGGCCCGCGTCTCGGCCCGTGATTTCAGGCGGCGGCAGACCTCTATCCCTGAAACTGACGGCAGCATCCAATCCAGCACGATGATATCGGGCTGCACCTCGCCCACCAGCAGCAGCGCCTCTTCGCCGTTCTCGGCCGTGGTCACACGAAAGCCTTCGGCGGCGAAATTATAGCTTAGAACCTCGCGCTGTGCGGGCTCATCTTCAACCACAAGGATAATGGGCTGGGTGTTCGGTGCCATTGCTGTTATTTCCCCGAAATCACGCCAATGGTCGAGGTGGTGTCGCCTTTCACCCGGTCATCTTCCGGCATCTGGCCGGTCACCAGATAGATCACCTGTTCGGCCACACCCGTGGCATGATCGCCCATCCGTTCGATGTTTTTCGCGATGAAATGCAGATGCATGCAGGCAGTGATCGCGCGCGGGTCTTCCATCATATGGGTCAGAAATTCGCGGAACAGCGCATTGTACATCTGGTCCACTTCGCGGTCGCGTCGGCGCACATCGGCGGCCATATCCACATCGCGGCGAATATACGCATCCAGCGCATCACCCAGCAGCACAGCCACCGCCTTGGCCATCCGCTTGATCGCCCCGGCCGATCCTTCGATGGGCACCATCTGCGTCAGAACAAGCGACCGTTTGGCAAGGTTCTTGGCATAATCACCGCAGCGTTCCAGCGACGCTGCGATTTTCATCACCGTCAGCACGGTGCGCAAATCGCTGGCCGCTGGCGCGCGCAGGGCAATCAGCCGGGCGCATTCGGTGTTGATCTGATCTTCCAGCGCATCAATCACCTTGTCGCCAAGGCGCACCCGGGCTGCAAGTTCATCATCCCGGGTATCAAGTGCCGCTGCCGCATCCAGAATGGCCGCCTCAACAAGGCCGCCCATCTTCATGATCATGGCCTGAATGCCTTCAAGATCGCGGTCAAAGGCGGTGGAGATATGACGTTCATTGTTCATTTGGGTATTCCTTAACCGATCTTGCCCGTGATGTAGCTTTCGGTGCGGGGGTCTTTTGGGTTGGTGAATATCTGCGCGGTATCGCCATATTCCACCAAGTTACCCAGGTGAAAGAATGCGGTTTTCTGGCTGACGCGGGCGGCTTGCTGCATCGAATGGGTGACGATCACCACGGAAAACTGGCTGCGAATTTCGTCGATCAATTCTTCGACCTGCGCTGTGGCAATCGGGTCCAGCGCCGAACACGGCTCGTCCATCAACAACACCTCGGGCGATGTGGCGATGGCGCGCGCGATGCACAGGCGTTGTTGCTGACCACCAGAAAGCCCGGTTCCGGGGGCGGCAAGGCGATCTTTCACCTCCCCCCAAAGGGCTGCTTTGCGCAGCGAGGATTCGACGATTTCGTCAAGTTCCGCCTTGTTGCGGGTCAGGCCGTGGATTTTGGGGCCATAAGCCACATTGTCATAAATCGACTTCGGAAACGGATTTGGCTTTTGAAACACCATGCCGACGCGGGCGCGCAGCTGCACGGGGTCCACGCGCGGATCGTAAATGTCTTCGCCGTCCATCAGGATCTGGCCAGTCACCTTGCAAGTCGGGATGGTGTCATTCATCCGGTTCAGGCAGCGCAGAAACGTCGATTTTCCGCACCCCGACGGCCCGATAAAGGCGGTCACGGTGTTGGACAAGATATCAACATCCACATCCCTGATCGCCTGCAAGGTGCCATAATGCACCTGCACGCCGCGCGCTGTGATTTTGTTGGTCTGGGTGTCCAAATTCCGCTCCGTCAATCGCATGTCGTTCATTCTGTCAGTCCTTTGCCCAATTACCAGCGGCGTTCAAAGCGGCGGCGCAGCAAAATCGCGGCGGCGTTCATGGTCAGGAGGAAAATCAGCAGCACAATGATCGCCCCCGATGCACGTTCCACAAAGGCAGGGTCAGACCGCTGCGTCCATTGATATATCTGCACCGGCAAGGCCGAGGCCGGGTCCAGAAATCCCTCCGGCGGTGCGGATGGGTATTCTTTCACAAACGCCACCATCCCGATCAACAGCAGCGGTGCGGTTTCCCCCAAAGCACGGGCCAGACCAATGATCGCCCCGGTCAACACGCCGGGCATGGCCAGCGGCAACACATGGTGAAACACAGTTTGCGTTTGCGACGCCCCTACCCCTAGGGCTGCATCGCGGATCGACGGCGGCACGGCCTTCAGGCTGGCACGGGTGGCGATGATGATGGTGGGCAGCGTCATCAGCGTCAGCACCAGCGCACCCACCAGGCTTGACGATTGTGGAATACCCGCAAAATTGATGAAGATGGCAAGCCCAAGGATACCAAACACAATCGACGGCACGGCGGCCAGATTGGATATGTTCACCTCGATCAGGTCGGTCCAGCGGTTTTTCGGCGCGAATTCTTCAAGATATATCGATGCCGCAACACCGATTGGCAGCGCCAGCACCAGAACGATGATCATCATATAGGCAGAGCCAAGAATGGCCACGCCAAGCCCCGCGGATTCCGGGCGCTGATCCGATGCATCCGTGCCGGTAATAAAGCCCCAGTTGAACGATTGGGTCAGAATGCCCTTGTCCTGTAACAGATCTGCCAGTTGCAGCTGTGCCGGGGTCACATTGGCATCATTGACCGCATTTTCGCGGGTGACGCGGCCTTTCATGTAGCCATCAATGCGCCCCGATGCGAAGGCGGAAATCTGGATGCTGGTGCCGATCAGCGCGGGGTTGGCCAAAACCCGGTCACGCAACACGGCAGCGGCCTCTTTCGACAAAAACGCCGTGATGTCTTTATCGGTCAACCCGTCCACAACGATGCCTTGCGCGGCAAGGTCCGCCGCAAAGCCTTTGGCAATCAGTTTGCCGTAGCCCACGGTGGTGACCTTTGCCATTTGTGCAGGGTCGCGGGCAGCTTTTGGGTCCAGCACCGTCTGGGATAATTCCAACGGAAAAGCCACGCTGGCTTGCCGGAAAGACGACACGCCCGCCGAAAAGATCGTCCACAAGATGAAGGTCAGCATGCCCAAACTGAACACAACCGCCGCCAGACCATAGCGGCGAAACCGCGCTTCGGCAGCGTTGCGGGCAGCCATGGCTGCGTCTTGCACGAAAATGGAATTTTTTGCGGGCAGGGCTTGGGCGGTCATTCGTACTGCTCCCGGTATTTGCGCACAATCATCAGGGCCACCACATTCAGCACCAGCGTGATGACAAACAATGTCATGCCAAGCGCAAAGGCGACCAGCGTTTCAGGGGCGGCGAAATCGGTATCGCCGGTAAGCTGGCTTACGATTTTCACGGTGATCGTCGTCATCGCTTCAAACGGGTTAAGGCTCAGCTTGGCCGCCGCCCCCGCCCCCATGGTCACGATCATCGTCTCGCCAATGGCGCGGCTGGCCGCCATCAAAATGGCCCCCATGATGCCCGGCAGCGCCGCTGGCAGCACCACTTGGCGCACGGTTTCCGATGGTGTGGCACCAAGCGCATAAGACCCATCGCGCAACGATTGCGGCACCGCGTTGATGATATCATCCGACAGCGACGATATGAACGGAATGTTCAGAATACCGATCACCAATCCCGCCGTCAGCACCGACGCGCCACTATCCCCCAGCCCCAAAGGTTGCGCCAGATAATCGCGCAGGAACGGCCCCACAGTGACCAGCGCGAACAGGCCAAAGACCACCGTAGGAATGCCCGCGATCAGCTCGATCAGCGGTTTGATCCAGCCACGGGCGGCTTTGCTGGCATATTCGGCCAAATAGATGGCGGCAAACAGCCCGATTGGCACAGCCACCAGCATGGCGATGAAACTGATATACAGCGTGCCCCACAGCAGCGGCAAAATGCCAAGGTCCGAGCCACCTTTGAAGTTGGGCGACCAGGTCAGACTGAAGAAAAAATCCTGAAACGGGTATTTGCCAAAGAACGCCGCGGTTTCGGTCAGCATCGAGGCCACGATCCCAAGCGTCGTCAAAATCGCGATGGATGACGCCACGATCAACAAGCCCTGCACCACATGCTCAACACGGTTGCGAGCGCGGAAATCCTTGTTGGTGGCGCGAAAAGCCAAGACAAATCCGGCCAGCGCCAAAGCCAGCGTCAGCACCGTGCGCAAAATTGCCCCGGTGCCGGTCAGCCCACGATAGGCTTGCGCGGCGGCCAAAGTTTGCGGTGATACATCCGACCCCAGCGCCACGCCCAGATCAGCAAGTTTCGCGCGCAGACCGGCACCGGCAACAAGGTCATTCGACCCCAGTTCGGTCATAACACCGATGGCAACCGCCGCATCAAGACCACCCGCCACGCGCCGCACATCCGACATCAACAAGGTAAGCGACGCCCCTTCGGCCATCGTGTCAGCCGGGAAAAAACTGGAAATCCGGGATTCGATCACCATGGGCTGAATGATCAGCCACGCCATCAGCCCAAGGAACGCGGGCAAAGCCACCATGATGGCCCCATGCCAGCCATAATAGCCTGGCAGGGAATGCAACTTGCTTGGGTTGCCCTGCACTGACGCCAAAGCACGGCTGCGGCAAACAACATAGGCCAATGCGGCCAGGATCATGAGCAGCACAAGCAAGAAAATAATGGGCATCTGGCATCCTGTGGCAAAGTGGAAAGGGGCGGCGCTGTGCAGCACCGCCCCCAAAGGATACGCTTATTCCAGCGGGCCCATGGCAGTTTCCGCCTCAATCGCGGCTTGGGTAGCGGCCAGTTCCGGGTCAGACACCAGACCATAAGCGGCAAGCGGGCCGTCTGGGCCAGCCATATCATCCGACATAAAGAACGCGACATATTCCTTCAGTCCGGGGATCACGCCGATATGCGCTTTCTTGACGTAGAAATACAGCGGGCGCGATACCGGATATTCTGCCGAGGCGATGGTTTCAACCGAAGGCACCACCCCGTTCATGGTGGCGACGCGCAGCTTGTCGGTGTTGTTTTGGTAGAAAGACAACCCGAATACGCCGACGCTTTTCGGATCAGCCTCGATCCGCGCCAAGGTTTCGGTATAATCGCCGTCGATATCAACCGATTTGCCGTCGGTGCGCAGCTCGTGGCAGGCCTTCTTGGCATTGCCTTCTTTTTCCTTGTCGTCTTTGCCTTCAGCTACGGCCAAGAACAGATCCAGCGCGCCGGTTTCCTTGCAGCCCGCTTCGATCACTTTCACGTCGAACACTTCGCGCGTGCCGTGCTTGGTGCCTGGCACATAAGCCAGGATTTCCTGCGCTGGCAAAGCGGCATTCACATCAGCCCAAGTCGCGCTGGCATTGGCAACCAATGCGCCATCCTTGGCAACCTGTGCTGCAAGCGCCAGATAGATGTCGGCCGCCGTAAAGGCAAATTCCGGGCCGGTAATGGCGGACGCGAATACGATGCCATCATAACCGATGCGCACTTCCATCAATTCGCCCACACCGTTTTTGGCGCAAAGATCAAGGTCAGACTGCGAAATGCGCGACGATGAGTTCGCGATATCAACCGTGTTTTCGCCAACACCTTCGCACAGCTTCTTGCGGCCAGCGCCGGATCCGCCGCCTTCAACCACGGGCGTCGGGAAATCGGCATTTTCGCCAAACGCTTCGGCCACGATGGTGGCATAGGGCAGCACGGTGGACGACCCGGTAATTTGCAGCTGGTCACGCGCAGCGGCGGCACCAACGGACAGCGCCGTGATGGCAAGCGCCGAGACGGAAAGCTTCATGAAGGACATAGATTTCTCCTGGGTAAACGGACGGGTCGCGTGTCTGCGATCCTGCGCCTGACTTATGCGGCGGCTTTCACTGTTTTGCGACAGAAATGTAACAGTTTTATGACAAAACAGGCAACCGGAGCCTCGCCTTACGTTTCCGGCAAGATCACGGTGAACACGCTGCCCTTGCCAATCTCGCTTTCAATCCGAAAATGGCCCCGGTGGCGGTTTACGATGTGCTTGACGATCGCCAAACCCAGGCCGGTGCCGCCCTTTTCGCGGCTGCGGTGGCTGTCAACGCGGTAAAATCGTTCGGTCAATCGTGGCAGATGCAATTCTTCTATGCCATCGCCCTGATCAATCACCTCGACCCTGACCGCAGCCCCGCGCAGACTGGCACCCGGCAGATCGCGGCTGATGGCCACGGTCACCGCCTTACCGGCAGCGCTATATTTGATCGCGTTTTCAATCAGGTTATGGAACACTTGCGTCATCTGATCGGCATCTGCGGGCAGCTTGATCGGGCCGGCTTCCCCGACCACGCGCACCGATACGCGTGCGCCGTCGGCCACCGGCTTCAGCGCGGAGACCGCCATGTGAATCAGGGCCGCAAGATCAACAGTTTCCGTCGGGCGCATGCGTTCTTCGCCTTCAACCCGGCTTAGATGCAGCAAATCGCGCACCAGCCGGTTCATGCGGCCTGCCTCGCGCTCCATGATGCCCAAAAACCGCTCTCGCGCAGCGGGGTCATCACGCGCCGCGCCCCGCAAAGTTTCAATAAACCCCAACAATGCGGTCAACGGCGTGCGCAGCTCGTGGCTGACATTGGCCACGAAATCGCGCCTGATCTGGCCCATTTGTTCGGCATCAGAAATATCCTCAAACACGCAAAGCGCGCCACGCCGCCCTTCGCCCGCGACCGGGCTGATCTGGACGCGGTAAGTCACCTCCCGAGACAGGCCGGTAATCACGTGGCGCGCCTGCGCAGGCTGTTGGCTTTTCAAGGTCGTCTCTATCGCTTCAAGTAACCCCGGCTGGCGCAACGTCAAGATATAATGCCGCCCTTCGATTCCCGCGCCAAACAAGGTTTTTGCCAGCACATTCGCCGCCACGATGCGATCGGTCTGATCAATGATCATGGCAGGCCACGGCATGCCATCTAGCAAAGTAAGGACCAGCT
>JAYSPY010000030.1:0-25169 GCA_043721855.1 Pseudorhodobacter sp.
TAACGCTTTCTGGTAGATAAAGCGAGGGGCGGCGAGGCATGATCGGGCGGGTCTTGGCAGTGACAGGCCTGATTTTTGCAGGCTTTCCGGCGCTGGCACATCCGCATGTGTTTATTGATACTGCGCTTGAAATCATCTTTGACGATCAGGGGCGCGCGTCCGGCCTGCGGATCAGTTGGACCTATGATGAATATTATTCGCTGGTGATCGCAGAGGAAAAGGCGATTGATCCCGATTATGACGGGTCCGCGACAGAGGCAGAGGCAAAGCCGCTTGCAGGGTTTGATATGGGGTGGGATGCCGATTTTCCGGGCGATACCTATGCCTTGATGGGGGATGCGGAACTGGCGCTGTCGCGCCCTAAGGATTGGACGGCTGGTTATGCGGGCGGCAAGATTACATCAACGCATCTGCGGATGTTCGATGCGCCGGTAAAAGTGGCGGAGGTTCCTTTGCAGATACAGGTCTATGATCCAACGCTGTATTCGGGCTATTACCTTGTGGGCACGCCCGCTTTGACCAGTGCCCCGGTTGGGTGTACGACCAAAGTTGTTTTGCCAGACCGTGCTGTTGCAGATGACATCTTGCAGGCCGCACTGGATAAATTGCCAACGTCCATGGATGTGGAGAGCGAGTTTCCTGCGGTAGGAAAAGCTTATGCTGAGGAAGCCAGAGTGATATGCGCCGCAGCATATTGATTTTCGGTTTTGTGATCGCGGTTGGCCTTGCAATCTTTTATGGGATTGGCGGTTTCGATGCCGTCCACCGTTTTGTTGAGGCCAGCCAGCGCGAAATGCAGGGCACGCTTGCGGGTGCCGTGCGGCATCTGCGGGCGGGTGACCCGGGCGCTTTGGTGGCCTTGATGGCGGCCTGTTTCAGTTATGGGTTTATCCATGCAGCGGGGCCGGGGCATGGCAAGGTGTTGATCGCTGGGTATGGCATGGGGCGACGGGTGCCGCTTTTGCGCTTGTCCATGCTGGCGGTGGCATCGTCACTGGCGCAGGCGGGGGTGGCGATTGGGTTGGTGTTTGCCGGGATAACGCTTCTGGGCTGGACGCGCGAGCATATGGTTGGCGTGACAGAGCAGGTCATGACGCCGATCAGCTACGCGGCGATCATGGCGCTTGGGCTGTGGTTGGTGTGGCGCGGGGCGACCCGGATTTTGCGGCACAGCGCACGCAGCGAGGCAGATCAAGGGCACGGCCACGACCATGTGCATGATGAACACTGTGGGCACGCGCATGGACCGACGGTCGAGCAAGCAGCGCAAGTGACCGGCTGGCGCGATGCCGCGGGCTTGATTGCGGGCATTGCGATGCGGCCCTGCACGGGCGCGTTGTTCTTGCTGATTTTGACGTGGCAGATGGGGATATTTGCATCGGGTGTGGCTGGCGTTCTGGCGATGGGGATGGGCACGGCTGCGGTGACGGTGGGTGTGGCGATGTTTGCAGTTTGGGCGCGCGAAGGGGCTATTGCCAGCCTGCCCGGCGCGCGCATTGCACAGGCGTTGCCGATGATGGAACTGGGCGCAGGGCTGGTTGTGGCCTTGGTGGCGGGGCAGTTGTTGATTAACAGCCTTTGATTTGGGCGATTTGTGACGATTGCGACTGCGACTAACATGTTGCTTTCGCTAGAAGATTATTTTTTCTGGTGCGGCTTTTGATGGAACCCTGCCCGGTGCCCGTCTTGCAGCGGGGCGCTATGCAGGATAAGGAAATTTGTATGACATTTCCGATGACCCGCAAAGCCCATGCAAGGGCTATTTTGGTGCTTGGCTTGCCGTTGATCGGCAGCCATCTGGCGCAAATGCTGCTGCATGTCACCGATACGGTGATGTTGGGCTGGTACGGTGTGACGGAACTTGCGGCGGTGGTGATAGCGTCGTCGAGCTTTTTCGTGATCTTTATCCTTGGGGCAGGCTTTGCCCAAGCAGTAATGCCGATGGTGGCATCAGCCATTGGGCGCGGTGATGAGGTTCAGGTGCGCCGCGATACGCGGATGGGCTTGTGGCTGTCTATCGCGTTTGGGGCGATGACCTATCCGCTGTTTTGGTGGTCGGAGCCACTTTTGCTGGGGCTTGGGCAAAAGCCGGAAGTGGCCGCGTTGGGGCAGGCATTTTTGCGCATCGCAGGGTGGGGTATGATTCCGGCGCTTTTGGTGATGGTGTTGAAAAGCTATCTTGCCGCGTTGGAGCGAACGCAGGTTGTTCTATGGGTGACGCTGGCTGCGGTGGGGGTGAACATTGCATTTGGATGGGCGTTGATTTTTGGCAACTGGGGCGCGCCTGAACTGGGCATACGCGGGGCGGCGATAGCGTCTGTTTCGGTGCAGACGCTCACGGCGCTGGCGCTGGCAGTTTATGCGGCATGGCTGCCAGAATTGCGGCGGTTTCGGTTGTTTCAACGGTTTTGGCGGCCCGATTGGCACGCATTGGGCCACGTGTTCCGGTTGGGAATGCCGATCGGCTTTACCAGCTTGGCCGAGGGCGGCATGTTTCAGGCATCAGCCCTGATGATGGGGTGGATCGGCACAGTGCCATTGGCCGCGCACGGCATTGCATTGCAGGCAACGGCGCTGACGTTCATGGTGCATCTGGGCCTATCCAACGCCACCACGGTGCGCACGGCATTGGCGGCGGGGGCGGGCGATGTGGCGGGGATGCGCGAGGGCGGCAAGGTGGCGATTGCGCTGTCGATGCTGTTTGCGGTGATAACGGTGGTGCTGTTTTTGGTATATCCACGCGCGATCGTTTCGCTATTCCTGGATATGACCCAGCCAGAGGCGGCGCAGATCATCGCCTTTGGCACGGCTTTGCTGGCGGTGGCTGCATTGTTTCAGTTGACCGATGCATTGCAGGTGTTGGCACTGGGCTTGCTGCGCGGGGTGAAAGATACCCGCGTGCCGATGTGGATTGCCGCGCTAAGCTATTGGATCATAGGCATTCCGGCCAGTTATCTGCTGGCGTTCAGGGCTGGCTATGGCGGGGTTGGGCTATGGCTGGGGCTGGTCATTGGGCTGACGGTGGCGGCGGGGCTTTTGATGGCGCGGTTCTGGATGCGGGTGCAGCGGGTCTAGGGCTTCCTTTTCGCTTAAATACTCATCTTGACTGCAAGCCACGGCTACGTGCCCGAGGGGGCTTTCAGCAGCCGTTCGGATTTCTTGCGGACCAGAACCGTGCGCAAATCGTGCATCGCCAGAAGCAAGGCATCCGTCACGCCGTCAAGCTGCGCATCGGTGGCGCGTGATTGCGCCCATTGCGTGGTCAGATTCATGTGATCCATGGCGCGGTGGATATCGTCAATATCGCGGTCTGCCAACGTGGCCACGCGGGCGGTAAGCCAGTCTTTGATGGCGATCAGTTCAGCTTTGGTCAGCACCGCCTCGCCATGCGGTCTGATGTTGCCGTTCTTGACGTTCACCGTGGCAATTTCTTCCATTTCGATCCGGCGCTGGCGATTTTCGGTCTCAAGCCGAAATACGGCCGCGCCATTGTCGCGCACACGAAAATAGATATGCGGAAGGTCTGCCGTCATTATGCCCCCATTATTTCAGGCCTGCGCAGAACGTTTGGATGCGGCTGCATGCTTCGGTCAGGGCGGCGTCGGATGTAGCGTAGCTGACGCGGAAGTTTGGCGATAGGCCGAAGGCGGCACCAAACACCACCGCGACGCCGGTTTCTTCCAGCAGGGCGGTGGCGAACACCTCGTCATCGGTGATGCATGTGCCTGCGGCAGAGGTTTTGCCGATGCAGCCAGAGATATCGGGATAGACGTAGAACGCGCCTTCGGGTTTGGGGCAAAGGATGCCTTTCGCGTCGTTCAGCATCTTGACCACAAGGTCGCGGCGGGCCTGGAACAATTTGCGGTTGGGGGCGAGGAAATCTTGCGGGCCATTCAACGCCTCCAGCGCCGCGTATTGGCTGACCGAACTGGGGTTGGAGGTGCTTTGCGATTGCACAGTTGCCATGGCTTTGATCAGCGCCACCGGGCCTGCCGCATACCCAATGCGCCAGCCGGTCATTGCATAGGATTTGGACACGCCGTTGCAGGTAAGGGTGCGGTCGTAAAGGCCGGGCTCGATCTGGGCCGGCGTGGTGAACACGAAATCATCGAACACCAGATGTTCGTACATATCATCCGTCATCACCCAGACATGGGGATAGCGCAGCAGCACATCGCAAAGGGCACGAAGCTCTGTCGCCGTATAGCCAGCCCCGGTGGGGTTGGAGGGCGAGTTGAAGATGAACCATTTGGTTTTGGGGGTGATTGCCGCCTCCAGCTGGGCGGGGGTCAGTTTGAACTGCGTCTCGATCCCTGCGGCCACGGCTACGGGCGTGCCACCCGCCAGCAGAACCATATCGGGATAGCTGACCCAGTAAGGTGCCGGGATGATCACCTCGTCCCCGGGGTTCAGGGTGGCCATGAAGGCGTTGTAAAGGATCTGTTTGCCGCCGGTGCCGACAGAGATCTGAGCGGGCACATATGCCAGCCCGTTTTCGCGTTTGAATTTATCGCAGATGGCCTTTTTCAGTTCGGTAATACCGTCCACAGCGGTGTATTTGGTGCGGCCCGCGTCAATCGCGCGCTTGGCCGCGTCCTTGATGTTTTGCGGCGTGTCAAAATCCGGCTCGCCTGCGCCAAGGCCGATCACATCGCGGCCAGCGGCCTTTAACTCCGCCGCTTTGGTGGATACGGCGATGGTGGGCGAGGGTTTGACGCGCGACAGGGTATCGGACAGGAAGGCCATTTCAGATGCTCCGGGACAATGCGCCCATTTGCAGCTTTGGGCCGCTTCTTTTAAGATGCAGGTCAGGTTGGTTCAAGCAGTATCGGGGCGTTTGATGACAGAGACGGCAGAGGCGCGGCTAAAACGTATGGGAATGCGGTCGTGGCGGCGCGGGACCAAAGAGATGGATTTGATCCTGGGGCCGTTTTCGGATGCGCATTTGGGCAGGATGGCGCAGGCAGATTTGGCCCTGTATGACCGGTTGCTTGACGAAAACGATCAGGACTTGTTACCGATGATGTTGGGGCAAATTGCGGCACCTGACGGCATGGCGGATTTGGTGGCGCGGATATCAACCTTTGCCAAGGCGCGACTGCTGGGGGCAAATTCGAGCTGAATTTGCTAAAAATCTTCTTTAGTTTACGGAATGTTTTCTATTTGTGCTGATTCTGCCCAAGTCAAATGAGGGCGGAAGGTATTGGAATGAGCATTCACGAAACTCTGCTGGACGGATCGCAAAAGCCGGTCATGTCCAATTATCTGGAAAGTCTGGCACTGCTGGAACGGCTGCACCGGTTGCTGCTGGATGTGGTGAAAGATGAATTTGAACGGCTTGGCGTGCTGGAAATCAATCCGGTGCAGGCGCTTTTGCTGTTCAACATCGGCGAAAATGAGGTGACGGCGGGCGAATTGAAATCGCGTGGTTATTATCAGGGCAGCAATGTCAGCTATAATCTGAAAAAGCTGGTTGAACTGGGCTACATGCACCATCAGCGGTCTGATGTTGATCGCCGTTCCGTGCGGGTGCGATTGACGGAAAAAGGCCGCAAGATACGGGTTATGTTGAACGAATTGTTCGGACGCCATGCCGAAAGTCTGGACAAACGCGGTTTGGTCAGCAGTGCGGCGATGGATGATATCAACACGTCCTTGAAGCGGATGGAACGGTTCTGGACAGAGCAAATTCGCTATATTTACTGAACTGTCGCGCGACGATGCTGCAAAATTTTCGCAGCTAGCGCCACAGATAGGCGAGGCTGGCAAAGCGGCCTTGCAGTTTGGCAAGGCTGCGATGGGCAAAGCCCAAGCGGGGACTGGCCGCGTTAATCAAACGGTCAACGGCCACTTCGGGCGGGCAGGGGCGGCGGGTTACCGCGTCAAAATAGCGCGGGTAGGCAATAAGGGCTGCATGGACAAGGCGCGATAACGTCATGGGGCCGTGCTGCACCGCTGCGGCTTGCAAAGTAAGGCGTCTTTTCGGGGCGGGATGCAAATCCGTGGTCAGCCCCCAGCCCGCGTAAAACGGCATTCCAAAACATGTGACAGGTTTGCCCCGCAACAGCGCCTCGAACCCCAGGGTCGAGGTCATGGTCCAGACCGCATCACACAAAGGCAGGATGGCGGCCGGATTGGCATCGCGCAAAACGACGTTTGCATAGGTTTTCAGCATCGGCTCGGGCACAGCACCATTGCGCAGGCCGGCTTCGACATCCGGGTGCGGCTTGTAAATGATAATCGCTTTTGGGTTGGCGGCGCGGGTGGCTTGCAGCAAAGCAAGGTTGGTGCGAATGGGCCCGGCCCCTTTCAGAACGGATGCGTCATCTTCGATTTGACCGGGCACAAGGATACGGTGGCCGTAAGGCAGCACGGGCAGGGATTTGGTGCCGGAATTATATTTGGTAATGCCTTTTTTCAAAATGGACCGCATCAGGTTTTCCGCACGGGCGGCACCGCCGGGCACAACTGGGCCTGCGATCAGGGCCTCCAGCCTGCTGGGGCGGGTGGGATCGTAGTAAATGCCCAAATCATCGGTCACAAGGCTAAGCGGTGGGATCAGGTTCGCCCCAAGCCCGCGCGACCGCAAAAAGCCGTCTTCGACCCTTAAGATGGTGGCGGTGGTTGCAAAGTTCGATGGCTGTTTGCCGGCCCAGACCAGCAAGCCGCGACCATGTATCTCAGCAAGGTTCGCGGCTTTTTTGGCAGGGTTTGCAAAGAGCAGGGGCTTTTGGCCGCCATAAAAGCTTTGCAAATGCGTGCGTTTCCATGCGCGCATGCCACAAGCCACGTGGCCCTTGGCATCGCAGCGAAAGGCGCGCGTTTCAGCCTCTAGCTGATCAACCACCTCTTCAAAGCTGCAGAGCCTGTCGCGGCAGGGGTCGTAATAGCTGGGGGCAAGAATCATGGCGGCGGCGAAAAGCTGCGTGACGGTCGGGGTTTGGGTGCGCCGGGGGATGGCGATTTCGTCGTAGCTCAGGCCCCAACCGGCGTAGAAGGGTGTCCCGTAAACGTGGGGCTTGTGGCCAGCCAGAATCGCCTCGAAGCCCAGTTGCGACGACACTGTATAGACGGCCGCGGCGTTTTCAAGCAAACCGTGGGGCGAGACCGGGTCGCGCAGCAGGGTGATCCGACCGCCAGCATCCGTATCGCCAAAATGACCGGGACGCAGGTTCAGAGGTGTTTCCGGGTGCGACTTGATGACGATGCGGGCCTCAGGATGATCAGCGCAGGCGCGGGCCAGCATATCCTGAAATGTGGTGGGATCCGCCCCGCTTGCCCGCAGGGATGCGTCGCCGGTGGTCTGGTCGACAACCAGCACATAACCGGGGGCTGGCAGCGGGAGGTCGGGATCGTGAATGTTGTATTTTGACAAGTCAAGGTGGCGCAACCGGGCTATTCCAGCCGCCGACCGCGCCAGAAGGTTCGAATCCTGCAAGGCATCTGTATTCAGAATATGCTCGATCAGGCTGGGTGCGCTGGCATCATAGTGCACTCCGATCGGATCGATCAGCAGGCCAAGCGGCACATCTCCCATACGGCCGGGGCGCAGCGAACGCAGGAAGGCATCTTCCACCCGGATCAGCGGCAACTTGAATTTGCGGGCCACAAAAGCACCGCGCTTGGCGGTGGTCGACTGTCCCCAGACCACCACGCCATCTTTTGCGCCAGGCTTGCCCAAACAAATCTGGTGACCAGCCAGATGCAGCATCCGGCGCAGCCGCTTTTGGGTCAGAAATCCGCCAGAAAATGCAAACAGCCGCCGGGGGAGTGGCCCGGCGGCTGAAGCGATACTGGTGCGCGCGCGGTCCACAGCGGGGTTAGATGCCGCCGGCCACGTTGCCGATCTGGTTCGCCGCCCCGGCCGTGCCTGTGATGGCAGACAGGCTTTTTTGCCACTGCACATAGGGCGCTTCGGTGACATAGACGGTATCGCCATCGCGGATCAGAAAATCGCGCGCTTCAAACATTCCGGTGGGTTCGGTCAGATCCAGCACATAGGCCATGCGCTGATCGCCGACCAAATCATTGCGACCAAGCACTGAATTGGCGATTTCAGCGGATTCGTTGCGCAAGATAAATACGCCGGTTGGATCGGCAGAATTGGTCGACAGGCCGCCTACCGTCGCAATCGCCTCAATTGCCGAAAGGCTTTTGGTTTCGAACTGCACGCGATTTTGCTGACCTGTGGCACCAAGGGCGGTAAAAGCGCGGGTGTCTCGTTCGATCACGATCTGATCGCCGGACCGCAAGGCAATATCAAGGTTCGGATTTTCGTACAGGTCTTGCAGCCAAACCTTGCCGGTGCGCCCATTGCGGGTGACGCGGACCAAAGCGATGGCGGGGTCAATGGAAATGCCACCCGCTTTTGACAACATGGCGGCCAATGTGCGGGTCGGCAGTTCCATCGGATAGACGCCGGGCGCGTTGATTGATCCCGCCAGTGACACAGACGAGCCTTCGCCAGCCAGACGTTGCACGGTAACCTGCGGGTCGGGTGTCTGAGGGTCCAATTTCCGGGTGATGGCTTGGCGCAGGCCGTCGGGCGTTTGGCCAGCGGCTTTGATTTTGCCAGCATACGGCACAAAGATGAAGCCTTGGCCATCGACCTGCATTTCGCTAAGCGGCGTGACGCGCTGGCCGGAATTGCCCAAAAGCGGGTCTTCCTTGACGTTTTCGAACACCGTCAGCGCCAGCGTATCGCCGGGCGAAATGGTGTCAGAGCCCGCCAAGCCAGCGTCCCGGAAATTGCTGTCAAACCCGAAAGACGGCGCTACGGCCGTTATCTGCGACACGCGCGAGTTCACCTCGACAACAAAAGCATCGCCTTTTTTCAGGACGGAGCCTGCGTAAATCTCGCGCTTATTGGGGCCGGATCGCGGAAGCCCGCAAGAGCCGAGTGCGACGATAAGCACAGCAAGGGTCAGGGCGTGTGCCCCCCTTGATAGATTCGATTTCACTGCTCGGGCTCCTTTACTGGGCTTGCCTCAAGTTTTTTGCAACGATACCGGAGGGTTTCGCAAAAGGCGAGCCTTCAGGTTGCAAGCCCAGAGACCAGGCGAAACTGTTGCCTTGGTGCCGCGCCTTGCGAGGTTAAAGCCGTATACGGATCCTGTGCTGCCAGCATCATATCCACCACGGATCGTAGCAGCACGCGCCGCCCATGCGACGAATAGTAACCGCCCGCCACCTGGCTGGTTTCCAGAAGATAGTGACGATAATCGCGGTAGGCACGGCTATCGGATTTTTTTGGCGTGGCGAAAAACTGATCCAGCGGCTGCGACGAGACGAACTCGGGTTTGGAATAGACCGATGCGCCAAAGGTTTTAAGAGGCAGGCCGCGCCACAGCGCTTGTTGGCCGGCAGTGGAGTTCACGGTGACGGCGGTTGTGGCGAAATCCAGCAGGCGCGCCAGTTTGCCGCCGCGCACGAAATGCACGCGGGCTGCAATGCCATGGTCGCGGGCAATTTTGGCAATGATGCGGGGCAGGTTCACGCGGCCATCCTCCAGCGGGTGGGCTTTGAACACAAGATGATGATGCGCCGGAGCACCTTTGGCAAAGCCAGCAATCACTTCGGCCAGAAAATCGGCCATCGTGGCAAACGGGCTGTGCATTTGAAAACTGGCGTCATGTTCCAGTTGCAACAAAGCCAGATGATAGGGAAACCCGCCATGCCGGATGCGCAGGGTAGCCAGCATGCGTGCGATACTGTGAAGTGGCAAAAGCGCGTAGCGTTTGGCATACAGGAAGAACTCCTGACCCGCCGTCAGGCTGCGATGCGGACGAAACGCGGGGTAGCGTCGCCTGCCCGCCAGCAAAATGCCGTGGTAGACCGCCCCCCAGAACATATGCCTGCGCATATCACCCCAATGCGCGGGGGCTGCGGCCAGATCGACATCGGTCTGCGCCAGATCGGCGCGCATATCAGCCACCGACATGTCCATCAGCCGGGAATGGCCGTTTGATCCGCCGCGTTCATAGGTGACCCAATGCGGGCGAAGATAGCCTTCTTCGAACACATGCACGGTGATGCCAGCCGATTTGGCAAGGCTGATGGCTTGGGCATGCACCGGGCGGGTATCGCCGTAAAGCACAAGATCGGTGATGGCATGTTGGGTAAAGTGGATTGATATGGCGTCAGGCCATGTGTCGATTGTGCCGTGAAACGCTGTGTAGCGGGTTTTATGCGGCCAGAAGGCTTGATCGCCACGGTTGAAGCCAATGCGCCACACATGCGCGCCGGTGCATTGCAACATTGCCGCCAACTGCCCGAAAAACGGGCCGTGCGGGCCTTGCAGGAACAAAAAGTTTCGGCTGGGCATGGGCGGCCTTGGTTGGGGTTTGGCATCGGTTGCTTAGGGTAATGGCGTATTTGGCCTTTGATCAAGAGTTTGCCTTGGGATGTGGCCTTTTATGCGGCAGTTTGTGCGTCTGCGTCACAGGGCGTGACACTTGCACTGGGCCGTGGGGGGGAATACCAATCTGCAATGGATTGCAAAGAGGTTTGCCGATGTTCACCGGAATTGTCACCGATATTGGTCGGGTGCTGGAGCTGGAACAGCGCGGCGATTTGCGCGCGCGCATAGGCACCAGCTATGACGTGGCGGGCATTGATATCGGTGCGTCGATTGCCTGCGATGGCGTGTGCCTGACGGTGATTGCGCTGGGGCGCGAGCCGCAGAATTGGTTTGATGTGCAGATATCGGCGGAAACGGTGGGGGCCACGAATTTGGGCCCGAACCCGGGCCATGGCGGGTGGAGCCTTGGCAAGCGGATCAATCTGGAGCGGGCGTTGAAGGTCGGCGATGAATTGGGCGGCCATATCGTGTCCGGCCATGTCGACGATGTCGCCGTCGTCGTGGGATTGCAGCCCGAAGGCGACAGTTTGCGTGTAACATTTCGCGCGCCCGAGGCTTTGGCGAAGTTTATTGCCCCCAAAGGGTCGGTCGCGCTGAACGGCACTAGTCTGACGGTGAATGCGGTGAAAGGGTGCGAATTTGGCATCAACTTTATCCCGCATACGCAAAAGGCCACGACCTGGGGCGATGTGGCTTTGGGCGACCGCGTCAATCTGGAGATTGATACCATGGCGCGCTATGTGGCGCGGTTGCGGGAGTGGGATTGATGGCGGATCCTTTGGCAGGATTGGGCCATAACCTGGGGCCGACGATGGAGGCTGGCGCAAGCTGGCGCACACATTGCTGGACGACGGCCCGCGCGCGGCTGCTGCCGCATCTGCCAATAGAGGTGTTGCGCGGACGGTTGCGGCGGGCCAGAGAGCTTGGGTTGGATTACAAGACCTATGCGTCGGTGCGGGCAGCGTCGGGCCATGATGTGGTGGCGTTTTTGTTTTCATCCAATGCGTTGCGGCTGTTGGGGGCCGTGCCTGTTTTGCCGGGCGACCGCGCAGCAAAGCTGGCAGCCCTGACTGACTGCGGGCGGTTGGCGGTGGTATCGGCCCCGATGACCCCCGAGGTGGCGCTGCAAGCAGCGCAGGGTGCGTTGCAGGCGGCTTTTGTAGCGCCAAGCGCATGGGCAAGTTTTTCGGAAACGGCGGCGATGCTGCGGTTGGCGAAGTCAGGTTTGCCCGGCGACCGGATTTTGCTGGTGGGCGATACGGCATTGGAACAGGATTGGCGTGCAGCGGGGCGGTTGGCGGGATATGTGCCAGCGGCGCGGTTTTTTGCGGGCTAGTTTTATGCCTTCGGTGCCTGCGGCGCGGATATTTGGGCAGAACTGAAATTGGCAGCCGGGCTTTGCGCACAGTCGATGTGGGCGAATGCGGGTGCTGCCGCCTCTGGCGTTCGGGTGGCGCGCGGAGTAAGGGCTGGGCCGACAGTTTGCGGAGCCTTAAGCCATGAGCGATGTGAAGACCGAATATTCCGACGCGATATCCTCGATTGAGGAGATCATCGAGGATGCACGCCGTGGCCGCATGTTCATTCTGGTGGACCATGAGGACCGCGAGAATGAGGGCGATCTGGTGATCCCGGCGGAAATGTGTACGGCCGAGGCTGTAAATTTCATGGCGATGCATGGGCGTGGATTGATCTGCCTGACGCTGACCGGCGCGCGGATTGATCAGCTTGGGTTGCCGTTGATGGCATCCAAGAATTCGTCGCGCCACGAGACGGCCTTTACCGTGTCGATCGAGGCGCGTGAGGGCGTGTCGACGGGCATTTCTGCGGGCGACCGCGCGTTGACGGTGGCGGTGGCGATTGATCCGACCAGGTCAGGCGCGGATATTGCGACGCCGGGGCATGTGTTTCCGCTGCGTGCGCGCGATGGCGGCGTGTTGGTGCGGGCCGGGCATACCGAGGCTGCGGTGGATGTCAGCCGCTTGGCCGGGCTGAACCCGTCGGGCGTGATTTGCGAGATCATGAATGATGATGGCACCATGTCGCGCCTGCCGGATCTGGTCCGTTTCGCGCAGAAACATGGGCTGAAGATCGGCACGATTTCGGATTTGATCGCCTACCGTCGCCGCCATGACAATCTGGTGGGTGAAAAGGCAGTCAAGCGGGTGATGTCGGCCTATGGCGGCGATTGGCTGATGCGGGTGTTCTCGGACGAGATTCAGGGGGCAGAGCATATCGTGCTGACCAAGGGCGATTTGACATCGCCCGCCCCGGTGTTGGTGCGGATGCATGCGCTTAATCCGTTGGAAGATGTGCTGGCGATTGGGCCGGGGCAGGGCAGCGAATTGCCCGATGCAATGCGCCTGATTGCGGCCGAAGGGCGCGGCGTGGTGGTGCTTTTGCGCGACACTGCGACGGTGCTGGCGATGGAGGGCGAGGCATCACCGCAGACCTTGCGCCAATACGGGGTGGGGGCACAAATTCTGTCGTCGCTGGGATTGCGCGCAATTACGCTGGTGACAAATTCACGCGCGCCGAAAGTTGTGGGGCTGGACGCTTACGGGCTGACCATTGCCGGCACCCGCGCGATCAATGAGGGTTGAGAGTATGGCTGCGAATGAAAACCACTATATCCTGCCGCTGCCGACGTTTCACAAGCCAGTGCGGCTGTTGATCGTGGTGGCACCGTATTACCGCGATATTACGGATCAGTTGATCGTCGGTGCAAAGGCGGTTGCGGCAGACTGCGGTGCCGAGGTTGAGGTGGTGGAAATGCCCGGCGCGCTGGAGGTGCCGACGGCAATTGCCATGGCCGAACGGCAGGCGAAGTTTGATGGTTATGTGGCGCTTGGCTGTATCATACGGGGGGAAACCACGCATTATGATACCGTGTGCAATGACAGCAGTCGCGCGCTGTCACTGTTGGGCCTGCAGGGGGCGTGCATCGGTAACGGCATTTTGACGGTGGAAAACCGGGCGCAGGCTGACGCGCGGGCCGAGCCAGCGGGCCAGAACAAGGGGGGTGCGGCGGCGGCGGCGGCTTTGCATCTGGTTGCCTTGTCGCGGCGTTGGGCCGGGCAAATCAAGGGCATCGGATTTCGCGCATGACCAGTTCATCCAGGCAAACGGGTGCTGATAAGCAGGCGTTGAAGAAAAAGATGAAGTCGGCGTCGCGGCTTTATGCGGTGCAGGCGTTGTTTCAGATGGAAGCAAGCGGACAAACCGTGGAAGACGTGACGCGCGAGTTTGAAACACACCGCTTTGGCGCCGTCTATGATGGTGATGAGATGGCGGAAGGGGATGTTGAGCATTTTCGTGCCGTGGTGGGTCATGCCGTGAATTGGCAGGCGAAGATTGATCAGCTGACCGATCGGGCGCTGGTGGCCAAATGGCCGATCGACCGGATCGACCCGGTTCTGCGTGCGCTGTTTCGCGCCGCCGGTGGCGAGTTGGTCGAAATGCAGACGCCGCCGAAAGTGGTGATTACCGAATATGTCAATGTGGCAAAGGCATTTTTCCCAGACGGAAAAGAGGCAAAATTTGTCAATGCCGTGCTTGACCACATGGCGCACGAGACCAAGCCCGAAGGGTTTTAAGCCGACAAAGACCACGACATGCCTGGGTCTTGGTTCATACGGCGACGGCATAACGGCTGATTGCGATTGGTTCCACGCGTTGAAAAATTTATTTTGCGTGGTGACTATTTGCAAAGATATCAATTCCAGCCGCAAAAAAAAAATCCTGCTTAGATATTGATATTGCTATATTTTTTTTCGGCATGCGGATTTCTTGCAGCATGACATCGCCATCTTTTGGCGTCGCGACCCGGAACCAACCCGTCCTGACAGTGTTTTTTCACCATGGGCGCACAGCAGCTTTGGTGGGCGCGTTTGTAAGTGTGATCGAAAGGACAACAGATGAAAGAACTATCCAAAGTTGCCGGGGCGGCCGTTATTGGCCTGTTGGTGGGTGCAACCGCATCTATGGCCCAAGGTACCTTGACCGGCACCACGGCGCTGGACGACCGCCTTGATGACATTTCTCAAAATGCTCAGGACGATCTGAAACGCGCTCAGGATGCGTCGCGCTTTGGCAACCCCGAATTCCGTCCGGGTTTGTCGGGCAGTGCGTCGCTAAGCTATTCCGGCAGCACCGGGAACAATGAAAGCCAGGAATTTGCAGCAGGCGCACGTCTGCGCTTTGCACAGGGCCAAATTGTTCAGACCATCGGTGTGGCGCTTGAATTTGCCGATGAAGACGGTGTGACCACACAAGAAGAAATCTTTGGTGTTTATGACCTGAATTATTACATCGACGACCGTTTCTATGGCTTTGTTTTGGGCCGGGTAGAATCTGACGGTCTGGCAGATGAAGCAACCGAAGTCCGCACCGACGCGTTTGTTGGTTTTGGTCCCGGTTACCGTATCTTGAACACACCCAATGTGACCTGGCGTGTTCAGGCCGGTATTGGCGTAAGCTACATCGAAGACGGCATTGAAAACGATGAAACAGAAATCGGCTATATTGCGTCGTCGCGTTTCTTTTATTCGTTCAACGATAACGTCTTCATGACCAACGACACCGATATCCTGAAATCGGACTCTGCGCTGCGGATCAACAACGATTTGGGCGTAAACTTCAAGATGTCTGACGCGTTCTCGACCCGTGTCAGCTACCTCACCGAATATAATGACAACCGCGCTATCCGGTCGGATAACAAGTTGGGCGTGTCTTTGGTCTATGGTTTCTGAAGACCAAAAACCAATATCCTTGCAGGGGGATAAAACGGCCCCTGCACGGGTGAAAGGGGAAAGGGCGGGGCAACCTGCCCTTTTTCTTTTGTCTGAAGGGCTGGAGGAGACGGGCCGGTGGAGACGGGCTGGTGAAAGTGACGGAAACCGCAGCGGCCGTGTAGGCGTGAATTTCCCGAGAGCCTGAGTGTTCAGGTTGGTCGCCAGATACCAAGGCCGGAACCAAGGCAGAGCCAGCTCCCTCGGAGATGCTTATCGGCCACTGGAAAAGGGCCTCGCACGAGAAGAGCAGTAACCGTCAATCTTGAATATAGCGCGCCATAGCCTCTTGTGCAAGGATTCGAGTGCAAGGTTGCTGTGGCCGACTTGCGGGCTGTTCTTCTTTCGTTCATATTTATCGGATGAGCCAGCCCGACCCCGATCCGATATCCGGCGCCGCCCTACCGGGCTTGACCCCTGGCCAGCGGCTTGCGCGGGGCGTGTGCCGCCATTTGCGCGGGCATGGGTTTGTGACGGTCGAGGAATTGGTGCCTGCGTCGGGCCTGCGGGTGGATGTCATGGCACTGGGGCCGAAGGGCGAAATGTGGGTTGTGGAATGCAAGTCGGGGCGGGCGGATTATGCGGCTGATCAGAAATGGCATTTGTATCTGGAATGGTGTGATCGGTTTTTCTGGGCGGTGGATGCGGATTTTCCGATGGATTTATTGCCGGATGGCACCGGTTTGATCCTGGCTGACGGCTATGACGCAGAGATTGTCCGGATGGGGCCGCATACGCCGCTGGCCCCGGCACGGCGCAAAATGCTGATGCAGGGGTTTGCACGGCACGCGGCGTTGCGGTTGCAAAGTTACCGCGATCCGGGCTTTGCCTGCTGGTCGCGGGACTGAACCCGAAAAACCGGGCGGCCGTTTTCCGGTTCACGCGTCAGCGTTTTTTCGGTTTAGATTTGCCAGATGCCACCCCGCGGGCGGCAGTGGCTGCGGCGCGCAATTCTTCGGCAATTTCCTCGGCTTCTTCCGGGTCGAAATCCAGCGGCAATTCAATGCCGCCTTCCGCCTCGATGTAAATGCGCACCATGCCTTGGTCGGTGGGGCCGATCTGGATGTTGGCGGCAAGGTCGCTTTGTTTGTCGATGCCCATGGCGCGGTTCCCGTGATTGTTCGGAATGGCGTAACAACAGCGGTCAGGCTTGGCAATCATCCTCTTGCAATCTGTGATCTGCGGGTCTAAATCCCCCGACAGGCGCCGCGTTAGCTCAGTTGGTTAGAGCACTAGATTGTGGATCTAGGGGTCCCCCGTTCGAGCCGGGGACGTGGTACCATTTTCCCTCAGCAATAATGTCTGCGGCGGCCCTTGGCCTTGGCGCAGGCGTTGGGTAGGGTGGCGGTCCTTCCCCAGCAAAGGCCAGACCCATGACCCCGGACCAGACCCGCCGCATCTCTCTTTTGATTGCCACCGACATCGCCGCGCGGGCGGATCAGGTGAACGCCGCTGTGGCGCTGTTGGATGACGGCGCGACGGTGCCGTTCATCGCGCGCTACCGCAAGGAAGTGACGGGGGGCCTTGACGATACGCAGTTGCGGCGGTTGGCGGAGCGGCTGGAGTATCTGCGGGAACTGGAGACGCGGCGGGTGGCGGTGTTGGAGTCCATTCGCGGGCAGGGCGTGTTGACCGACGCGCTGGAGGCGGGGATTGCACGCGCGGTGACCAAGGCGGAGTTGGAGGATTTGTATCTGCCGTTCAAGCCAAAGCGGCGCAGCAAGGCGATGATTGCGCGCGAAAATGGGCTTGGGCCGTTGGCGCTGGCGATAATGGCGGATCGCGGTGCCAAGCCAGAGGTTTTAGCGGCGAGCTATGTGACCGGGGCCGTGGCGGATGTGAAAGCGGCGCTGGAAGGTGCGCGCGATATTGTGGCCGAAGGGTTGGCCGAGGATGCGGGCCTGTTGGCGCGGCTGCGCAGCCATATGAAGGCGGAGGCGCGGATAGCGTCATCGGTGGTGGCGGGGAAAGAAGCGGAGGGCGCGAAGTTTTCGGATTATTTCGCGCATTCAGAGGCTTATGGCAAGGTGGCTGGACACCGGGTTTTGGCAATGCTGCGCGGACGCAATGAAGGGTTCCTGTCGCTTGATCTGGAGGTCGAGCCGGATGCGGCGCGGGGGGCCAGTGCTGCGGAACGGATGTGTGCGGGGCATCTGCAGGCTGGGGCTGCACTGCCGGGCGATGTTTGGTTGAAGGATGCGGCTTCGTGGGCGTGGCGGGTGAAGCTGAAAACGTCGATGGGGTTGGACCTGATGGGGGATATCCGGGATCGGGCAGAAGCTGAGGCGATTGCTGTTTTTGCGCGCAATTTGAAAGATTTGCTGTTGGCCGCCCCGGCGGGGGGCAAGGTCACGATGGGGGTTGATCCGGGGATCAGGACTGGCTGCAAGATTGCGGTAATCGATGCCACGGGCAAGGTGGTGGATCACGCGACGATCTATCCGTTCCAGCCCAAGAACGATCTGCGGGGCGCATCGGTGGAGATTGCACGGCTGATCCGGGCGCATGGGGTCGGGTTGATTGCGATTGGCAATGGCACGGCAAGCCGCGAGTCCGAAAAGCTGGTGGGCGATGTGCTGGCGGCTTTGCCGGGGGATGCGCCAAAACCCGTGAAGGTGATCGTATCCGAAGCCGGCGCGTCGGTTTATTCGGCGTCGGAACTGGCGGCACGGGAATTTCCCGATCTGGATGTGTCGATCCGGGGCGCGGTATCCATCGCGCGGCGTCTGCAAGACCCGTTGGCGGAATTGGTGAAGATTGAACCCAAGGCCATTGGCGTCGGGCAGTATCAGCATGATGTCGATCAGCATCGGTTGGGGCGGTCGCTTGAGGCGGTGGTGGAAGACGCGGTGAACGCGGTGGGGGTGGATTTGAACACGGCCTCGGGGCCGTTATTGGCCCGCGTGTCGGGGCTGTCGCCGGGATTGGCCGAGGCGATTGTCAGCCACCGCGATGCCAACGGGCCGTTTGCATCGCGGCGTGCATTGCTGAAAGTGGCGCGGCTGGGGCCGAAGGCGTTTGAGCAGGCGGCGGGTTTTTTGCGGATTTCCGGGGGGAAAGAGCCTTTGGATGCCAGTTCCGTTCACCCGGAAGCCTATGATCTGGCGCGGAAAATCGTGGCGGCTTGCGGGCGGGATTTAAGGGAGGTGATGGCGGAGCCGGGTTTGCTGCGGGCCTTGGAGCCAAGCGATTTCACCGATGCGCGGTTTGGCTTGCCGACAGTGCGCGATATTCTGCTGGAACTGGAAAAGCCGGGCCGCGACCCACGGCCCAGTTTCAAGACCGCGACATTTGCGGCGGGGATCGAGGAGATACGCGATCTGAAGCCCGGCATGATGCTGGAAGGCACCGTGACCAATGTGGCGGCGTTTGGCGCATTTGTGGATATTGGCGTGCATCAGGATGGGTTGGTGCATGTCAGCCAGTTGGCCGACAAATTTGTGCGCGATCCGCATGAGGTGGTGAAGGCGGGCGATGTGGTGACGGTGCGGGTGGTGGAGGTGGATGCGGCCCGCAAGCGCATCGGGTTGTCGATGAAATCGGACACGTCCGAGGCGCGGGAACGGGTTGCCGAGCGGGGTGCAGCACCGCAGCCGCCGAAGGGGAAGCCGGGACCGTCGGTAGCGGCTCCTGTGGTGCAGGCATCCGGGAATGCGTTTGAGGCTTTGCGCGGCAAGTTTTCGCGCGACTGAGGGGCAGGGTGCGAAAAATTTTAATCAAAATTTTTCAGACAGGGGGGGGCTGTCTGCCCCCCTCGCAGCGAAGCTGCTCACCCCCCCGAGGATATTTGGGCAAAAATGAAATTTCGAAGGGGTTTCAGGCCTTTGGCATGATTTCGTTTACGCCGATGCGGCAGGCTGCGAAGGCGGGCAGGGACTCGCATTTGGCGGCAAGCCGCTCGAGGTTTGGGTAGGCACCGGGCGGGAAGGCTGATGCCAAGCGCAGGTTCATGTAACCAATGGCGCAAGCGAGCATGATATCGGCATGGGTCATCGTGTCGCCGCCAAGCCACGGGCCTTCAAAGCGGGTTTCCAGTTCGGTCAGACCAGCGGCGAGTTGGGCTTGGCAGCGGGCTTCCCATGCTTGGCTGACATGGTCTGGCGGGTGAAAGATACGTTCGTAGACCAAAGTTCCGGATTTTTCAAAGCAGGCCGAGGCAAGGGCGGTGGCTTGCAGGATTTTGCGGCGCGTGGGGCCAGAGCGCGGGATCAGCGCGCGGGCGGGGCCGACCTGTTCGTCGAGGTAATCGAGGATGGCACCTGAATCGATCATGACCTCGCCGTTGTCCAGTATCAGCGCCGGGATGCGCAGCATGGGGGTGATTTTGGCGATCTCTGCCGCATCGCCAAAGATTGACCGTGCATCGCGGGTGAAGGGGATGCCGTAATGATGCAGCACTATGCCGACGCGGCGGGTGACGGGGCTGTCGAATTGGCCCACCAGAATCAACTTTGGGATCAAGTGGCCGAGCCCCCCACTGTCAATCCGCCGATCATCAGGGTGGGTTGGCCGACCCCGACCGGCACCCATTGCCCGGCCTTGCCGCAGTTGCCGATGCCGGGGTCAAGGGCCATGTCATTGCCGATGGCGCGGATGTGTTTGAGCGCTGTGGCGCCATCGCCGATCAGGGTGGCGCCTTTGACAGCCTCGCCTATCACACCATTGCGCACGCGGTAGGCTTCGGTGCAGGAAAACACGAATTTGCCATTGGTGATATCGACCTGCCCGCCGCCAAAGCCCACGGCGTAGATGCCGTCTTTGAGGCTTGCCACAATGCCAGCGGGATCATCCTTGCCGCCCAACATATAGGTGTTGGTCATCCGCGGCATCGGGATGTGGGCGTAGCTTTCGCGCCGCCCGTTGCCGGTGGGGGCGACGCCCATCAGGCGGGCGTTTTGGCGGTCCTGCATGTAGCCCACCAAAATACCGTATTCGATCAGCACGTTACGTTGTGACGGCGTGCCTTCATCGTCGAAACTGATGGAACCGCGACGGTCCGGCATGGTGCCGTCATCCAGCACGGTCACACCGGGGGCAGCGATGCGGGTGCCCATAAGCCCCGCGAAGGCCGAGGTTTTCTTGCGGTTGAAATCGCCTTCCAGCCCGTGACCAATGGCTTCGTGCAGCAAAATGCCCGGCCAGCCGGGGCCAAGCACCACGTCCATGGTGCCTGCGGGGGCGGGGACGGCATCAAGGTTGACAAGGGCGATGCGCAGGGCTTCGCGCGCGACGGATTGCCAATGATGCGGTTCCATCAGGCGGGCGAGGCCGTAGCGGCCACCGCCGCCGGTGCCACCGCTTTCACGCTTGCCGTTAGACTCCACTATGACAGAAATCGAAATGCGGGCCATCGGGCGAATGTCGGTCAGGCGCAGGCCTTCGGGGCGCAGAATCTCCACCTCTTGCAGGCCTGCGGCGACCGAGGCCGAGACTTGCACCACGCGGGGATCAAGCGCGCGGGTGTAGGCGTCTATTTCGCGCAGCATGTCGATTTTGACGGCGAAGGTGGCGTCAGCCATCGGGTTGGCGTCGGTGTAAAGGTGAAGATTGGTGCCTTTCGGTGGCGGGGCCAGCGTGCCGCCACCAGAGCCCACCGCAAGCCGTGCGGTTTCCGACGCGCGGCGCAGCGCATGTTCGGAAATATCGGTGGAATGGGCGTAGCCGGACACCTCACCCCGCACCGCGCGCAGACCGAAACCCTGGCTTGCATCATAGCTCGCGGTTTTGATGCGGCCATCATCCAGCGAAATGCCCTCCGACCGGCGGCGTTCCAGGAACAACTCGCCATCATCAGCGCCATCGGTGGCGGCGCGCAGGATTGCCAGTGCTGCGGCTTCATCAAGGTCAGTCTCGAACGGGCGGAACGGATCGTCGGAAGTGGGGCCGGGCATGGGTTAATCCTTGATGGGGGCAAATGGCGTCTCTTTGCCGCAACGGTTTAGCTTGTCGTCAGCCCTTTAATATGGTTTTACCGGGGCCAGAAACAACGGTAATCGACCCCCATTCTGGGTAAGGTCACCCGGCAGCGCATCTGCGGCCATTTGAGCGGGAATAGAACATGCGGCTTTCGATCCTTTTGAACGGTTTTGCAACGGCAACTGCGGCGGCTTTGTTGGCTGCAACCGCCACCGCCCAGCAATCGCTGGAAATCATCGGCAAGCCTGTGGCGCAGGCTATGGGATTTCAGCCTGCGGTCACGGAAGTGGCGCGCGAAGTGCATGATCTGGACCACATGTTGTTGGTCATGATCACAGTGATTTCGGTGTTTGTCACGGGTCTGCTGCTGTGGGTGATGTGGCGCTATAGTGCCAAACGCAATCCAAACCCGGCCAGTTTTACCCATAACTCGCCTTTGGAAGTGGCATGGACGCTTATCCCGATTGTGATTCTGGTGTTCATCGGGGCGTTTTCGCTGCCGGTGTTGTTCAAACAGATGGAGCCGCCTGCGGCCGATCTGGTGGTGAAGGTGACCGGCAACCAATGGTATTGGAACTATGAATACTCCGAGGCAGGCGTGGTCTTCGATAGCTTCCTGATCGGCAGCGACAAGGTGATGAATGCGTCAGTAGAGGCAGAGCTGGTGGCGGCGGGCTACAGCAAGTCCGAGTTTTTGTTGGCGACGGATACTGCGATGGTGGTTCCGGTGAACAAGAATATTATCGTGCAGCTTAGCGCGGCTGATGTGATCCACGGCTGGATGATGCCGGCGCTGGGGGTGCAATCGTCTGCGGTGCCGGGGCGTTTGAATCAGGTTTGGTTCAATGCGGAACGCGAGGGTATCTACTTTGGCCAGTGTTCCGCACTGTGTGGCAAAGACCATGCCTATATGCCGATCACTGTGAAGGTGGTCAGTCAGGCGGCCTATGATGCGTGGTTGCTGAAGGCACAGGGCGGCGACGTGGTGTTAAGTGCACTGCCGTCGGCATTGGATGTTGCTGCAGCGGATTAAGGCAGAAGATTTGTCTGGCTGTAGGGATACGGTCGGGCTTGTCAGGGCGCGCAGGCGCTGGTGATTTACCAAGGAACTGGACTGCGCGATGACAGATATTCGGATCAGCGATGTGCCGGTTGAGGCGGGTTTTGGCGATTATGTGCAGCTGTTAAAGCCGCGCGTGATGTCTTTGGTGGTTTTTACGGCGCTGGTCGGTCTTCTGGTGGCCCCGGTGCCTGTGCATCCGTTTGTGGCGATTGTGTCCATTTTGTTTATCGCTCTTGGGGCAGGGGCGTCGGGCGCGCTGAACATGTGGTGGGACGCCGATATTGACGGGCTGATGAAGCGCACGAAAAATCGCCCCGTGCCATCAGGCCGGGTGCAGCCGGGTGAGGCGCTGGGCATTGGCATGGCGCTGTCGGGCATATCCATCGTGATGCTGGCGCTGACGTCGAATATCATAGCGGCGGGCTTGCTGGCCTTCACCATTTTCTTTTACGTTGTTGTTTATTCGATGTGGCTCAAGCGGTTGACGCCGCAGAATATCGTGATCGGTGGCGCTGCGGGGGCGTTTCCACCGATGATTGGTTGGGCCGTGGCGACGGGTGGGGTGTCGCTTGAAGCTGCATTGATGTTCGCGATTATCTTCATGTGGACGCCACCGCATTTCTGGGCTCTCGCGCTGTTTTTGAAGACCGATTATTCGGATGCGCAGGTGCCGATGTTGACAGTGACGCATGGCCGCAAATCGACGCGGCTGCACATTCTGGTGTATACGATTTTGCTGGCCCCGGTGGGGATTGCGGCGGCGTTCACCTCGATCGGCGGGCCGTTGACGTTGGCGGCGACCATTGTGTTGAACGGCTGGTTCCTGATTGGTGCTTGGCGCATCTGGCAGCGTGACGAAATACAGGCCGAAGCAGACAAATATGCGGTTGAAAAGGCCGTGTTCCGGTTTTCGCTATACTATCTGTTTCTGCATTTTGCGGCGTTTCTGGCGGAAGCGGCGCTGCGCCCTTATGGATACGGAGGTTGGTAATGTCTTTTCGCCCGGATCATGAAATTCACAAGCGGCGCTTTGGTCGCAACCTTGGGGTTGGATTGTTGTTGGCGGTGTTTGTGGCAATAGTGTTTGGCATAACGGTTGTGAAGGTGCTGGAACTTGGCAAAGCGGGCAGTTTTAACGGCGTTGTGCGGCAAGAGGTGACGCCGCAGGTGAAAACACCATGAGCGGCGCGCCCGGCACCCGTAAAACCGCGCTGTTACTGGTGGGGGTGGCGGTGACGATGGCATCGCTGTCTTTTGCTGCGGTGCCGTTTTACAGATGGTTTTGTCAGGTCACAGGCTTTGCGGGCACCACATCAGTCGCCATTGCCGCGCCGGATGTGATTTCAGAAAAAACCGTGCTGGTGCGGTTTGACGCGTCATTGGATGCAGGGATGCCGTGGAGTTTCAAACCGGTGCAGCATCAGATGACCTTGAAAATTGGTGAAACAGGTTTGGCGTTTTTTGAAGCGCACAATCCCACGAACCGGGTGGTGGCGGGTACGGCCAGTTACAACGTGTTCCCCTACACCGCCGGGGCCTATTTCGACAAAATCGCGTGCTTCTGCTTTGAGATGCAGGTTTTGCAACCGGGCGAAACAATACAAATGCCGGTCAGCTTTTTCGTCGACCCGGCAATTTTGGACGATCCCGAGGCGAAATTTGCGACAGAGATCACGCTATCCTACACTTTTCATGAAACAGAACTGCCCGAAGACCAAGCAGCCCTTGCCCCGACGCAAGCTGGCGCTGTAAACTGACGAAAAATAGGAAAGACGCATCATGGCCCACGCCAAGAACCACGATTACCATATTTTGCCGCCATCCGTCTGGCCCTTTATGGGGGCGGTCGGGGCCTTTATCATGTTTTTTGGTGCGGTGTTGTGGATGCATGGATCTGCACCCTATTTGTTCCTGATCGGCCTTGCGACCGTGCTTTATGTGATGTTCGCGTGGTGGTCTGACGTGATTGCCGAGGCGCAGGTTGGCGACCATACGCCAGTGGTCAGCATCGGGCTGCGCTACGGGTTTATCATGTTCATCATGTCGGAAGTGATGTTCTTTGCTGCCTGGTTCTGGACGTTTTTCAAACATGCGATGTATCCGATGGGGCCGCAAAGCCCGGCGATTGATGGCATCTGGCCGCCAGCGGGGATTGAAACCTTTGATCCGTGGCATCTGCCGATCATCAATACGCTGATTTTGCTGTGCTCTGGTGCGGCGGCAACCTGGGCGCACCACGCGCTGGTGCATGAAAACAACCGCAAGGATATGGTCAATGGGCTGATCCTGGCCATCGCTTTGGGCGCTTTGTTTACGGTGTTTCAGGTCTATGAATACAGCCATGCTGCGTTTGGCTTTGCGGGCAATATCTACGGCGCCACCTTCTTTATGGCGACCGGGTTTCACGGGTTTCACGTGTTTATCGGCACAATCTTTCTGGCGGTGTGTTTGTTCCGGGCGATGAAGGGGCATTTCACGCCTGAACGCCATATCGGGTTTGAAGCTGCTGCGTGGTATTGGCATTTTGTTGATGTGGTTTGGCTGTTCTTGTTTGCGGCGATCTACGTCTGGGGTCAGTAAGCGCATATGCCGGGGGGATTGCCCCGGCGCTGCCTGAGGCAAAGTAAGGAAAGTGATCCATGCGCCGCCTGATCTTTCCGTTGCTGTTGGGGCTGATTGGCTGCGGCGTATTGATTGGCCTTGGTGTCTGGCAGGTGCAGCGGTTGGCGTGGAAAGAGGCCAAACTGGCGCAGATTGACGCGAAGATTGTTGCGGCCCCGGTTGCATTGCCCGCCAGCGTTACCGAAAAGGACGATATCTATCTGCCGGTTACGGTGCAGGGCCGTTTGCTGGGGCCAGAGGCACTGGTGCTGACCGGGCTGAATGCGGCGGGGGCTGGATACCGGGTGATTGGCGCGTTTGAAGTTGCGGGTAGTACCCGCAAGATCATGGTTGATCTGGGCTTTGTGGCAGAGGCGGACCGCGACTTTGCCCGCCCGATTGGCCCAATGGCGGTGACGGGCAACCTGAACTGGCCTGC
>JAYSPY010000031.1:0-22570 GCA_043721855.1 Pseudorhodobacter sp.
CTGTCCGGCGGGGTGGATAGCTCCGTTGCCGCTGTGCTGATCCACGAAGCCATCGGCGATCAACTCACTTGCGTCTATGTCGATCACGGCCTGATGCGCCTGAACGAGAGCGAACAGGTCGTCAGCATGTTCCGCGAACACTACAACCTGCCCCTCATCCATGCCGACGAATCCGAATTGTTCTTGGGCAAACTGACTGGCGTTTCCGACCCCGAAACCAAGCGCAAGATCATTGGCGGTCTGTTCATCGAAGTGTTCGAAAAACATGCTAAAGCCATTGGCGGCGCGGAATTTTTAGCCCAGGGCACGCTTTACCCCGATGTGATCGAATCCGTGTCGTTCTCCGGCGGGCCATCGGTCACCATCAAATCGCACCACAATGTTGGCGGGCTGCCCGCACGTATGAACATGCAACTGGTCGAGCCCCTGCGCGAGTTGTTCAAGGATGAGGTTCGCGCCCTTGGCCGCGAGCTGGGCCTTCCTGACAGCTTTATCGGTCGCCACCCCTTCCCCGGCCCCGGCCTTGCGATCCGCTGCCCCGGCGAAATCACGCCTGAAAAACTGAATATCCTGCGCGCCGCCGATGCCGTCTACATCGACCAGATCCGCAAACACGGGCTGTATGATGATATCTGGCAAGCCTTCGCCGCCATTCTGCCGATGAAAACCGTGGGTGTCATGGGCGATCACCGCACCTATGACTACGCGCTTGCGCTGCGCGCGGTCACAAGCGTTGATGGCATGACCGCCGACACCTATCCCTTCACCCATGATTTCCTGGGCGAAACCATGACCCGCATCATCAACGAAGTGCCCGGCATCAACCGCGTGTTCTATGACATCACCTCAAAACCCCCCGGCACGATTGAACTGGAATGATCACGCTTACCGGTACCATCAGTTGAACCACGCCAGATGAGCGGGAAATCGTTCAAACCTACCTGCCCGATCATATCATCCTCAGCCGGGCAGAGCCGGGTTGCATCAGCTTCGAGGTTACACAAACCGCCGATCCGATGGTCTGGCCGCTGGATCAAACCTTTGTGGATCAACCTTCATTCACTGCGCATCAGACCCGCCCCCGAACGTCGGTCTGGTGGGCAAAATCGCAAGGTCTTGCGCGTGATTTCAAGGTTACGTCACGCTGATGTCATCCAGCGTTTCCACCACCTCAACGACAGACCGGTTTTCCAGACTTGCCACCAGAAACAAGATTGCGGCGGATAAAGCATTCAAAGTCAGCAGGTTGGTCAGCGGCGCTGCAATGGCTACCACGACGCAAAGCGCCAACCCGACCTTGTGGGACTGCGGAAAATGCGGGGCAGAGACACGCTTGAAATACCCGTTGCCCAGCAGAAACAACAGCAATCCGCCCATCACCGATGCCGCTTCGCCGTAAGTGGCCGCATCGCCCGGATGTGCAATTGCGCGCTCTGCCCCGACGGCAGACAACACCACGCCTGCCACAATCGGAATGTGGAAATAGCTGAACGCCAGCCGCGCCAATCGGCCCGGATCGTCTGATTGTTCGATATGCTGCGCACCGCGTTTGTGACCAAGATCGAAATAGACCCACCACATGCCGATGGTGGCCGCAAAACTGGCCAGAAACGCGGCGGTGGCAGGGCCCGTCCATTCCCTGTCGGCAAAGGTTGCACCTGACACCAGAAGCGATTCGCCAAGACAGATGATCACGAACAGGCCGCAGCGTTCGGCGATATGCCCGCCATTCACCGCCCAGTCGGTGGTCTGCGCGCGCCCCAGACCGGGCACGAAAAAGCCTGCCAGCGCCGCTATAAATTCAATCGTGATGGCCACCAGCCACAGCCACAACCGGGTGTCGGGGTCTGCCAGACCGCCCGCGATCCAGAACACCGATGCGGCAAGAAACCAGATCAGAATGCGGCGGTAGGCACGCCTGCCCGCATCCACCCGGTGCAACGTCCAGTAGATAAAAAACGTCCGGCCCAGCTGCATCGCACAAAATGCCACCGCAAAGACCAGACCGCGATCCGCAAACGCGCGCGGCAGTGCCATCGACATGAACAACCCCCCCAGCATCAGCGCAAACAGCAAGGCACGCACACGCCCACGTTCAGGGTCGATCTGGTTCAGCACCCAGGTCGTGTAAATCCACACCATCCATATGGCCTGAAACAGAATGCCTGCCTGCACCGCCCCGACCAAAGTATAGGTCTTCAGCAAGAAATGGCTGACCTGCGTGACCGCAAACACGAACACCAGATCGAAAAACAATTCGGCAAACCCGACATGAGTGTCGTTCCCCCGTAAAATGCCTTTGGCCATGTCTGCCCCCTTTGCCACGGCCCCCGCCCCTTTGCCACGGCCTGCACCTTTACCAAAGCCACTGTCAGATGCAAACAAACGAAAAGGGCGGGCTTTGCAGGCCGCCCCCTGATGTGGTTGCGCGCTTGGATCAGCCTTTTGGACGGTTCGAGATCTGGAAGGTATCAAATGTGTATTCCGCCACCTGATTCCATAGGTTGGCCTCGTTGCGGAACGCCTCCGTACTGGCCCAGATGGTCTTGAAATCCTCACTATTGGCCGAAATTTCGGCATAAAGCGCATTCGCCGCCACCAGCGCTGGGTAAATCTCGCCGCCCGGAATTTGCTGCGGCACAACACTAAGTGGCTCCCTAACCTTGCCGCCGATGCCGCCGATGCCGCCGATGCCGCCGATGCCGCCGATGCGCATCTTCACTCCCGCAAGATCGGCAACCGAATTGATCTCTTTTCTAAACCAGCCACCCATCTGCGCGCCGGTATTGCCACCGGGGAACGAGATCAGGTTTTGCTTGGCATAGAAGGTGTTCATCAACTCCAACCCGCCGCCATGGTAATACCACGCATTGATGCCGCGCGCGTTCAGACCAACGGGCACCGCTGTGCCAAGCACAAAGGCCGGATCCTTGCCCCAATAATAATACGACGCGGTATGCGCCATTTCCACAACGCCGGTCGCAACAGCATCCGATGCTTCCGGCATTGGCACAATTTCGCCAGCCGGAAACGACTGGATTTCAAAATTGCCATCCGTCGCTTCCTTCACGGCCGTGGCAAACACCTCTGCCGCACCTTAAATCGTATCGAGTGACTTCGGGAAGCCCGATGCAAACGCCATGACACTTTGGCCGTAGCCTGCGCCAGTGCCGGTGTGGCCAATGCGCCTGCGACTGCGCCCATTGTCGCCGCACCGATCAGGCAACTTAGCAAAACCAGCATTGCGGCGACCGCAGCAAAAGCGCGATTGATCCGGTCAACACGACCGGCCAGGCTTAAAAAAGCTTCCAGAATCGGCCTTCCGCCGTATGTTTATGTGGTCATCTGACGCGGCCTAAACCTTTTGGGTACAGGCCGGAGTTCAAGAAACAAGTTATTTCTTAACCAAGCCTATTTTTAAACAACCAGTCGCAGCATCGCTTCACGGTTTTCAATAATTTTGGTAATTTATTTTAACCAATAGGCGAAAAAGCGGCGACTTTTACGCCACTTGCGACACGACTGGATATCCCTTGGCAAACAAGGCCAATTCACATTACGCAAACTTAAAAGAATTTTTATACCGCCACGAAAACCCCTTTTGTCACATCCCGGGCCTGCTACATCCTGTGCTTGGCCGCTTTTTACGCCCAAAGGCTGGCCACTATGCCACAAAGGGATAACGCGTTTTCGTGACGCGGCGTCATTGATTGACCGATTCGTTAAGTGCGCATATCTTACTCACAAGCAATAAATTTGCGTAAAAAAAACGGGGAGGCGGGAAATGAAGCAGTATCTATGCAGCGTCGGCGTGTTTGCCCTGTGTGCAGGCAGTGCCATGGCAGGCGGGATAGACCTGTCGGGGCAATCAATCGCCGCCATTTTTGAAAAAGGCAGCTATGTCGAACTGTCCTTCGGGGCGATTGCGCCGAATGTTTCCGGGGTCACGACCGCCTTTGCCCCTGGCGGCGCAGGCAGAGTGTCTGGTGACATGACCTCGGATTACAGCCAGCTTGGCGCTGCCGTGAAAATGAACATCAAGGACGGCTTGGATCTTGGCCTGTTTTTCGACCAGCCGTTTGGCGCCGATGTAGATTATCCAACTGGATCAACCTATTATGCCCAGGGAACGACAGCATCCTTGAAGACAAATGCGGTGACGTTGGTGGGTAAATATTCGCTGCCCTCGAACATCAGCTTTCTCGCTGGACTGCGCTATCAGACCTTTTCAGCCAAAGCCTCCGTGCCGTTTGTTCCCGGCGGATATACCGCCGATGGTGATACAGATGGCGGCCTTGGCTATTTGGTTGGCGCGGCTTACGAAAAGCCCGAGATCGCGTTGCGCGTGGCCCTGACCTACAATTCAAAAATCAAGCATTCGCTTGAAACAGCCGAGACAAACTATTTTGGTGCATTTACCAGTCAGACAGACATTGAAACGCCGCAGTCGGTCAACCTTGAATTCCAGTCGGGAATTGCCAAAGATACGCTTCTGTTCGGCGAAATCCGTTGGGTGGATTGGAGCGAATTTGTAATCGATCCAACCAACTACCTGCCACCATCGCCGCTGGTGTACTACATCGGTGATTATACGACCTACACGTTGGGTGTGGGCCGGAAATTCACCGAAAATTGGTCCGGCGCCGTGACGATAGGCTATGAAAAGCCGTTGGGCCCGTTTTCGTCAAATCTTGGGCCAACGGATGGTCAACGCTCTGTCGGGGTCGGCGGCACATATACTTTGGACAACATGAAAATCACCGCAGGCGTTCGCTACGTGGATGTCGGTGATGCGCAACCAACTTTGGGTGGCGGCGTGGCTTCGGCCAACTTCAATGATAACCAAGCCGTCGCTCTTGGTATGAAGATCGGCTTCAGTTTCTAAGCAATCTGATCCGTGCAAACAGATCAGCCCCGCCTTGTGCGGGGTTTTTCATTGCCCGCAGGCCACAACCCCGCGCCGCTGAGCCCGCGCCCCCAGTTTCCGCGTGAATTTCCCCGCCACCCCCGCTAACACCCCAATATCCAACCATGGGGCGCTGAATGATCACCCAATCCGCAAAAGACTTCCGCGCCTGCCCTGCCAAGCACATATTGCTGTTTGGCATGTCCGGCCTTGGCAAAACGCATCTCGCCAACCAGTTGCGCGATGCCGGTGGCTGGTTTCATTATTCCGTCGATTACCGCATTGGCACGCGGTACATGGGCGAATTTATCGCCGATAATTTCAAGCGTGAGGCGATGAAGGTGCCGCTTCTGCGCGACCTGTTGATGACCGATTCCGTCTATATCACGTCTAACATCACGTTTGATAATCTGGCACCGCTGTCAACTTACCTTGGCAAACCGGGCGACCCCGCCAAAGGTGGCCTGCCCTTCGAAGACTACCTGCACCGCCAGTCCCAGCACCGCGACGCCGAAATTGCCGCCCTGCTGGATACCCCACGCTACATCCAGCGCGCGCAGGATCTTTACGGATATCCGCACTTTATTTGCGACAGCGGCGGTTCTATCTGCGAGGTGGTCAACCCGGATGATCCCACCGATCCCGTGCTGACCACGCTATCCCAAAACATGCTGATGATCTGGATCGAAGGCTCCGATGACCACACCGCGGAATTGATCAAACGCTTCGACCGCGCGCCAAAGCCGATGTATTACCAGCCCGAATTTCTGCATGCGGCATGGGCGGAATACCTGCGCCAAAACGCCCTTGCGCCAAATCAGGTCGACCCCGATGCTTTCGTGCGCTGGACCTATGCCCGCGCGCTTGCACACCGCCAGCCGCGCTACGGCGCGATGGCTGCAAACTGGGGTATCTCTGTCACGGCGGAAGAGGTCCGGCACGTGAAATCCGCCGCGGATTTCGAAGGCTTGATCGCGCTCGCCCTTGATCGCCGCCAAACCACCCGCTAGGACGCACCGATGCCCATTACCCTACCCACCACTTTGCCGGCCTTTAACGTCCTGAAGGGCGAAGGCGTCATGGTGATGTCGCCGGAACGGGCCGCCACGCAGGAAATCCGCCCGCTGCGCATTGCGCTGCTGAACCTGATGCCAAAGAAAATCCAGACCGAAACGCAGTTCGCAAGGCTGATCGGAGCCACCCCCTTGCAAATAGATCTGCACCTGATCCGCATGACGGAACATCAAACCAAAAACACTGCCTCCGAGCATATGGCCGCCTTCTACCAATCCTTTGCCGAGGTCAAAGCATCTGGCGAAAAATTCGACGGCCTGATCATTACCGGTGCGCCCATCGAACATCTGGCGTTTGAAGACGTCACCTACTGGCATGAGTTGCAGCAAGTGATGGACTGGACCCAAACCCACGTGCATTCCACCTTTGGCGTCTGCTGGGGCGGCATGGCGCTGGCCTATCATTTCCACAATCTTCCCAAACATGCGCTGCCCACAAAGGCGTTCGGCTGCTACCCGCACCAGAACCTTGCCCCTGCCTCGCCCTACTTGCGCGGCTTTTCTGATGAATTTGTCCTACCGGTCAGCCGCTGGACAGAAATGCGCCAGACGGATATCGAAAGCGCTGGCCTGACCACCCTGTTATCTTCGCCCCAAACCGGCCCTTGCATGGTTGATGATCCCGACCACCGCGCGCTGTATCTGATCAATCATCTGGAATATGACAGCGAAACGCTAAAGCTGGAATATGACCGCGATATTGCCGCTGGCACGCCCATTCATGTGCCCGCCAACTACTACCCCGATGACAATCCCGCGAGGGTGCCTTTGAACCGTTGGCGCAGCCACGCCCATCTTCTATATGGCAATTGGATCAACGAGATTTATCAGACAACCCCCTATGACCTTGATGAAATTGGCCGGTAAAATTCTTCTGACTGC
This sequence comes from Pseudorhodobacter sp., assembly GCA_043721855.1. Classification (GTDB taxonomy): domain Bacteria; phylum Pseudomonadota; class Alphaproteobacteria; order Rhodobacterales; family Rhodobacteraceae; genus JACMNW01. Next base: position 6,862 of record JAYSPY010000031.1, read on the forward strand.
CGCAATCGTCGCTGGCCTTGCGGGCTGTGTCGGCTACCGCGCGACCACGCGCGAAGCGGCCGCCATCGCCACTTCTCCGCCGTCCGGCCAATTTGTCACCATCAACGGCAGCAAAGTGCATTATGAGGTTAAAGGCACAGGTCCGGACCTTATCCTGATCCACGGCGCGCTTGGCAATCTGCGGGACATGACCTTTGATCTGCGGGATAAACTGACCAATCGCTACCGCGTCATTGCCTTTGACCGCCCCGGTTTTGGTTATTCCGACCCTTTGCCGAACGGCGATGCCAGCCTGATCGGTCAGGCTTTGCTTTTACAAAAAGCCGCAAAGGAAATTGGCGTGACCAACCCCATTGTCATGGGCCACAGTTATGGCGGGGCGGTGGCCATGTCCTGGGCCGTGCACCCCGACATTCTGCCGCCAGCCGCTTTGGTGCTGGTATCCGCCCCGACGCTGCCATGGCCCGGCACCATAGATATTCTTTACCGCGTCACGGGCACCCCGGTTGGGGCGGCGCTTGTGGTGCCGCTGATCACCGCCTTTGTCACTGATGATTACCTGAACAAAAGTGTGACCAGCATTTTCAAACCCAACCCGGTGCCTGCGGGGTACGAGGCGTTTGTAGGCGCAGGCATGACCCTTCGCCGGACCAGCTTGCGCGCCAATGGCAAACAGGTGAACACGCTACGCGATCAACTGGTGGCGATGGAACCCGCCTATCCGACCGTCACCCTGCCCGTTGAGCTGGTGCACGGCGATGCCGACACCTCGGTGCCGTTGACCGTCCACGCCCTGCCCCTGTCAAAAATCCTGCCCAATGCCATGCTCACCGTGGTGCAGGGTGCGGGCCATATGCTGCACCATGCCAACCCCGAGGCGGTTATCGCCGCCATCGACCGCGCAGCCAAGCGTGCGCATTTGCCTTAAACCTGACGAGTGGCTACGCTACATCCAAGCCCGAGCCACAGTTTAAGGATGCTTGCCATGGACCTGCCTTTTGACGGCGCAATCAGCCGTTATTACACTGAAGCCGCGCCAAAAGCCGTGCGCAAAGCCATTGAGGGCGCAGGCAAGGACGATATTTTTTCGAAATCCTTCCCCTACAAAGAAGAAATCAAGAAAAAAGACTATGAGGCGCAGATGGAGGCCCTGCAAATGCAGCTGGTCCGGCTTCAAGCCGATATCAAAGCCACCGGAAAGCGCATCGTTGTGGTGTTTGAAGGCCGTGATGCCGCCGGCAAAGGAGGCGCCATTGAACGGATGCGCGAAAACCTGAACCCGCGTGTCGCCAACATTGTAGCGCTTTCCAAACCGTCGGACCGCGAGGCCGCACAATGGTATTTCCAACGCTACGTCGATTGGTTGCCCTCCGCTGGTGAAATGGTGCTGTTTGATCGGTCTTGGTACAATCGCGGCATCGTTGAACACGTGTTTGGCTTTTGCAAACCTGAACAACGCGAGTCGTTCTTCAACCAACTGCCCAGTTTTGAAAAAATCCTGGTTGATGATGGTGTGATCTTGGTCAAACTCTGGCTCAACGTCGGGCGCGCATCGCAGCTGAAACGCTTGCTGGACCGCGAAAAAGACCCGTTGAAGCAGTGGAAACTGTCGTCGATTGATATCGACGGGTTGACCAAATGGGATGATTACACCACCGCCATTGGCGAAACCCTGCACCGTTCCGACAGCAAATCCGCACCCTGGACGATCATCCGGTCAGATGACAAAGGCAGATCACGCATCGCGGCCATTCAAACCGTGCTACTCGCCGTTGATTACGCCGGCAAAGACGCCAACGCCATCGGCAAGATCGACCCCAAAATCTGTGGCGGGATGGAGCTGTGGTCTGACAAGCCAGATGACTAAACGCGGCTACCACCATGGCAATCTGCGCCAGGCACTTGTGGACGCAGCCCTTGCCTTGATCACCGAAAACGGCCCGAAAGGGTTTACTCTGACCGAGGCGGCAAAAGCGGCAGATGTCACCCCCGCCGCCGTCTACCGCCACTTTGCGGGCCGTGATGATCTGATCGCCGAGGCCGCACGACAAGGCTATGACATCTTCGCCGCCCTGATGGAATTTGCCTATAATGATGGCAAGCCGACAGCTTTAGCGGCGTTTGAGGCGACAGGCCGCGCTTACCTTGCCTTCGCGCGCAAGTATCCCGGCCACTACATGGCCATGTTCGAATCCGGTCTGTCTTTGAACGCGCATCCCGAAACAGCACGAGTCGCCGCCAAAGCACGCGAGGTGCTGGAACGTGCCGCCACCAAATTATCAGACCACATCCCGCCCGAAAAACGCCCGCCCGCATCAATGTTTTCCGCCCATATCTGGGCACTTAGCCACGGCGTGGTGGAACTGTTTGCGCGGGGTGCGCCGGGCACAAGATCGCCCTTCGCGCCCGAAGACCTGCTGGAGGCAGGCATCGGCATCTATCTGCGCGGGTTGGGATTATTGCCGCGCGATGCCTGAATTGCTACACGACCAGAAATTGCTACCGGAACAGCACCAGGGCACCGGGGCTCCATGCCACTTTGGTGCGGGTGCCAATGTCCAGAACCGGGCGCCCAAACACGTTGCGCATGGATATCCGCATCGGACTGGCCGTGCCGTCCAGTTTCACATCATAATACGTCATATCGCCGTAATAAACGACCTCTTCCACCACCGCCGAACTTTCGCGGTCCACTGCCGTTTGCCCGTCAAACAGGATTGTCAAAGTCTCCGGGCGGAACCCCACCATCGGCTCCGATCCCGCTTTGCCACTGGCCGCCTGATCCGGGTTCAACGCAAGTCTGCCGAACCCCTGCGCCTCGACCTCGATCTTGCCGCCAGATTCCGACATGATCTTGGCGGGCAAGAAATTCATCGTCCCGATAAAATCTGCCACCTTCTTGGAATTCGGCCGCCGATACAGCGTTTCCGGGTCGGCAAGCTGGGCTATCTCCCCCTCGAACATCACAGCGATCCGGTCTGACATAACCAGCGCCTCTTCCTGATCATGGGTCACCAGAATGAAGGTGATCCCGACCTGCCGCTGAAGTTTGATCAGCTCCATCTGCATCTGTTCGCGCATCTTCTTGTCCAGCGCCGATAGCGGTTCATCCAGCAGCAAAACCTTCGGCTTCAAGATCAACGCCCGCGCCAATGCCACCCTTTGCCGCTGCCCCCCCGACAAAGCATGTGCCGCCCGATTGCCGAAGCCTTTCAGGCCGACCATTTCCAAAGCCTCGTCCACAGCGCGGGTTTTTTCCGCTGCACCACGCGAGTCCCGGCGAAGCCCGAAGCCCACGTTTTCCTGCACCGTCAAATGCGGAAAAATCGCGTAGCTTTGAAACACCATATTCGTCGGCCGCACATTTGCCGGCACCCCGACCATGTTCTTGCCGTCGATCAACACCGCCCCGGAGGATATCCCTTCAAACCCGGCAATCGTGCGCAACAACGTGGTTTTCCCGCAGCCCGATGGCCCAAGAAGTGAGAAAAACTCGCCTGCTTTTATGGTCGCAGATATTCCTCGTAGGGCGTGATAATCGCCGTAGTATTTATGGACATCCTGGAATTCGATCATGGTGGGTTTTTCGGACGTCACAGGAAGCCTCCGGTATCTTTTCCGCCCGATTTGGCAATGCCGCGGCGACGGAAATATTCAGCAGTTGCAAGAAGGATGATCGACAGACACACCAGAATCGTCCCCAGCGCCATGATCGATGGAACCTTGGCCGGAAACCTGAACTGCCCGAAGATATAGACGGAAAGCGTGGTTTCATTGCCGCCAAGGAAAAACGCGATAATGAACTCGTCCAGACTGATGGTAAATGAGATCAGCAGCGACGATATGATCCCCGGCATCACCAGTGGGAAAATGATCAGCCGAAAGGTTGAAAGCGGTGTTTCGCCCAGATCATAGGCCGCTTCCTCCAGCGATTTATCCAGTGATTGAAACGTCGAACTTAGGATCGCCACCGAAAATGGCGTGCAGATCAGAACATGGCCAAGAATGATGGTGAAGATCGATAATGGAACCCCGATGGCCAGTAGAACGATCAACAAAGACATCGCGACAATCATCTCTGGCAGCACCAGCGGCAGCATGATCAGCCCCAGAATACCGGCCTTGCCCGGAAATGCGTACCGGGTTGTCGCCCGCGCGGCAAAGACGCCAAACACAGTGGATAATACCGCGACCGAACTGGAAACGATCAAACTATTCTTCAACGCTTTCCATAGGTTATCGTCTGCCCACATTTGCGAAAACCACGATGTCGTAAATCCAGAAAGAGGAAACGCGATAACTTTGCTGTCATTGAAAGCAAACAAAGGTAGCAACAAAATCGGCGCATACAGAAATATCAGGTAACCGATGGTATAGATGCGCAACCCCGAAAATTTCATCGCACTGCCCTCAGATACTTTCGGATCAAAAACAAGAACAGCAGGCTTACCAGCGTCACAATGATCATCGCCGACACCGCGATGGCCGACCCCAGTGGTTTATTGTCGCCCTTTAGCATCAGCTTTTCGATCACATTGGCGATCATCGGGATCTTGCCGCCACCGATGAGGTTGGGCGTCACATAATCGCCGATCGTCGGAATGAAAACGATTAAAACCGCCGCCGCAACGCCGGGAATAGACAGGGGAAGGGTCACACGCAGGAAGGTGCGAAATTTAGATTCGCCTAAGTCTTGTCCGGCCTCCAGCAAAGAACGGTCAATCTTTTCCAGTGCCACAAAGATCGGCAAAATGGCAAATGGTGCATAGGCATGGGCCAATGTCACGACGAAAGCCTGCACATTGTAGGAAATTGCCGTCAGCGGTTCATCGATGATCCCCGCGGTCATCAAGCCGGAATTGATCACGCCATTGTAGCCAAGGATAACTTTCCACAGAAAAACCCGAATAAGATAGGATGTCCAAAACGGAATGGTGATCAAAAACAACCAAAGTGATTTCTTTTCCGGCGCGACCTGAAAACTAACGAAATAAGCGACCGGGTAAGCAAGCAGCACCGTAACAATCGTGACGGCCATAGACACAGACAGCGACCGAAACATGATCGACCGATACACTCGGCTGGTCCACGTTTCGATGAAATTGCTAAAAGTGAAATCCCAAATGATGGATAAAGTGCCGTCGGTCAAAAAGCTGTATATGATAATGGTGGCTAGGGGTGCCGCCAAAAGCAGCGTGGCATACAAAGCCGTCGGGCTTATTAGCGCAAGACCACTGGCAGCCTCAGTATCCCTAAAGCGCCCCGTCTGGGTCGGTTTGGCCATATCGCCCCCTATTGGCAGCCCGATCTTTTGGTTCTTACATCTAGGCTAGCCGCATCCCGGCCAGTCGCGCAAGAGGGGCAACACGACAAATCGAATAATTTGATCAAAAGATACGCGACCAGGTTTAGCCCGGCACCCGTTCTATTGCGATCGCGCGTTTCTTCAGCTCGTCATACAAAGTGGGCACAACACGCAGCGAACTTACCGCCACACGCAGCGCGTCTGTAATGCGGGCATCTTTGCCTTCGCCCGCCGATACCCGCCACACCATGCGACGTGCGACACCGTCGTCATAAACGATCTCGGTGCCCCCTTGGCGATTTGTTCGTAGTCCAAGAAAATCAGCGCCCCCGTGAGGGGCGTGAAAAGATGCCTGATGTCCCATTTTCGGGTCCATTATATATGTTCTGCTCGTGATCAGCTTGCCTTGCCAATGTGTCTTGCGTCAACGGGTTGAATTACAATTCGGCGTGACCGGGACCGTTCTGCCACAATGGCCTTATACGGCTGTATCTTGCGGTGGGTTTTGCAATATGTTTGCAAGCGCAATCAGCCCTTCATGAAACCGGGCGCGCGATAGCCCGCCGGGTAACGCCAGCCTTACGGCATGGGGTGCACGGCCATGCACCAATGCAAAAAGATCGGCAGACCGGACCATCAGGTGCTGATCTTCTGCCGCACGCGCAAAAGCCGATGCGCGCCAGTCTGCCGGTAAATTCAGCCATGCAAACGCAAGCCCGGATTGCCAACGCACATCATAAGCCGCCAAAATCTTGACCATAGATTGAAGGCGCGCATCAAATTCAACGCGCACACGGTCACGGATTTCAATCGCTGCACCAGACTTTAACAGTTCAAGACAAAGATCGGTCACCGGGCGCGCAAGGGCAAAATAGCTGTGCTGCGCGGTCAGCCGTCCGGCGTTCCCCATACCAGTCGGGCAAACGATATAGCCAAACCGCAGCGCAGCCGCCACCGATTTTGAGAAACTGCCAATATACCATGTGCGTTCAGAGGCCAGCGCGCGCAGCGTCCTTATGCTGGTGTCGGATACAGAATAACAATCATCTTCAATGATTTGCAAATCGAATTTGCGCGCAATTGCTATAATTTCAAGGCGCCGGTCCAAGCTCATTCGGGCGGCAGTGGGATTTTGCGCTTCTGCGGTGAGGCACAGTATCTGTGGGCCGTGCCGCCGACATGCGGCCTCCAATGCATCGGGGATTATGCCTTGCGCGTCCATCTCGACACCGACAATTTCTGCCCGCGACAGGCGGGCTGCCCGAACAAACCCGGGGTAGCATAAATCTTCGGTTAAAACGACGGGCCGTTCACCGCGCAGACAGCACTGCAAAATCAACAAAACTGCGTTTTGCCCGCCATGCGAAAGGGCAATGTCATCGGCTGTGACAGCCCCCAAATCACGGTCTTGAAGCCAATCACAGATCGCTGCGCGCAGCGGTAATTCTGAACGCTGACTTGTATAGTCAAGCCAGTCCAGCGTCACGGACTGCGCGACACGACCCAGTGCAGCACCGATGATGGCTGCCTGCCCCACATCGGGCAACTGGGGTGATCGCATGTCGACAAGGCTGTGATCCGCGTCCGGTTCCCGTTCAACGTAAAGTGACTGTGTTGGCCCAAGACGCGGTGCGGCAGATGCCACAAAGGTGCCGCGCCCGACTGTGGCCGCAAGCAAACCTTCCTGCGTTGCCAGTTGATAGGCGCGCGATACCGTGCCCGGTGTGACCCCCACAGCCCAGGCAAGATCACGAACAGTAGGAAGTTGTGCGCCCTCAGCCAGATCGCCTTGGCGAATGGCGTCCCGCAGCGCGCGTGACAGGCCCAGATACTTTGGCCCGGGAAATTGTGACAAGTCTGGCGTCCAAATTGTGTCAGTCACAATGTTCCTCTGGTGATTTTGGCGGATATTTTGTACCAATATGATATCAAACAGATTAATTTGTATCAATACAAATGGTGATGGACAATGGCACTTTCAGACAGGTTTGAAGCTTTGAATGCATCGGCGCTTGACCGAATGCCCTTGCTGTCCCGTCTGGTTTTGGATTTGGCAATTTTGGTTGCCAAATGGCAGTTGCGCAGCAGTACCCGCCATAGCCTTCGGAAACTGGATAATCATTTGTTGAATGATATCGGGCTGCGGCCCGGCGATGCATATGCGGAAGGTGAAAAACGGTTTTGGCAGGATTGAACGTGGCTTTAAGGTTCCCCTGACTGGGCCATGTCAAAACCTCCCAACTTTTTTGGGCAATACCCAAATAAAAAAGGCCCGCTGAACGCGGGCCTTTTCTTTGAACCTATTCGCGGACTTAGCGCTTGGAGAACTGGAAGCTCTTACGCGCTTTGGCCTTGCCGTATTTCTTGCGTTCCACAACACGGCTGTCGCGGGTCAGGAAGCCTGCCGCTTTCAACGCGCCACGAAGCGATGGCTCGAACAGCTGCAAGGCTTTGGAAATGCCGTGCTTTACCGCGCCGGCCTGGCCCGAAAGGCCACCGCCAGCAACAGTTGCAACAACATCAAACTGGCCTTCGACGCCCGCAACAGTGAAGGGCTGGCGCAGGATCATCTGCAAAACCGGACGGGCAAAATAATCTGCCATCGTCTTGCCATTGACCACCACCTTGCCGGAACCCGGCTTGATCCAGACGCGGGCAACCGCATCTTTGCGCTTGCCAGTGGCGTAGGACCGGCCCTGTGCGTCCTTGACGGACACGCGCGGTGCGGCAACTGCAACAACGGCCTCAACGGTGCCAACAGCCGATTTCAGATCGTCGAGGGATTTGATTTCTGCCATGATCATGCGCTCCGGGTGTTCTTGGGGTTCATCGACGCAAGGTCAAGAACGGTGGGCTGCTGGGCCTCATGTGGATGCTCGGCTGCCGCGTAAACGCGCAGGTTGGTCATCTGCACACGGCCAAGACGGTTGCGGGTGATCATCCGTTCAACGGCTTTGACCACAACACGCTCTGGGTGCGCGCCGTCCAGCACTTGCGCTGCGGTGCGGAACTTGATGCCGCCCGGGTGGCCTGTGTGCCAGTAGTAGCGCTTGTCGGCGCGCTTGTTGCCGGTCATCTGCACCTTGTCGGCGTTGATGACGATCACATTATCGCCCATATCCATGTGCGGTGTGAAGGTTGGCTTGTTCTTGCCACGCAAGATGCTGGCGACGATCGACGCCAAGCGGCCCAAAACGATGCCTTCGGCGTCGATCAGGATCCACTTTTTGTCGATGTCCGCCGGAGTAGCGGAGAAGGTTTTCATATCAGTAACCCATCAGGTGAAGCGGGGGCAGACCCCCGGGAAGAAGATGGCGGTGTATCCCGCATGTCCACGCACAGGTCAAGGTGCAGATAGCACATTTATATGATGCATATCAATGCTTTACAAAATAGGTATCATTATACCCCATAAATTCAGCGCAAAATTGGCGGCTTTGCGGGATTCATGCCGGGAATAGCGGTCGGGGATGGCGCGGTTGGCATGGGTTTTGGCAGATCAAGCCGTAACGCCACCTCGGCAATTGTTTTGGTGCGCGGATCATCACTTTCAAGAAACACCACGTCAATCTCGGCCATATCAAGCCCGGAAAACACCAAGGCTTCGGATACCGCCCCACTGAGCGCCTGTTCCGCACCGCCATCGGCCCCTAAAACCGCCAAGATGTGGCCGCGCCGCCCGCCTTGGTAGACGACTTCCGCCAACAAAACCGCCTCTGCCAGCCCCGGATTTGCACCAAGCTTATCCAGCAGGCGCTGGGTGACCGTTTCCGGAACTCCCCATGGGTAAGAAAATCCCTGCGCCACTGCGGCAACTTGCGCAGGCTTTGTGCCAAGGGTGGCGGTCAACCAATCCATGACCTCGGCGGGCAAAATGATCGACGAGGGCGTATCGCCGACATTCAGTCCAAGACCAACCCCCTGCCCGGCCAGCTGCGCCGCAATCACCCGGCCCGGCAAGGCAGCATAGGCGGCTGGCCCGCCCACAAAAGCCGTAAGACGTTCTTCCAGATCAAAGGCCAGCACCACGGGGCCATCCTCCAGATCAAACAGGCGCGGCGTGACTTGTTCGGGATCGGCATCGCCGTCCAACAACACAAACAATTCTGCGTCTGCAAGCTGTGAATAAAACGCAAGACGCAGCGCATCATTGCTGTCGTCTTGCATCATTTCCGCGTGGGCATCATCGAGGCGCGTCATTGGTTTTATTCCGCAGCTACCCGCCTGGTTTTCAGCATATCCTTAAGATACCGCCCGGTATGGCTTCTGTCTACCTTTGCGATGTTTTCGGGTGTGCCAACAGCCACAATCTCACCGCCGCCATCGCCGCCTTCGGGACCAATGTCGATCACCCAATCGGCGGTTTTGACGACATCCAAATTATGTTCAATCACCACCACCGTATTACCCTGATCCACCAATTCATGCAGCACTTCCAACAGCTTGCGTACATCTTCAAAGTGCAGACCGGTTGTCGGTTCATCCAGTATATACAAAGTGCGGCCGGTGGCACGGCGTGACAGCTCCTTTGACAGCTTCACCCGCTGTGCCTCGCCGCCCGAAAGCGTGGTCGCCTGCTGGCCGACCTTGATATAACCAAGCCCCACCCGCACCAGCGCATCCATCTTTTCGCGGATACTGGGCACGGCTTGAAAAAACCCTTGCGCCTCCTCTACCGTCATATCAAGAATATCGGCTATACTCTTGTTCTTGAATTTAATTTCAAGAGTTTCGCGGTTGTAACGATGCCCCTTGCACGTCTCGCAGGTGACATAAACATCGGGCAAGAAGTTCATCTCGATCTTGATCAAGCCGTCGCCCTGACAGGCCTCGCACCGCCCACCTTTGACGTTGAACGAAAACCGCCCCGGCAAATAGCCGCGTGCTTTGGATTCGGGCAGACCGGCAAACCAATCGCGCATCGGTGTGAAAGCGCCAGTGTAAGTCGCCGGGTTTGAACGTGGCGTGCGGCCAATGGCGCGCTGATCAATGTCGATCACCTTGTCCAGATGTTCAAAGCCAAGGATCGTTTCACACGGCGCTGGCGTTTCGCGCGCACCGTTCAGCCGCATCGAGGCGGTCTTGAACAGCGTCTCAATCGTCAACGTGGATTTTCCGCCGCCCGACACCCCGGTCACACAGACAAACTGCCCCAGCGGAAATTCCGCCGTCACATTTTGCAGGTTGTTGCCATTGGCCCCGACGATTCTGATCTTTTTGCCGTTGCCTTTGCGCCGGGTTTTCGGCACCGCAATCGACCGCGCACCAGACAGATATTGCCCGGTCAAACTGTTGGGATCGGCCGCAATTTGTGCAGGCGTGCCTTCCGACACCACTGCACCACCATGCACGCCTGCCCCCGGCCCCATGTCGAACACATAATCCGCCTCGCGGATGGCATCTTCGTCATGCTCCACCACCAGCACCGAATTGCCCTGATCGCGCAGGTTTTTCAACGTGGTCAGCAGGCGGTCATTGTCACGTTGGTGCAGGCCGATGGATGGCTCGTCCAGCACATACAAAACCCCCGTCAGGCCAGACCCGATCTGACTGGCCAGCCGGATACGTTGCGCCTCACCGCCCGACAGCGTGCCCGCATTGCGCGACAGCGTCAGGTAATTCAGGCCGACATTCACCAAAAAACCCAGCCGTTCGCGGATTTCTTTCAGAATTGCCTTGGCGATTTCGTTCTTCTGATTGCTCAGCGTTTCGGGCACTGTTGATATCCAGGCATGCGCCTCGGATATCGACATTTTCACCACTTGCCCCACATGAAGACCCGCGATTTTCACCGCCAGCGCCTCGGGTTTCAGACGAAAGCCACCGCAAGCCCCACAAGCGCGGTTGTTCTGAAACCGCTCCATATCCTCGCGGCTCCAAGCGCTATCCGTCTCGCGGTAGCGGCGTTCCATATTGGGGATAACGCCTTCAAACACGCGCGCCACTTGGTAAATGCGGCCGCCTTCGTCGTAGCGAAAGGTGATCTCTTCCTTGCCAGAACCATGCAGGAATAGGCTTTGCACGCTTTCCGGCAGATCCTTCCACTTGGTTTTCTTGTCAAACTTGTAATGCGTGGAAAGCGCGTCAATCGTCTGGGTGAAATACGGAGATTTGGATTTCGCCCATGGCGCCAGTGCCCCTTGCATCAAGGTAAGCCCTTGATCGGGCACAACAAGTCGTTCGTCAAAGAACAATTCTACCCCCAAGCCATCACAGACCGGGCAAGCGCCAAAGGGGGCGTTGAAACTGAACAGGCGGGGTTCAATCTCGGGGATCGTAAAGCCAGACACCGGGCAGGCAAATTTTTCGGAATAGGTGGTGCGAACCGGGTCACCCTCGCCTTCTGCTGGTGCTGTTTCCAGAATGGCGATGCCGTCGGCCAAATTCAGCGCGGTGCGAAAGCTATCTGCCAACCTTGTCTGAATGCCGTCTTTTACAACGATCCGGTCAACCACCACGTCGATGTTATGGCGCAGTTTCTTGTCGAGAGTCGGCGCGTCTTCCAATTCATGGAACGCGCCGTTCACCTTGACGCGCTGAAAGCCCTGTTTGCGCAGATCAAGAAATTCCTTGCGATATTCACCTTTGCGGTCCCGCACGATGGGGGCCAACAGGTAAGCGCGCGTGCCCTCGGCCATCGCCATCACGCCGTCGACCATGTCCTGCACCTGTTGTGCGGTGATCGGCAGGCCAGTGGTCGGGCTGAACGGGGTGCCCACGCGCGCGAACAAAAGGCGCATGTAATCATAAATCTCTGTCACCGTGCCAACGGTGGAGCGCGGGTTTTTCGAAGTGGTCTTTTGTTCAATCGAAATCGCAGGTGACAGGCCGGATATATGGTCCACATCCGGCTTGCCCATCATATCCAGAAACTGCCGCGCATAGGCCGACAGGCTTTCGACATAGCGGCGCTGGCCTTCGGCATAGATGGTATCAAATGCCAACGATGATTTGCCAGACCCAGACAAGCCCGTGATCACCACCAGCTGATCACGAGGGATATTCACATCCACATTTTTCAAATTGTGTTCGCGCGCGCCGCGCACCTCGATGAACTTTTGTTCCGCCATAACCCGCCCCTTGCACCGCGCATCACTACATAGGGCAGTCGGGCCGAGTCTCCAACCCAAATATGTGAACGAAAGAGGAACGGGTATAGGTTAATTGGCTCGCCGGCGCGCCTGCCATTGATGCAGTGCAATCCCAAGGGCCGAGAACGCGATCAGGAACACGGCCATGCCGGTTACACCGAACTGCATCAAGATCAGCGCAAGCGCCGGGGTGCCGGTGGTGGTGCCCAGATTTCCGAGTTGCGCAATGGCCCCCGCCGCCCGTGCCCGGTCCGCAGGTTGCAAATTCAACTGCGGGATCGAGGCAAAGCTTGCCCCTTGGACCACGCCCATCGACGCCGCTACCATACAGGCAAAGATCACGGTAGCTGCCCCCTGACCCCATGTAATCCACAGCCCGAGCGACACCAGAATGACCGCACAAAACCCCGCTTGCACCACCAAAACAGCGGTCATCCGACCTAAAAGCCACACGCCAAATGTCAGCGAAACCAGTATCGACGCCAAGGGCATCGCAACAGCAGCGAAATGTCCCCATTCCGCGCCAATGGCACCCGGCAATAGGGTCAGCATGGCCACATAGGTCACCGTATAACAGACAAACCCCATCGCCGGGGCCGCGATGCGGGGCGATCGGTAAGTTTCAACGTGCTGCGCCAGTAGGCTGATCTTGGGTGGTGCAATGATGTTCGGGTCGATTGGCATCAGCACCCACAATGCCGCCAGGCAAAAAACCAACCAGATCGCGTGAGCTTGAAAAAGCAGTCCCGGCCCGTGCACGGCCACCAGACCGGGGCCGAAATAGGCCAGCGTCGCGAAGGACACACCAAAAAAGCTGCCCCACAGCGTCATCACCATCCCTTGAAAGCGCAGGCTTGCCGTCGCCGCGATGGCCGTTGGTCCCACCACCACGATGGCCAGATGCGAAATCCCCTCCGGCACCCGCAACGCCAGCATCAGCGGATACGGCAGCATCAGGCTTTGCACCAGACTGACCGCTGCCCCCAAAGCCAAAGCCACAAGCATGGACCGCCGAGGCCCAATCCGCACGACAAGCATTCCCGCCGTGGTGCCGAATACCAGCCCGATAATCCCGATGATCGACACCATCACGCCAATGCCGACGCCAGGGTGATCTGGATAAATATCGCCAAGTTGGGCGTAAATCACCGACATCTTGCCAAACTGCGCCGCAGCCCCAAGACCCGCCGCCCAGATTGCAAGCGCTGTCAGCACATTGCGCATTCAGACCCAGCTTTTCATCTTGGCGCAAATATCCTCGGGGGTGCGGGGGGTGAGCCCCCCGCTGCGTCACATATGAATCGCGCGGCCATAGGCATCCAGCACCGATTCGTGCATCATCTCTGACAAAGTCGGGTGTGGGAAAACCGTATTCATCAGGTCTTCCTCGGTCGTCTCCAGACTGCGCGCAACAACATAGCCTTGAATCAATTCCGTTACTTCCGCGCCGATCATATGCGCGCCGAGCATCTCACCGGTTTTTGCATCGAAAATCGTTTTTACGAAGCCCTCGGATTCACCAAGGGCTATCGCTTTGCCGTTGCCAATAAAGGGGAAACGACCAACCTTGATGTCATAGCCTGCTTCTTTAGCCTTCGCCTCGGTCAGTCCGACGCTTGCCACTTGCGGGTGGCAATAGGTGCAGCCCGCAATCGAATTCGGTTTGATCGGATGCGGATGCTTGCCCGCCACAAGTTCGGCCACCATCACGCCTTCATGGCTGGCCTTGTGCGCAAGCCACGGCGCGCCCGCGATATCGCCGATAGCATAAAGCCCGTCCACCCCAGTCCGGCAGTATTCATCGGTCACCACATGAGTGCGGTCGATCTTGACACCCAAAGCCTCAAGCCCAAGGTTTTCAACATTGCCGATGATCCCCACGGCAGAAATTACGGTGTCGAATTCCTGCGTTACGGTGCCCGACGCCGATTCCAGATGCGCCACCACTTTGCCGGGGCTGCGGTCGAGTTTTTTGACTGTGGTTTTTTCCAGAATTTTCATACCCTGCTTCAGAAACGATTTCTTAGCGAAGGCCGAGATTTCGGCGTCTTCCACCGGCAATACCCGGTCCATCACCTCAACAACCGTCGTATCAGCGCCCAACGTGTTGAAGAAACTGGCAAATTCGATACCAATCGCGCCCGACCCGATCACCAGCAGCTTCTTTGGCATCCGTTTGGCCACCAGCGCGTGCTTGTAGGTCCAGACAAGATCGCCGTCCGCCTCCAGACCCGGCAATTCGCGGGCCCGTGCGCCAGTGGCAAGGATGATGGCTTTCGCCGTCAGATCTTCGGTGCCCTTATCGGTTTTGACCGAAACCTTGCCCTTGGCGGGCAGCGTCGCCGCCCCCATGAAAACGGTGATCTTGTTTTTCTTCATCAGATGGCCAATGCCGCCCGACAGCTGCTTTGCCACAGCGCGCGACCGGGCAACAACGGCGTCCAGATCATAGCTGATCCCGGTTGCAGATAGACCAAACTCCGATGCGCGGTGCATCAGATGGAACACCTCGGCAGACCGCAGCATTGCCTTGGTGGGAATACAGCCCCAGTTCAGGCAGATACCACCCAAATGCTCCCGCTCCACGATCGCGACGTTCAAACCAAGCTGTGCACCCCGAATGGCGGCCACATAGCCCCCCGGGCCTGCGCCGATAACAATCATGTCAAAGTTCTGGGCCGCCATCTTTCCCTCCTCAGAAAAAGTAGTTTGGCATTAAACCACTTTGATTTTTCAAGCAACACAGGTGCAGGCATAGGCCTATGCGTTGGTTGCATGGCTGGCCCTGAGGACACGGACGCTTTCGCCATATCCACCATCTGCCATAAACTGCGCCTCGTCAGCCGTGCTGGCACGCCCTAAAGCGGCGTTACGAAACGGAAAGCGGCCAAAGCGCGCAATCACGGCTTGATGCGCTTTGGCATGAATAAGACGATCAGCCCCGGAATCCGGCATTTTTCCCATGAACAACGTCACCGACAGCGTTTGATCTGACACCTCTTCACTGTGCATGAACGGCATGTAGAAAAACTGCCGCTCAGGCTCTGGCGCGGCCATATCCCAGCCTTTGTCTAACGCCATCCTTGCCGCGGCGCGCGCTTGCACATCTGTCACAAATGCATTTGCATCGCCGCGATGGATGTTGCGCGCCAGTTGGTCGCATAGGATGATATAGGCCAGCGTTCCCACCGCGCCATCGACCCAATGTTCCAACCCCCGGTCAAACGCCGCCTGCCACAGGTCTTCAAACCGATTTCGGCATTCGGCATCCAACGCATCCCCGCCAGAATACCAACCGTCCGGGCCCACTTCG
>JAYSPY010000032.1:0-30850 GCA_043721855.1 Pseudorhodobacter sp.
CGCAACCGCGTCCACATGGCCAAGCTGTTGAAAAGCGGAGGAAACGTCCTCCTCCTCGACGAACCCACCAACGACCTTGACGTGGAAACCCTGCAAGCCCTTGAGGCGGCAATCGAAGATTTCGCCGGCTGCGCCGTGATCATCAGCCACGACAGGTATTTTCTGGACCGCCTCTGCACGCACATTCTGGCGTTTGAGGGCGATGCGCATGTGGAATGGTTCGAGGGGAACTTTGAGGCTTATGAGGAGGACAAGGTGCGCAGGCTTGGGCCGGACTCGATTGAGCCGAAGCGGGTGAAGTATAAAAGGTTTAGTAGGTGACCGGTGACTATTCTCGTAAAGAAATTGTTCGTCGCCAACTCGGTGTGGCGACCCAACTTTTTTTGGACGATATGGACCCTATCTCGGTTCACTGTCTCGCCAGTTCTGCGGCAGAAAATGCTAGCCTACTGGCGAAGTCAGAATCGGTTCACACCTTCAACGATCACATACTTACGACTTTTCCGCATCGTCTGCTGAAGGATATCCGAAAACTACGAAATCAATACTGGACACCCATTAAGCATGCTAGCGATCAAAGCGGCATAAATTTTGACCTTGAAGAACAATTTATTGGCTTTAGCGATGTAGTCAATGATCATACGCTATTTGTCGTTTGGTATGATTACTGTCAGGCCAACCTTCCCCTGCCGATCGAAGCTCAAGTGTTTCAAGTTTGGTATTATGCCATGTATCCTGAAAAATTGGCGTCTAGTGAGGCTTCTGCAAGCTCGCAAAGACTGTTTGGAAACTTAGCTGACCTATCACGAGACACAAAAAAGCAAAGGTTGCAGATAGTAGCAAAACAATATCGCAATGACGCGCAACTTTTGTCCGATCCCAAAACCGACCCGCGTCCTCTCGTTTTGCGTTAAGGTCCACTCGGCGGGACCATGCATATTGCTGGGTGAGTACCAAACTTCCATTCACCCGGTAGTCCCCCCGCCCGGAATCAAGGCGCGCCAGCGCCGCCGGGCAGCGCCTGCCTCCCGGCCCGCCCACGGGCCGGGCGTTCTTCGCGGAAATCGTCCACTGGACGATTTCTGATCGCTCATCACCCGGCCCTCGCAAGCGTGCTCAGGCGTTCGCCGGGTAAACAGCCATCGTAGGGTGCGCATTCATTGCGCACCGCACACGCCACCCAAAATGGTGCGCAATAAATGCACACCCTACCCCCCCATGGAACCAACCCACCCCCACCCGCGTTGCCCATCCGTAACGACCACAGGAGCACCCCCAATGAAAGGTATTCTCGCCTGGGCCGTCGGCATTCCGATCCCGATCATCCTCATCCTTTACTTCGCCGACGTATTCTAACCTAAGGCGGCCGCCAATCGCCCCCTTCACAACAACACCGCATCCCTGCCCCATTTCGGCCCAGATTTCCCATCACCCTCCTCTCAAGGCATACAAGTCTTGGGAGCAGAGCAATGGCATTCATCTTTTTCGTTATCGGCGGCATTGCAGGCGTGGTCGCCATGCTCACCTCCATCGTGGTGTTTGATGCCAGCGCCCTGACCGCCCTGATCGCGTGGTTTGTCACCGGAATGGTCGTATCCCTTGCCGGTATCGCGGTTGCCATGGTTCCACGCGGCACAATGGTGCGCGGCGAGATGGTCGAAGTCTGAACCCCGTTCCAGCGATTTTCCTTGATTTTTGCGGCCATTGATCGCATATCACAACCGCGACGTTATCCCTATCGACACCTGTCTACCGGTCACGGCCTACAGCATTCGATTCCGCGCTGACGATGCCACGCCGCCGCACTTCCGCGGGCGGACCCAAGACAGGAGACGTCACGATGGCCAAGGGCACCGTGAAATGGTTTAACGAAACCAAAGGCTTCGGCTTTATTGCGCCAGAAGGCGGCAAAAAGGACGTGTTCGTTCACATCACCGCTCTGGAACGCGCAGGCCTTCGCAGCCTGAAAGACGGCCAGCCAGTGACGTTCGACATCGAAGCAGGCCGTGATGGCCGCGAATCGGCGACCAACCTCGCCCTCGCCTGATCTTCGCTGAACAGGATTAAAAAAGGCGGGTCATTGATCCGCCTTTTTTCATTCATCCCGTTTTTTTAAAACAACCATCACGCCGCGCGCCAGACCACCCGGTCATACAGCGCATGTTCAAACCCAACCCGCAATGCCACCATCGATAGCGGTGCTTTCAGCAGTATCGGCGCAGCACGTTCTTCCGGGAACACCTGCCTGCCGCCATCTTGACTGACCAAAATCACCGGAACCCGCACTCCGGCGGCGCGCAGCATCTGAAACGCGCGCAAACCTATGTCCATGCCGCCAAAAGCATCCGCATCCATCACGAAAAGACCGTATCCCAGCGGATCATCAATCAGTGCTGCAAGGGCGGTATAAAGTTCAGTTTCGATATCAACCTTGCCGCCAAGATCAACAATCCGCGCCTCAGCGCCCGTATCCGACCCATCCGTCAACATCAAGACGCGCACGCCCCAACCAACAAGCGTCGCTTTTTCAGATTTAACAGCGCGTAAATGTTTCATACCAAACTCCACCAAATACCACTCGGTCCTTCCCAATTACCCCCGAGTTGCGGCTTAATTGTGAGAGAAACTGGGCATCTTTTCGCATATTCACTTCAATCTATGTCAGTTGCAGGGCCAAGCAATGTAGCGCACACTCTTTGAACACATCGCATCCCAACGGGCATCATGGCACCGACAGATTATCAAAGCCTTATCGACGCCCCGACCTGGGCCTTCATCAACCGCACAAACGCCTGCTATCCCCCAGATGCCGCCAGCCGCAGCGTGGCCGAACAACGAAAACTCTACGATGCCATGTGCCGGTCATTCCATCGCGGCTATCCCAACGGCATAACCGCCCACGACGAGGCCATTGCAGGCATCCCCTGTCGTGTCTACCCCGGCACCAAACCCACACTTATCTACTGTCACGGTGGCGGCTTCATCATGGGCGGTTTGCACAGCCATGATGATATCTGCGCCGAAATCTGCGCCCGAACCGGGCTATCTGTCGTCAGCGTTGACTACCGCCTCGCACCGGACCATCCACATCCCGCAGCCTTTGACGATGCGCTGGCTGTCGCCCGGGCTGTCGCCGCATCCGGGCCCTACCTGTTGGCGGGGGATTCCGCGGGCGGCTCTCTTGCTGCATCGCTCGCCCATGCAACGCGGCACGATTTTCCAGCGCTTGGCCTTGTGCTTGTTTATGCGGACCTCGGCGGTGATCCCGCTCAGGGCAGCTACCTGACCCATGCCCATGCCCCGATGCTGTCGCGGGGTGATGTGCTGCTCTATGCCACAATCCGCCACGAACACGGTCGGTCCGCTGTGGGTGATCCCACCGCAAACGCCCTGCATGCCTCCGATTTTACCTGCATGCCCCCAACTGTCGCTTTCAGCGCCGAATGCGATCCCATCGCCGATGATGGCCGCGATTACTGCGCCCGTATCATCGCCGCTGGCGGCCAGGCCACCTGGCATTTGGAACAGGGGCTCGTCCACGGCTACCTGCGCGCAAGGCATACCGTGCCCCGCGCTGCCCAAAGCTTCGATAGAATCATCACCGCCATTGCCACCTTAGGAGCCACGCCATGAACCAAACCTTGCGCAACACCACCCATTGGGCCGAACGGGTCGATCTTGCCGCCGCCTTTCGCTGGACCGCGCGCCTGAACATGCACGAGGCCGTGGCCAACCATTTCAGCCTGGCCATCAACCCGTCTGGCACCGAATTCCTGATCAACCCCAACGCGCGCCATTTCGCCCGCATCACTGCATCCGACATGGTGCTGATCGACGCCAATGATCCCACCACATTGGATCGCCCCGATGCCCCCGATCCCACCGCTTGGGGCCTGCACGGCGCCATCCACCGCGCCTGCCCACATGCGGCTTGCGTCATGCACGTGCATTCCATCCATGCCACGGTGCTGGCCAGCCTTGCCGACAGCCGCCTGCCCGCGATTGACCAGAACTCGGCAATGTTCCACAACCGCCACATGGTCGATGATCACTACGGCGGCATGGCCTTTGGCGACGAAGGCGCGCGGTGTGCCGCCCTGCTGACTGACCCGAAGATCAAAGTGATGATCATGGGCAACCACGGCGTGCTGATCATCGGCGCTACCGTCGCCGACACGTTCAACCGCCTTTATTATTTTGAACGCGCGGCCGAGACTTATATCCGCGCCCTGCAAACCGGCCAGCCCCTGCGCATTCTGCCAGACGCAATTGCCGAAAAAACCGCCCGCGAATGGGAAGACTACCCGACAGGCGCCGACGCGCACCTATCCGAACTCAAAGCTCTGCTCGATGCCGAAGGCTCAAACTACGCCGGCTGATTTCACCTTGGCCTAAATATCCTCAGGGGGGGGCAGTTTGGCCTTGACCAAACTGCCATGGGGGCGGAACGCCCCCTCAGCCTCGCGGTGACGGCAACGCCGGAAGCGCGAGAGAAAAACGATGCCGCGACCAGCGGCTCCGCTTATCTGTTCGCCCTAATTCCCCGCACTTTCCATTTTGCGGGTGGAGATTACATTTTCCAGCCAGCCCAGCTTCATCTCCGGCACCGATGACAGCAACAAATCGGTGTAATCATCATAGGGCGGGCTTAGCACATCGGTCTTGGTGCCATACCGCACGACGCGTCCCTTGAACATCACCGCAATCCGGTCGGCAATCGCGCGCACTGTCGCCAGATCATGGGTGATGAACAGGTAGGCCACACCTTCTTGCGCCTGCAGGGCCAACAGCAGCTTCAAAATCCCGTCCGCCACCAGCGGGTCCAGCGCCGATGTCACCTCATCACAGATGATCAGCTTCGGCTTTGCCGCCAGTGCGCGCGCGATGCAAACGCGCTGTTTCTGCCCGCCAGACAATTCCGCCGGATAGCGGTCGATATAACCTTTGCCCATCTCGATCTGGTCCAGCAGGTCCTGCACACGGGCCCGCCTGGCCTCACCTTTCAGACCAAAGTAAAACTCCAATGGCCGCCCGATGATGGTGCCCACCGTCTGGCGCGGGTTCATCGCCACATCGGCCATCTGGTAAATCATCTGCACCTCGCGCAGATCATCTTTGGTCCGGTCCGCCAGCGCCGCAGGCAGCACCCGCCCGGCAAAGGTGATCCGCCCTGCCGAAGGCGGCAACAGCCCGGTGATCACCCGCGCCAGCGTCGATTTGCCAGATCCGGATTCGCCCACCACCGCCAGAGTCTGCCCCGGCGGCAAATCCACCGTCACACCCGACAGCACATCAAACTTGGTGCCCCGATACCGCGCCGTGATCCCCGCCACCGACAGAACCGCCGCCGCGCCATCGGTTTTCTCGACATGCTCAATCGACCGCACCGATACCAGCGCGCGGGTATACTCCTCGCGCGGGGCCTCGATGATCTGCCGGGTGGTGCCATATTCCACCATTTTGCCGTGCCGCAGCACCATGATGTGATCGGCCACCTGTGCGACCACCGCCAGATCATGCGTGATATACAAAGCCGCCACGCCGGTATCGGCAATGGCTTCTTTGATCGCCGCCAGCACCTCGATCTGCGTGGTCACATCCAGCGCCGTTGTCGGCTCGTCGAACACCACGAGGTCAGGCTTGGAACACAGCGCCATCGCCGTCATCACCCGCTGCAACTGTCCGCCAGACACCTGATGCGGATAGCGCCGCCCGATGTTTGCGGGGTCGGGCAAGCCCAACTTGCCAAACATCACCACTGCCCGCGCCTCGGCCTCGGCGCGGGTGGCGATACCGTGCCGCAACGTGGCCTCAACCACTTGCTGCATCAACTGCTTGGCCGGGTTAAACGCCGCCGCCGCCGATTGCGCCACATAAGTGACCTCGCGCCCGCGCAGCGCCCGCAAACCGCCCGCATCGCCCTGCCGTATGTCGCGGCCCTTCAGCCAGATCTCGCCCCCGGTGATGCGCACGCCACCACGCCCGTAAGCCATCGACGACAACCCGATGGTGGATTTACCCGCCCCGGATTCGCCGATCAACCCCAGCACCTTGCCCTTTTCCAACCGAAGCGACACACCGTCCACCAGCGTGATGTTGCGTGGCGCCTCCCCCGGAGGGTAAGCCGTGGCCTCCATCCGCAGGCCCTTGATGTCCAGCAAAACCTCGCTCATCCCCGGCCGCCTTTCAAAGAAGATGTCCGGTTCAAAATCCAGTCCGCCACAAGGTTTACAGATATTGCCAGCGTCGATATCGCCACTGCCGGCACCAGGGCCGCCGGAATGCCGTAGACGATGCCTTCCTTGTTTTCCTTCACGATACCGCCCCAATCGGCAAGCGGCGGCTGCACGCCAAGCCCAAGGAACGACAGGGTGGAAATGAACAACACCATGAAAATAAACCGCAACCCCATTTCCGCCACCAGCGGCGACAGCGCGTTTGGCAGTATTTCGCGGAAAATGATCCAGCCTTGGCGCTCGCCGCGCAACCGCGCCGCCTCGACATAATCCATCACGGTGATATCCACTGCCACGGCACGCGACAGCCGGAAAACGCGCGTCGCATCCAGCAGCCCCATCACCAGGATCAATACAGGCAACGTCACCGGCATCACCGACAGCACGACAAGCGCCGAAATCAACGATGGGATGGACATGATCAAATCCACCAGTCGCGACAGCAACTGATCCACCCAACCGCCTTTGACCGCCGCCAAAAACCCAAGGCTCGACCCGATCGAAAATGACAGGACCGTCGCCGCAGTCGCCACAAAAATCGTCGTCTGCCCACCCCAGATCATCCGGCTCAGCAAATCCCGCCCGATGGAATCGGTGCCCAGCCAATATTCTGGAGGCTCGGGAAACGAGAAGGTCGCGAAGAAACCGCCAAGCGGAATGTGGTCCCAGTTCCAAGGCAAGTGCGAAAATACGTACCAGACTTCGGCCAGAACATACCAAAGTGGGCTTAGATAGTAGCTGAGCTTTAGGGGAAGCCAACTGTCGCCCACCACCTCGGCCATGTCGTAGGGGGCTATCCAGGCGGCAAAGATGGCGCAGAAGAAATACAGGCCGGTGAAGAACAGCCCGATCATCGCTGCCAACGGAATACGCGTCATTTCGGGTGCCTCAATCGTGGGTTAGCCAGTATCGACACCACATCCGCCACGATGTTCAGCCCGATGTAAATCGCCGCAAAGACAAGCCCGCACGCCTGCACCACCGGCACATCGCGCTTGGCCACATGATCCACCAGATACTGCCCCATGCCGGGATAGACGAACACCACTTCCACCACCACCACGCCCACCACCAGATAGGCAAGGTTCAACATCACCACATTCACCACAGGCGCAATTGCGTTCGGAAAGGCATGCTTGGCGATCACCGAAATCGGGCGCAGGCCCTTCAATTCCGCCGTCTCGATATAGGCCGATTGCATCACGTTCAAAATCGCCGCCCGCGTCATCCGCATCATATGGCCCAACACCACCAGCACCAGAACCAGCACTGGCAATGATATCGCATACAGCTTGTCACCGAAGCTCATCCCGTCATTGATGGTGGCCAAAGACGGCAACAGCCGAAATTTCACAGACAGAAAATAGACTGCAATATAACCAAGCAAAAATTCCGGCACCGACACCGTGGCAAGCGTCACCGTCGAGATCAACTTATCGGGCCATCGCCCTTGATAGCGCACCGCAATCAACCCCAACGTCACCGCCAGCGGCACCGAAATCACCGCCGCCCAAAACGCAAGAAACAGCGTGTTGCCCAGCCGCTTGCCCATTGCTTCTGCAATGTCTTTCTTATTGGTCAATGCTGTGCCCAGATCGCCGTGCAGGATACCGCCCGCCCAAGACAGATAGCGCGCAAGTGGCGGCTCGTTCAAACCCAACTCTGCGCGCAGATTGGCAAGCGATACCGGTGTGGCCGATTGCCCCAGAATGCTTTGCGCCACGTCGCCCGGCAGGATCTGCGTGCCAACGAATATCAGCACCGACGCCGCCCACAACAAAACAAGGCCCAGCGCAATGCGCTGAGCCACCAGTTTCAGGATGGGGTGAACCATGGGTCAGGCGAACCAGGTTTTGGCAGACGCCCAGCCCCCCATAGCTTCAAAGTTCGGATCCTTCATGTAACCCGCAATTTTATCGCTATGCGCATCAATGAAGTCGTTGAACATCGGGCAAATCAAGCCGCTTTCCTCGTGGATGAACTTTGCGATGCTTGCATAAAGTTCGGTCCGCTTGGCCGTGTCTGTTTCCGAGCGGGCAGCAATGATCATTGCATCCAGTTCGGGGCTCAAAGTCCGGGTGTCGTTCCAGTCTGCAGTCGACAGATAGGCCGTCGAATACATTTGGTCCTGCACCGGACGTCCACCCCAATAGGCGGCGCAGAACGGGTTCACGTTCCACACGTCTGACCAATAGCCGTCATCCGGCACGCGCTTGATTTCAAGCGGAATGCCGCAGGCCGCAGCAGATTGCTGGAACAGAGCCGCCGCATCCACCGCACCGGGGAACGACGTGTCTGCAACGGTCAGAACAATCGGGCTGCCATCATGGCCGGACGCTTTGTAATGCTCGGCAGCCTTTGCCGGGTCATACTCGCGCTGTGGCAGGGCAGTGAACAACGGATAGGCCGCGTTGACCGGAATATCGTTGCCAATACCGCCAAAACCACCCAGGATCTTGTCCACCATTTCCTGCCGGTTGATCGCGTATTTCAACGCCATCCGCAGGTCTTTGTTGTCAAACGGCGCCGTGTTGGCAAACATGTTGAACACATAAATCGCACGGCCCGATACATTCGACACCACAACGCCCGGTGTCTGCCCCAGCAGTTTGGCCACCTTCGGATCAATCCGGTTGATGATGTCAACCTGCCCCGATTGCAGCGCCGATGTGCGTGCAGTCGCATCGTTGATCACCAGCAGTTCGACCCCGTCGTAATGGCCGCGCGTGGTATCCCAGTCATTCGGGTTCTTCTCAAACGTGTAGCGCACGCCCGGCTCGGCCGTCACCACTTTCCACGTGCCGGTGCCGATCGCCGCATTTGGTGCGTCAACACCGCCCTTGGGCTGCACGACCAAGTGATAGTCCGACAACAGATAGGGCAAATCGGCATTGCCGCTGGCAAGCGTCATCACCACTTCTTGCCCGTCCGCCGCGATGCCCGCAATACCCTGCATGATGCCCAGCGCGCCGGACTTCGAGTTTTCATCCGAATGCCGCTTGAACGTGGCAACCACATCATCAACCGTCATGTCGCTGCCGTCGTGGAACTTCACACCCTGACGGATGACAAAGCGCCATTCGGTGCCGTCTGCGTTAGACGTCATCGATTCCGCAAGGCGCGGCTCGATCTGGCCATCGGCTGTCACGTTGACAATGGTATCGCCCCACTGGCGGTTCACCACAAAGGGAACCGGGCTGTCGGCAAGACTTGGGTCCAGCGTATCGGTCGACTCGCCACCACCCCAGCCCATGCGGTACATGCCGCCCTTCTTTGGCTCTTCGGCGCGCACCATGCTGGGTAGCATTGACGTGCCAAGCGCCGCGGTCAAACCAAACGCAGCCGTCCGGTTCAGAAATGACCGGCGGCTAAGCCCGCCGCTGTCAATTGCGTCCAGCAGCTTTGCAAGATCGTCTTTCATTCGATTCTCCCTGATAGGTTTATTGATTATTGAATCAAGAATGCGCATTTCGAACGCACAGTAAATCTATTTCTTCACGGTGACAGCTTTGTAAAACATCAAATCTGATCCCGCGGCACGACTTCGTGCCAATCCCGCGTGAAAACGGTTGCATCACCCTCAAGCGCTTCAAGATGCGCGGTCAGGATCAAGCTGTCTTGTGTGGCTGTCATCCTGGCCCAGCCATTGGTGGTCACGGCCCAATCACCCCGCGCAAGGCTTTGATTAAACTCAAAGAAAGACGTGGCGCCCAGCGGATCGTCCGGGTGCACAGACCACCTTTCTGCCATGCGCTCACCCGTGATCAGGCCGTGATCGGCATTTTCAACCAGCCCGGTATCATCGACCACCACAAGCGCCACTTCACCCGTGATCAAATCCGTCTCGATCCGCCGCACTGCCTGGGGTTTGCGCAAAACACGGTGCGCCCATGGGGCGGCGACCTCCACCTCAGGCGGCGTCCATTCATCACCCACAACCCCTGCATGCAAAGGCACGTCAAGTTCCCCATAAAGAATCGTCAACGTCGCCGCTTGCGCACTTGGCCACAAAAACGGCCAATAGGTCGTCGACAGCGCCACCAGCAACCGATGCCCCGCCGATAGCCGATACGCCGTCAGGTCCAACGTCACCACCGCATCAAAGGCCTGCCCGACAGGAACAGGGGTTGGATGTTCCATGCTATTTCGATGCCGCAGGTTCAACATGCCATGGCAAATCCGCACCGATGATCCATCCGGTGCCACATCGCACAGACGTGCCGCAATAAACGCAAACGGCTGGTCACAAGTCAGCCGCACCCGCAGCGACGCCGCGCCAAACAGGCTCAGGCTTTCGGCCAGCGGGCCTGTATCAAAACAAACCGACAACGCATCATCCGGTGCCTGATTCCCCGGCATTTCCGCATTCAACCCCATCGGAAAAAACTCGCCGGTATGCAGCCCCAGATGCTGCGGCGTGCGCACCGCAACTGATAAAGCCCCCCCTTCGCCGCCAAGCCCCCCCCCCGGCGACAGCGCCATCACCCGCCGCGAAACCCTTGGCGAAGGCCACTCCGCCTCTACCACCCAATGCCCGGCGCGATGCGCAGCCGATGCATCCGGCGGCTGCGAATGCAGCATATAGCCCCGCATCGCCGGGTCATCTTCCGCCCCGTTCTGCACGCCCTTCAACCACCGGTCCCACCACCGCACCGCCAGTTGCAAAAACCCGATCTGCGGTCCCGGCACCGCCGTATGCGGGTATTGATGCACCCATGGCCCGACAATGCCTTGCACCGGGGCGCTGATATTTTCCACCAGATGCGCCACCGTGTTCATGTAATTGTCAGCCCAGCCGCCAACAGATAGAACCGCCGCTTGAATGGCGGAATAATCCTCGCACACCGACCCATGCTTCCAATAGTCATCGCGCCGTTGATGCCCCGCCCATACAGGTGCCAAAAACGGCTCTGCCTGCAGCCGTGCCAACCACACCTCGCGCCAATCGTCCCGCAACATCGGGTCCGGCGGACGCGACGAATAAGACAGCATCACCGCCCCCCAACCCAGATTTTCCCCCAGCAAACAGCCGCCCTTGAAATGCACATCATCGGCAAACCGGTCCACGGTCGAGCACACCGAAATAACCGCTTTCAGCGCAGGTGGCCGCAACGAAGCCGACTGCAAACAATTGAACCCACCCCAGCTTTTGCCCATCATCCCCACAGCCCCCGTGCACCAGGGCTGCGCTGCCAACCACGCGATCACATCGCAAGCGTCTTGCAGTTCCAGCGCGGTATATTCATCGGCCATCAGCCCGTCGCTGTCGCCATTGCCGCGCATATCAACCCGAACGCAGGCATAGCCATGCCCTGCGACGAAAGGGTGCATCATCTCGTCCCGCGCAACCGTGCCATCGCGTTTGCGGTAGGGAATATATTCCAACACCGCAGGCACCGGGTTCGTCCTCGCATCCGCTGGCATCCAGACCCGCGCCGACAACCGGCACCCATCCGGCAGCACGATCCCCATATTTGGATCTTCCACAATTGCCCGAGGAAACTCCGTCACAATCCGCATTGCCAACACTCCCCTGTCAACTTCATCTGTTCACAAATATCCGCGCCGCAGGCTCCACCATATCCGCCAAAAAACGTCGCATTAGGAACAGACCAATCGCCCATGCCAAATGACTGTCGGCCAAAATGCGGGGACTGCAGAAATGACCAAACCCAATATCCTGATCCTGATGGTTGACCAGCTGACCGGAACCCTGTTCCCAGACGGCCCCGCCGATTTCCTGCACGCCCCAAACCTGCGCAAACTTGGCCAGCAATCCGTGCGCTTCGCCAATGCCTATACTGCCAGCCCGCTTTGCGCCCCCGCGCGCGCCAGCTTCATGTCGGGCCAGCTGCCCTTCCGCACCCGCGTCTACGACAACGCCGCCGAATTCGCGTCCGACATCCCGACCTATGCCCATCACCTGCGTCGCGCGGGCTATCAGACCACCCTCGCCGGCAAGATGCATTTCGTCGGCCCTGATCAGATGCACGGGTTCGAATCTCGTCTTACCACCGACATCTACCCCGCCGATTTCGGCTGGACCCCCGATTACCGCAAACCGGGGGAACGCATCGACTGGTGGTATCACAACCTTGGCTCTGTCACCGGCGCAGGTGTCGCCGAAATCACCAACCAACTGGAATACGACGATGACGTCGCCCACCAATCCGTGCAGAAAATCTATGACCTGTCGCGCGGGCAAGACCCCCGGCCGTGGTGTCTGACCGCCAGCTTCACGCACCCGCATGATCCGTTCGTTGCGCGCAAGAAATACTGGGATCTCTACGAAAATCACCCTGAACTTACCCCGCCTGCCGCCACGTCCTACGCCGATCAAGACCCGCATTCAAAACGCCTGATGGATGCCTGCAACTACACCGCGTTTGATCTGACACCAGATCAAATCCGCCGCTCCCGCCAAGCCTATTTCGCCAATATCTCCTATATCGACGATAAAATCGGCGACCTGCTTGCCGCTCTGTCCGCTACCAGACAAGAGGCGATCATAATCTTCGTCTCCGACCACGGCGAAATGCTGGGCCGTCGCGGATTGTGGTTCAAAATGAATTTCTTCGATGGCGCGTCCCGCGTCCCCCTGATGATCTGCGCGCCAAACCTTGCCCCGCAAATCATCACCACCCCGGTCAGCACCTTGGACGTCACCCCAACGCTCTGCGATCTGGCGGGCATTTCCATGGCCGACATCCAGCCATGGACCGATGGGATCACCCTGATCCCGCTTGCCACCGGCACCCCGCGCACCGCGCCAGTTGCCATGGAATACGCAGCCGAAGGCAGCATCACCCCCATGGTGGCGCTTCGGGAAGGCGCATGGAAATACATCCACTGCCCCGCTGATCCCGACCAGCTATACGACCTCGCCAACGACCCCGAAGAAGCCACCAACCTCGCCACCGATCCCCGCGCCGCCGAAGTCCTAGCCCATTTCAAAACCCTGACCGCCGCCCGCTGGAACCTTGCCGCCTACGATGCCGAGGTTCGCGCGTCCCAAGCCCGCCGCTGGATTGTCTACGAAGCCCTGCGCAACGGCGCCTACTACCCATGGGATCACCAGCCCCTGCGCGCCGCGTCCGAGCGGTACATGCGCAACCACATGGACCTGAACACGCTGGAAGAAACCAAGCGATATCCTCGGGGGGAGTGATCGCCACCGGCACCGATGCCTGCGGCGCGAGTATTTTCACGAAAAGGAAGCCGCAAGGCTCACCGCGCGTCAGCCAAAACCAGCTCCGCACCCTTCCAACCCACCATCATCGCGGGCGCATTGGTATTGCCCGCAATCAGGTTCGGAAACACGGATGCATCAATCACCCGCAGCCCGGCAATACCATGCACACGAAGCCGCGCATCCACCACGGCGCTGCCCATATCCGGCCCCATCCGGCAGGTGCAGCTTGGGTGATAGACTGTTCCCGACCGCGCCCTGAAATCCGCAATCAACGCCTCGTCGGTTACACACTCCGGCCCCGGTCGCAATTCCTCGGCAATCACACTCGACATGCTGGGCTGTGCCGCCAACTTGCGCAGAAATTTCACCGCCAACAGCATTTCAGCCACGTCGTGATCCGTGGAAAACGCATTCGCCACGATTCTGGGATGCGCCAACGGATCAGCCGTCGATATCCGGATATGCCCCCGGCTGGTCGGGCGGCAATTCGACAATCCCAACGACAACCCTGAAAACGGGTCCGGCGTCAACACTGGCCGCTCGCCGTCCCGTGGCAACAGCGTGGAAAACGCCTGCATATACAACTGCATGTTTGGGCGGTCCAAATCGTGCGATGTCCTGAAAAACCCACCCCCATGGTTGATCGACTTGGCCAGCGGCCCACCCCCGCCAAGCACATATTGCAGCCCCGCCCGCAACTTGCCCCACCAGGGGCGTAACTCGTCGTTATAAGTGGGCCGCGTCATCCGGTACGTATAATTCACCCCCTGATGATCGGTCAGATGATCACCGACATTTGGGTTATCCTGCACAACGCCAATTCCAAGCCCCTGCAACAACGCCCCCGGCCCAATGCCGGAAAGCTGCAAAAGCTGCGGCGAATTGATCGCCCCGCCCGCCAGAATAACCTCTGCGCGCGCGCGCAAAACTAACCTCTCACCACCGCGCAGATATTCCACCCCCACCGCGCGACCGCCCTCAATGATAACCCGCATCACCTGCGCCTTGGTGATCACAGCCAAGTTGGCGCGCCTCATCGCGGGCCGCAAAAACGCCCGCGCCGCCGAATTGCGCCGCGCGCCTTTGATGGTCATCTGATACGGCCCAGCACCTTCCTGTTCCGCCCCGTTGAAATCGGGGTTATACGGCAACCCCGCCTCGCCACAGGCCGCGATATAATTCTGGGCCAGAGGATGCAGCCCCTTGGTATTGGCCGACACAAACAACGGCCCCCCCGCCCCGCGCCAGGCGTCGCCACCTGCCTCGGTATCCTCAATCTCGCGGTAGGCGCGCAACACCGCATCCCAGCCCCAGCCAGGATTTTCCGCGCCCCATTCGTCATAATCCGCCCGGTGCCCGCGCGTGTAAACCATCGCGTTGATCGACGATGATCCACCCAAAATCCGGCCCCTCGGCCAATGATCCCGGTTCCCCGCCAATCCGGGGTCAGGTTCGGTTTTGTAAAGCCAGTTCACCGCAGGGTCATAGAACAACTTGCCGTAACCGAGCGGCAGATGCACATAAAACCGCGCGTCCGACCCGCCCGCCTCAATCACCGTGACCCGGTGTTTGCCTGATTTTGTCAAGCGCTCGGCCAACACACAGCCCGCCGACCCCGCGCCCACGATGATATAATCCGTCTCGTCCACGCCATGCGCCTTATTTTCGGATCGCTTTCAGGCTTTTTCTTCGCCCAAATACTCAAGTCCGACATACAGGCCTAAACTACCGCATCAATGCGCGCGTGATCCCCCAATCCCGACAAATCACGTCGCAAATGTCACCGCCCCTTCCAAACCGGTTCACGTTTCTCAGTAAACGCGCGTGCCCCTTCCAACTGATCCTCCGATGAATAAAGCCTGTCCACCGTCGGCAACAAACGCTTGGTGATCCGCGCCAGCGCATCCTGAAAGCGCATGTTTTCGGCCTCGCGCACCACTTCCTTAATGGCGGCGTAGACCAACGGCGGCCCCGATTCGAGCAGCCGCGCCAGATCCCAGGCCTTGGCCAGCAAATCCTGCGGCGCACAGATTTCCTTCACAATCCCCCAGCGATGCGCCTCCTCGGCATCAAACCAGCGCCCGGTCAGCAGCAGGTCCATCGCCACATGATACGGGATGCGTTTGGGCAGTTTGACCGACGCCGCATCCGCCACCGTGCCAGACCGGATTTCCGGCAAGGCAAAGGTCGCGTTGTCCGAACACAAGATCAGATCGGCGCTCAACGCCAGTTCCAACCCACCGCCACAGCAAATGCCGTTCACCGCCGCAATCACCGGCTTGTTCAGGTTGGGCAATTCCTGCAAGCCGCCAAAGCCGCCGACGCCGTAATCGCCGTCCACCGCATCGCCGCCCGCCGCCGCCTTCAAATCCCAACCGGGGCAAAAGAACTTGTCCCCCGCCGCCCGCAGAATACACACCCGCAGACTGTCATCATCGCGAAAGGTGCGAAATGTCAGCCCCATGATCCGACTTGTCACCAGATCAATGGCGTTGGCCTTGGGGCGGTCTAAAGTGACCTCCAGAATAGCCCCCTCGCGCCGCGTCTTGATCGGGCCTTCGGTCAACATCTCCATCATGGCATCACCTTTCTGATCAGCGCATCCACCGCCACCGCCCCGGCTTCGCGCAGCAACACAGGGTTGATCTCAATCTCTTCCAGCGTGGTATCCGCCGACATCAGCGCAGCAAGACGCAGCACCATGTCTATCAACGCCGCTACATCCGCCCGTGGTCGCCCGCGATATCCATCCAGCAACGGCCACAATCGCAACCGTTGAAACGCCACCAGAACCTCGGCCCGCGTCACAGGCAGGATCAACGTCACCGTGTCGGCCAGCAGTTCCGCCGTTACCCCACCCATCCCCAGCGTCAGGGATACCCCGTAAACCGGGTCTCGCCGCAGCCCCACCAACACCTCGGCCACCGCCCCGGTGACCATTTCTTCGACCAGATATCCTGTAGCCCCCGGCATGTCCGCCTGCCCCAAAAGCGAGGTCAACCCCAGCCGGACCGCGCCGCTTTCCGTCTTATGCGCAAACCCAAGCCCCTTCAGCGCGTAGGGTGGGGTTACCCCCGCCACATCCAGATCAGCCAAAACCGCCGCCTGCACGCCCTTCGGCACCGCGACCCCGCCCCACGCCAACAGCGCCTTCGCCTCAGCCTCCGACAGAACCATCGCATCACCCGCCGACCCAAGCGGCAAAGGCCGCCACCCGGCAACCCCCGCCCGCGTCTGCGCCGCCTTGATTGCCACCAGCGCAGTCTCCAGCCCCATCAAAGGCGCCACCCCCCGATCCATCATCGCCACAGCAAGGCTTTCATCAAAATTCTCCGGCAACAAAGACACCGGAAACGCCGCCTTCCCCGAGGCCTTGCCGGCCGCCACTATCGCGTTCAGCGCAGGCTCAAACGACGACGCATCGCAACGGTCCGGCCTTGGCGGGTCGATCACAAAGATCCCCGCATCATACCCCGCCAGCATGGTGATAAACACATCCGTGGTGCGCGGCCCGTCGCCCCAAATGAAGGTGTGATAATCCAACGGATTGGCGATTGTGACAATCGGTCCGAGGATTTCACCCAGCCGCGCCCGCTGCGCATCTGACGGCGCATCAAACGCCACGCCCAGCGGCCCGGCCAGATCAGCCACCACCCCCGCCTCGCCGCCCGAACACGACACCGAACACAGCCGGGGCCCGATCTGCGGCCCGTGGAGGTGGAATATCTTCAACACTTCCAGCATTTCTGACGGTGTGTTCACCTCTGCCACGCCCACCTGCCGCAAAAACGCCGAAGACGCCGCCCCGCCCCCCGCAAGTGATGCCGTATGCGACGCCGCAGCCACCTGTGATAACTCGGTTTTCCCCGACTTGATCACCACCACGCCTTTGCCCGCTGCCCGCGCCGCCTGGGCAAGTGCTGCAAAGCCCGCCGCGTCATCAATTCCCTCAATATACATGCCAATCGCGGTGACACGCGGATCGTCCAACAGCGCGCCCGCCAGTTCGGCGAGCCCGACCACGGCCGCATTGCCCAAACACGCCACATAGGCCACCGGCAACCCGCGCGCCTGCATGGTCATGTTGATCACGATGTTGGAGGATTGCGACAGCAGCGCCACGCCGCGGTCAACCCGCACGCCACCATGCTGATCGGGCCACAAAAGCGCACCGTCGAGGTAATTGATCACCCCGTAACAATTCGGCCCCAAAATCGGCATATCCCCCGCCGCTGCGATAAGCCTCGCCTGCAATTCCGGCTCGCCCGCCTCAAGCCAGCCAGAGGCGAAACACACCGCCCCACCTGCCCCCATGCGGGCCAATTCCGCCACCACATCAACGGTGGCATGACGGTTCACCCCAATGAAGGTGGCATCGGGCGGCCTTGGCAAATCGGCAAGCGCGGCATAGGCGCGCAGCCCGCCGATGCTCGCCTTGGTCGGATGCACCGGCCAAACCTCGCCCTGAAACCCCATCTTGGCGCATTGCTCGATCACGTTAAGCGCCCAACCTGCCCCCAGAACGGCAATATGGCGCGGGCGCAAAAGGCGAGACAGGTCCCTCACGCCAACCACGCGCACATGTTGAACACGCCGGGGCGCTGCCCCGGACCCCGGGATATTTTTAAACAGAAAAAGGTGAAAAAGCGCAGATCAACACCCTGCCCCAATATGCAGGACAGGGTGCCTTTTCCCGTTGCGGTCATCGGCGTCCCCGCCTGTACCGTGAAATGATCATGACGCTGCAAGGTTAACACTCCGTTACTTTTTCTGTTCCTAAATATCCCCGCCGGAGGCCCTGGAAAGTTCTTACCCACCAACCGCCCGCAGCAATTCGCGGCTGATGATATGCCGCTGGATCTCACTCGTGCCTTCCCAGATGCGTTCCACCCGCGCATCGCGCCAGATACGTTCCAGCGGCAGATCGTCCATCAATCCCATGCCGCCATGTATCTGAATGGCCTCGTCCGCCACAAAGGCCAGCACTTCGCTCGCCTTCAGCTTCGCCATCGCCATATCGGCTTCGGTAACCGTGCCCTGATCAAACTTCCACGCAGCCTCGCGCACCAGCAGATTGGCCGCCTTCAACTCCATCGCCATATCGGCCAGTTTGAAAGAAATGCCCTGAAACTTGCCGATCTTTTGGCCGAATTGTTCGCGTTCTGCCGCATAGGATATCGCATGGCCCAGCGCGCGTTCAGCCCGCCCGAGACACGTCGCCGCGACCTGCAACCGGGTCGCCCCGAGCCAGGTATTCGCCACCTCGAACCCTTTATGGACCTCGCCCAAAATGGCATCGGCGGGCAGACGGCAATCGTTAAACTCCAGCACCGCATTGGTGTAACCCCGGTGCGACACATTGCGGTAGCCATCGCGCACCGTGAACCCCGGCGTGCCCTTATCCACGAAGAACGCAGTGATGAGTTTCTTGGGGCCGCGCGGCGTTGCCTCTTCGCCGCTGGCCATGAACACAATCGCGAAATCGGCAATATCGGCATGGCTGATGAAATGCTTGGTGCCGTTCAGAACCCAGTCGCTGCCATCCAGCTTGGCGCTCGCCTTCATGCCGCGCAGATCAGACCCGGCCCCCGGTTCCGTCATCGCCAGACAATCGGATTTCTCGCCGCGGATGCAGGGGAACAGATACTTTTCCCGCTGCGCCGCCGTGCCCGCCAACAGAATATTCGACGGCCGCGCGACGCAGGTCCAGTGCAGCGCGTAATTCGCCCGCCCCAGTTCCTTTTCATAAAGCAACCACGTCTGGGTATCCAACCCAGCGCCCCCCACATCCGCAGGCATGTTCGCCGCGTAAAGCCCGGCCTCAATGGCGCGCGCCTTGATCTCGGCAATCAAGTCAGGCCGCAAATGCCCGGTGCGTTCCACTTCGGCCTCATGCGGATACAACTCGCGCTCCACAAAGGCGCGGGTGGTGTCCACGATCATCTGCTGTTCTTCGGAAAGCCCAAAATCCATGATGTTCTACCCCCTCGGCTTGCCGATATAGCGCGCCGCCGCCTCTGGCATTGCAAGCCCGGCATGTGCCTCTACAATCGGCAGCAACCGCGCCAAAATCGCCTCCGGTGCCGCCACCGTTTTGCCAGCCGCCATATCGACATGCAGCAGCATCTGTTCCACCGTCGCCACGACCGCATCGCCTTTCATGATCCGCACAAACACCCGCAGCCGTTTGTCATCGGCGGCAAGCACCTGCACCGTGCCTGTCAGTGCATCGCCGACCTTCGCCTCGCCCAGATGCATGATATGGGTTTCCGCCGTGTAATAGCTGAACCCGGATTTCACATGGTCCAGATCAGCACCAATCAGCCGCAAGAACGCATCCACCGTTTCCGAGGACGCAAACAGATAACGGCTTTCGGTCATATGGCCGTTATAGTCGATCCAAGCTGGCAGCACCTGCATCCGCGCCATCACCAAAGGTGCGCCATCGGCGCCGCGCTGCGCATCAAAGAACTCGGCCTTCTTGCGTGCATCATGCTCCAGCAGCACCTTGCCCGCGCCCCAGTTACGGTCTTTCAATGCCCGCAGGAACCCGATCAGATTGCTGTCGCGAATGCGTTCCAATTCGCGGATCGAATGATGCCCCGATTGCGCGTCTGACTGCCCGGCAATCAGATCTACAAGTTCGTCGTTGAACTCCGGCACGTCCATCAGTTTGGTCCAGGGCCAAGTCAGGCAAGGCCCGAACTGCGCCATGAAATGCTTCATCCCCGCCTCACCTCCCGCCACGCGGTAGGTTTCAAACAGCCCCATCTGCCCCCAGCGCAGACCAAAGCCCATGCGAATGGCCTCGTCGATTTCTTCCGTCGTGGCGATGCCATCCTTGACCAGCCAAAGCGCCTCGCGCCACACTGCCTCAAGGAAACGGTCGGCAATATGCGCGTCTATTTCCTTGCGCACATGCAATGGGAACATGCCAATTTCACGCAGAATGGTCTTGGCGGCCTCAATCACCTTCGCATCAGACCTGGGCGATGGCACCACTTCGGCCAGCGGTAAAAGGTAAACCGGGTTGAACGGATGGGCCACAAAAATCACCGATGGATTGGCCGCCCCTTCCTGCAATTCACTGGGTTTGAACCCGGAGGTCGACGACCCAATCGGGGTGCCCAATTCTGCCGATTGTTGAATTTGTGCAAACACCCGGTGCTTCAAATCCAACCGCTCTGATACGGATTCCTGAATATAGTCCGCGCCTTCCACCGCTTCTGTAATCGTCTGCGCAAAGCTAAGCTTTCCCTCCGCGCCCATCGGAATATCACTAAGTGCCGGCAGCGACGCCCGCGCATTTGCCAGCACCTCCGCAATCTTGCGCTCCGCTTGGCGGTCGGGGTCGAACACCGACACATTCCAGCCATTCAGCAAAAACCGCGCGGCCCACCCGCCGCCAATAACCCCACCACCAATGATGGCCACTTTCCGTGTCATATCCAGTTCCTATATTTTCGGGGGAAAGCCCCCCACCCCATCCCTCCCCACGTGGGGGAGGGGGCCGCCCATTCCCACACCACCTGCCCTTTGCCATAAAGGCGCTTCCCTCCCCCCACCGTGGGGGAGGGTCAGGGTGGGGGGGCAAACTTACCGCCCAACCGGCGCCCGCTTTACCAAGCCCAACTTCGCGCGCACCTCGGCAGGCGTAATCACCCGCGCCCCAAGTGCCGTAATAATCCCCACCGCCCGCTCCACCAGTTGCGCATTGGTCGCCAGCACGCCTTTGTCCAGCCAAAGGTTATCCTCCAGCCCCACCCGCACATTGCCCCCCGCCAAAACAGAAGCCGCCACATACGGCATCTGATTGCGCCCGATCGAAAACGCCGACCAATGCCAATCGCCTGGCACATTTGCCACCATCGCCAGATAGGTGTTCAGATCATCCGGCGCCCCCCACGGCACGCCCATACACAGCTGCACCAACACCGGCGCAGGGATCACGCCTTCCTTCACCAACTCCTTGGCAAACCACAAATGCCCGGTGTCAAATGCCTCAATCTCGATCCGCACGCCCGCATCCCGCATCCGCGCGCCCATATCGCGCAGCATGCCGGGGGTGTTCACCATCACATAATCGGCCTCGTTGAAATTCATCGTGCCGCAATCCAGCGTGCACATCTCGGGCCGGCATTCCAGCACATGCGCCACCCGCTCGGCAGCCCCCGCCATATCGGACCGACCCGAGGCCACCATCGCCTCCGTCCCGTCAAACAGCAGGTCACCCCCCATCCCCGCCGTCAGGTTCAACACCACATCCGTTGCAGAATCCCGGATCCGTTCCGTTACTTCGCGGTACAGCGCCAGATCGCGCGATGGCTTCCCCGTCTCCGGATCGCGCACATGGCAATGCACCACAGCCGCACCGGCCTTCGCCGCCGCAATCGCACTGTCAGCAATTTGCGCAGGGCTGCGTGGCACATGCGGGCTGCGATCCTGTGTCCCCCCCGACCCGGTCACAGCACAGGTGATAAACACCTCACGGTTCATCATAAGCGGCATCGCATTCTCCTCATATCTGCCCCCACACTAACCCGCTTGCGAACACGCGCATCGCATATTACGAACGATCCATGGCAGAAACCGCATCAATCTTCGCCCCCTCCCCCGACCCGCTGACAATCGCGCTTCTTGTGCTGCCGCAAGCCAGCATCCTCGAGGTCGCAAGCACCCTCGATCCCCTGCGCTCCGCCAACCGCCACCTCGGCCACGATGCCTACCGCTGGCGCGTTGTCTCGCCCGATGGCAGTCCCATCCCGCTCACCTGCGATATCGAACTCCCGTCCTCCGGCCCCCTCAAGTCCGCAAAGGCCGATGCCCTCATCGTCATCGCAGGCTACCGTCAGTCCGAAATGGCCACCGCCCCCCTGATCCGCGACCTTTCCCGCATGGCGCGACATTTCAAAGCCATCGGCGGCATAGATGCAGGCGGCTGGGTGCTGGCGCGTGCAGGCTTGCTAAACGGTCATAAAGCCACCGTGCATTGGGAAGACCTTGAAGATTTCGCCACCGCCCATCCCGAAATAGATGTGCAACCCAGCCGCTATATCATTGATCGCAAACGCTTCACCGCAGGCGGTGCCGCCCCCGCCGCTGATCTGATGCTGCACCTGATCCGGTCCCGCCACGGCCCGGCCTTGGCCTTGGCGGTCGCCGCAAGCTTTATTACAACCGCTAGCAAAGGCTCCGATCCGCAAATCACCCCGCCCGCCGACCCGCGCCTTGATCCACGCATAGCCACCGCCATCGCCCGCATGGAAGCCACCTTGGACGCCCCCGAAACCACCGCCCAAATCGCCGACGCCCTCAACCTCTCCCCCCGGCGCCTGGAAACGCTTTTTCGCCAAAATCTTGGCCAAACCCCCGGCACTTACGCCCTGCAACTGCGCCTAAGCACCGCCCGCCGCCTGATCACAGACACCCGCCATCCCTTGGCAGAAGTCGCCCTTCGAACCGGCTTCACCTCTGCCTCCAGCCTAAGCCGGGCCTTCACCCGCCACTTTGGGCACCCCCCCAAATCCCTGCGCCACTCCTGAAGGCCTTTTTCTGTTCACAAATATCCCGGGTGAGCGCGAAACGCGCGAGGGGCGGCGCCCCTAAACCCCCTCCAACAAGCCCCGTCCGCGCAACAACGCCTCCACCCCAGGCATTTTCCCACGGAACTGCAAATACAGTGCCTCCGCATCCTGCGACCCGCCTGCGCTTAAAATAAACGTCTCCAGTTTCGCTGCCACGCCCAGATCAAACGCCCCGCCCGCCTCCTCAAACGCGGCAAAGGCATCCGCGTCCATCACCTCAGACCACATGTAGGAATAATAGCCCGACGAATATCCATCGCCGGAAAACACATGCGCAAACTGCGGCGTTGCATGGCGCATCCGTATTGCGTTGGGCATGCCCAACCCTGCCAGAACCTCCGCCTGCATCACCATCGGGTCGCTCGGTGCCGCGCCCTCATGGAACGCCAGATCAACCAGCGCCGAGGATACAAATTCCACTGTCGCAAAGCCTTGATCATAGGTTCCCGCCGCCAACAGCCGCGCCAGCATATCGGCTGGCATCGGCGCGCCGGTCGCGTAATGCCGCGCGTGTTTTTCCAGCACCTCCGGCACTTCCAGCCAGTGTTCATAAAGCTGGCTCGGCAATTCGACAAAATCCCGCGCCACAGATGTGCCGGATACAAAGCCATAGGTCACATCCGACAGCATCTGATGCAGCGCATGGCCAAATTCATGAAACAACGTGCGCGCATCGTCATACGACAGCAACGCAGGCTCGCCCTTGGCAAAATTGCACACATTTACCACAATAGGCCGCACCTCGCCGCCCAGCTTGCGCTGACTGCGCATCGCCGAACACCACGCGCCCGACCGTTTCGATCCGCGCGCAAAATAATCGCCGATGAACACCGCAATAT
This sequence comes from Pseudorhodobacter sp., assembly GCA_043721855.1. Classification (GTDB taxonomy): domain Bacteria; phylum Pseudomonadota; class Alphaproteobacteria; order Rhodobacterales; family Rhodobacteraceae; genus JACMNW01. The sequence goes on from JAYSPY010000032.1 coordinate 23,852, forward strand.
GTTTGCCGCCCCGCGTCACCTCCCAAGCCCGCGCATCCGGGTGGTAAAGCGGCACCGATAATTCCCGAAACTCCAACCCGAACAAGCGGTTCGCGCAATCAAACTGCGCGCCCAGCATGGCCTCCAGCCCCAGATACGGCTTCAACACTGCCTCATCCAGATCATGCTCCGCCGCTTTGCGCTTTTCCGAATAATAGCGCCAGTCCCATGGCTCCAGATCACCGTTCACGCCGTCGCCCCGCATCATAGCTTCCAACACCGCCGCATCCGCATTCGCCTTGCGCTTTGCAGGCTCCCACACCCGCATCAGCAAATCACGCACGGCGGCAGGCGTTTTCGCCATCTCCGGTTCCAGCTTGAAATCGGCAAAGCTGGCATAACCAAGCAATTTGGCGCGTTCTTCACGCAGCGCAAGCGTCTCCGCCGCAATTCTGCGATTGTCGGCGGCATTGCCATTCGCGCCCCGCGCCACCCACGCGCCGTAAGCCTTTTGCCGCAAGTCGCGCTTTGGGGAAAACTGCAAAAACGGCACAATCAAGCTGCGGCTCAACGTCACCACCGCGCCCAACCCCTTTTCCGCCCCCGCAGCGCGTGCAGAGGCAACCAGAAACTCGGGCAATCCGTCAAGATCGCCGCCAGCCAGTTCCATGAACCACTCGCGCTCTTCGGCCAGCAGGTTCTGGCTGAACGCCGTCCCCAGCACCGCCAGCCGCGATTTCACCGCCGTCAACCGCTCCGACGCCACCCCTTCCAGCAAGGCCCCAGACCGCACAAACATTTGCCGATAAAGCTGCAAAACCCGGGCCTGCTCCGCCGTCATATCCAGCGCGCCCCGCCCGGCCCACAGCGTCTCAATCCGGGCAAACAACGCTCGGTTATTCGTCACCTCAGACCCGAACGCACTCATCTTCGGGGCCAGATCGCGCTGCAAATCCTCACGCGCCTCCGTGCTGTCGGCCCCGGCCAGGTTGTAAAACACGCCACCCACCCGGTCCAAAAGCCCTTCGGCCAGTTCCAGCGCATCTACCGTATTGGCAAATGTCGGCGCATCAGCATTTCCCGCAATCGCCGCAATATTCGCGCGCGCCTCAATCAGCGCAGCCTCAAACGCCGGTGCAAAATCCGCATCTGTAATTTCCGCAAACGGCGGCAAACCAAACGCGCCATCCCATGCGCCCAACAAAGCATTGCTCATCTCAAATCTCCCTTTTGGCAAACGCTATGCCCCGCCTCCGGATAGGTCCAGACATCGGCTTCCTTTTCGCAAAAATACTCATCTGTTTTGGCCGACGGCGCTAGCGCGTATCTTTCCCGCGCAGCCGCGCCTCCAGCCGTCGCATCACCAACGAAAGCGAAATCGTCATCGTCAGGTAAATCAAAGCCACCACATTATACGTCTCGAAATACCGGAAATTGCCCGCCGCCGCCACCTTGCCCAATTGTGCCACATCGCCCACGCCCAGCACCGCGACAAGACTTGAATCCTTGACCATCGCCACGAAATCGTTCCCCAAAGGCGGCAAGATCATCCGAAACGCCTGCGGAAACACAATATGCCGGAACCGCTGCCACCCGGACAGCCCAAGCGCCTGCGCCGCCTCGATCTGCCCCTTATCCACGGCCTGCAATCCAGCGCGAAAAATCTCTGCCAGAAACGCCGAATAGGCCAGGATCAGCGCAAATATCGCGCGGTATAGCAGCGGAAAATCCCGCGCCCGCACCGGGTCCAACCCCAGCGGCCCGGTGATCCAGTTGACCGCCACCACCAAGGCAGGCGCACCCACAAAGGCCACATACAAAAGCAGCACGATAATCGGGATGCCGCGCATGATCTCGATATAAAACCGCGCCGCTTGCCGTAGGAAAATGAACCGCGACAGCCCCGCCACCGCCAAGCCCAGTCCCAGAACGCAAGCCCCGCTATACGACACCAGCGTCACCATAAGCGTGGTCACGATCCCGGCAGACAGCGTCTGCAAAACGCCGGAATATAGCGGGTCCGCCCAGATTTTGTAAAACAAATACAGCCCCGCCGCGATGATCAGCAGCAGCCAATAGGGAAAATCCTTGTCGGGCCTGACGTTGGGCGTCATGAAAAAAGCCCCGGTGATACGGTCACCGGGGCCCAATTCTTCAGGGTGAAACCCTTAGTCAAACTTGTAATCCACAAACCATTTCTGATTCAGTGCATCAATGGTGCCATCGGCTTTCATACTGGCAATCGCTGCGTTGATCGGCGCTACAAGGTCCGACCCTTTCGGAAAGATAAAGCCGAAATCTTCGGACGCCAGCGGTTCGCCAATGATTTTCAGCCCGCCGTTTGATGCCGTGACATAGCCATTGGCCGCCGTCGAATCCGACAAGGTCAAATCCACATCACCCGCTTTCAACGCCTCTAACCCCGCGCCAAAAGTTTCAAACTTGATGATCCGCGCATTTTCTTCGTTGCCGTCCAGAATGTTGTAAACCGCCGCGTAAAACGGCGATGTCCCGGCCTGCGCCGATACCAGCAGTTCTGGAATGGCGGCGAATGAGGCCGCATCGGTAAACCGCGCCTCATCGCCGCGCACGATCATCAGCATTTCCGACCGCATGTAGGGTTCCGAAAAATCGACCTGCTCTTTGCGCTCATCCTTGATGGTTATGCCGGTCATCCCCAAATCATATTGGCCTTCAGACACGGCGGGAATCATCGCATCCCAGCTGGTATTTTCGTATTTCACGGTCATGTTCAACCGCTTGGCCATTTCGGCCATCGCATCATATTCCCAACCCACGGCGGCACCGGATTTGTCCAGAAACTGCAACGGCGGGTAGGCGTTTTCGGTCACCACCACGATTTCACGTCCCGCCAAATCTGGCAGGCCTTGGGCAAACGCGGTGGCGGGCAACATCATGGCAAGCCCGGCAAGGGCGGCGGTCAGTTTCATTGGTTTGAACTCCCTGTCACGAATTTGATGCCCGACTATGGCAGGTCCGGCCCAAAGGATGCAAGTCCGGCTGTTTTGCCGCAAACCGCACAATCTGTTCGCCGCTTCAAAGCAATCACCCGCGTTTGCGCGAAGAGCGCGTCGTAAATCATCAATCGGCTTGTCAGCGTTTCCCCCGCCCCGGTGATGTGCTTCACCGCCTCCATCGCCATCATCGACCCGATGATACCGGGCAAGGGGGCGGCGACCCCGGCTTCTGCACAGGTTGGCACCATGCCGGGCGCGGGTCTGACGGGAAAGATACACGCATAACAGGGGCTACCTTTCGCCGGATCAAACAGCGATATCTGCCCCTCCCACTGGGTGATTGCCCCGGAAATCAACGGCTTTGCCAAACCTGCACAGGCCCGGTTCACCAGATAGCGCGTGTCAAAATTATCCGATCCATCCAGTATCAGATCATAGTCGGCAATCAAGTCTGCCGCGATCTCTTCCGTCAGCCGCCGCTGGTAGGGACGCACGTCGATGAAGGGATTAAGCGCCGTCATCGCCTGTGCCGCCGATTGCACCTTGGCCATGCCGATGCGCAGATCCGCGTGAATGATCTGACGCTGAAGGTTTGACCCCTCCACCACATCATCATCGATCACGCCAATCGTGCCCACCCCGGCCGCCGCCAGATACAGCAAAGCGGGCGATCCCAGCCCGCCGGCCCCGATCACCAACACGCGCGCTGCCTTCAGCTTGCCCTGCCCCGGCCCGCCAATTTCGCGCAACATGATGTGGCGGGCATATCGGTCCAGCTCGGCAGGCCGAAACGTCTTGGCAGCAGACGCCGCCTGTGGCTCGCCCAGCTTCGGCTTCAACCGCCGTATCCCCGCAAAATAGGCGGCACCAAGCACAGCAAAACCGCCCAGTACCAACCAAATCCGTGCATCCTCGCCCGTTGCCATGCGCAGGGGGTGGCGGTCCGGCAAGGCAAAATGCAGCGCAACCACTGCCAGCCAAAGCGCGCAAATCATGCCAATTCGCGCCCGCTTGGGTGCCCGCAAAGCCGCGCCCAAGCCCCACAGCACGCCCGCCAGGATCAAAACAACAATCATCCCCGCCCGGTGGAGCCAAAGCCCCCCTCGCCGCGCGCGGTGTCACTTAAACTGTCGACCATTTCGAACTGCACCTGCACCACAGGGGCCACGATCATCTGTGCAATCCGGTCGCCGTGGCGAATAATATAAGGCTCGCTGCCAAAGTTTATCAGCGCCACACCCAATGGCCCACGATAATCGCTATCAATGGTGCCCGGCGTATTTGGCAATGAAATCCCATGCTTCACCGCCAAACCAGAGCGTGGCCGTATCTGCATCTCAAACCCCAAGGGGATTTCAACACGCATGCCGGTCGGGACAACAGCACGCTGCATGGGTTGCAAAACCAGCCCCGCATCGCGCATTTCCGGCACCAAATTCGCCCGAATATCCGCGCCCGCCGCCCCCGCAGTCTCGTAAGCGGGCAAAGGCAAACTGCGATCCGCCCAGTCTTCCCACAAAATGCGCAAAACGGGCGTCATGCCAAAGCCTCAACGATGCGCTGCGCCAAGCGCTTGGCAACACTTGCCTTTTCCATGCGCGGCCACATTTCTGCGCCCGCATCTGAAATAAGCGTCACCGCATTTTCAGTCCCACCCATAATGCCCGTGCCCGCCGATACATCATTGGCGATGATCCAGTCGCAGCCCTTGCGACCACGTTTTGCGGTGGCATGTGCCAAAACATCATTCGTTTCCGCCGCAAAACCGATCACCAACCGCGGTCGGCCGTGTTTCATCTGGCTGACCTGTGCCAGAATGTCGGGATTTTCAGCAAAGCTTAACGCGGGCACGCTACCCTGCCGGTCTTTTTTCATCTTTTGATCCGATGCATTCTCCACCCGCCAATCGGCCACGGCGGCGGCAAAAACGGCAACATCGGCGGGCAAAGCGACCATCACCGCATCCAGCATTTCGCGGGCAGTTTGCACCTTCACCACCTTGACGCCCACGGGCGGCGGCACTGTTGCGGGGCCGGTGATGAACGTCACATCAGCCCCCAGATCACGCAGGGCCGCCGCAATCGCGCCGCCCTGTGCCCCTGATGAGCGATTAGCGATATAGCGCACAGGATCAATGGGTTCATGCGTGGGCCCTGATGTCACCACCACGCGTTTTCCTGCCAATGGCCCGCCCGTCAGGGCCGCCTCAACCGCTGCCAGAATCTCCAGCGGCTCGGCCATCCGGCCCGGACCAAATTCGCCGCACGCCATCTCACCCTCGTTCGGGCCGATGAACAAAACACCATCGCCGCGCAATTGTGCCACATTGCGGATGGTGGCGGGATGCTGCCACATGCGCACATTCATCGCCGGAGCCGCCAACACCCGCGTGTCGGTGGCCAGTAACAGGGTCGAGGCCAGATCATCCGCCCGACCGCCCGCCATCTTGGCCATCAGATCCGCCGTAGCCGGGGCCACAACAATCAGATCGGCCACCCGGCTTAGCTGGATATGACCCATCTCGGCTTCATCCGTCAGATCGAACAGCTCTTGATAGACCCGCTCGCCAGCCAACGCGGCAACGGACAGCGGCGTTACAAATTCTGTTGCAGCGCGTGTCATGACGGGTGTCACCGCAGCCCCCGCTTCGCGCAATTTGCGGATCAGGTCCAACGACTTATAGGCGGATATGCCACCGCCGATGATCAAAAGGATGCGTTTGTCGGGCAGCATGGGCCGGGCTCCTGCCGAAGGGGGCTGCCATAGCTTTAGGCGGCTCCGGGCAGGAACTCAACCACCCCGCTAGACGCGGAAAAAATGCATTTCGCTGGTCTGCGCTTCAAGTGACCGACGCATTTTGCCAAAAGCAGCTGCCTCCAGCTGACGCACACGTTCTTTTGACAGGCCAAGCTCTTCGCCAAGGCTTTCCAGCGTCCGGGCCTCTTCGCGCAATTTGCGTTCGGCCACAATAAAGCGTTCACGCGGATTCAACGCTTGCATCGCATTCACCAGCCAGCCGCGCAAATGGGCGGCGTCGTGGCTGGTTTCCACCACATCGGCGGCCTGCGCGGTGTCATCTTCCAGCATGTCGATCCATTCGCGGCCGTCATCTTCGGATGACTGTGTGGCGTTCAGCGAAAAGTCAGACCCGGAAAGCCTGCCTTCCATCATCTCCACATCCGCCAAGGACACGCCGACTTCGCTCGCGATGCGTTGACGCAACTGATGACCGTCAAGCACCTCGCCTGCCGCCGTTGCTTCACGTTCCAACTTTGCCTGAACCCGGCGCAGATTGAAAAATAATGATTTCTGGCTGCTGGTGGACCCGGTGCGCACCATCGACCAGTTGCGCATCACATAATCCTGGATCGACGCCTTGATCCACCACACCGCATATGTCGAAAACCGCACGCCACGGTCGGGATCAAACTTATCGGCCGCCTTCATCAGACCAAGCGACGCCTCCTGGATCAGATCATTCATCGGCGCGCCGTAGCGGCGAAACTTTGACGCCATCGAAATGGCAAGCCGCATGTAGGCGGTGATCAACCGGTGCAGCGCCGCCTCATCGCGCTGATCGCGCCACGCATACGCCAGACGCAATTCGGTTTCCGCATCAAGCAGTTCCGCTTTCATCGCCTTGCGCGACATGGTTTGATCGTTATAGCGTTCGAGTGCCATCAAAAAACCCCCGTCAAAACAATCGCTGGCGGCTTTGTTGGCCGCCTACCAACAGATTACGAGGCTAACCCGTGACTGGATCAAAAGTTCCCAGCAAAAATTCGATGCCGAGATTTACACTTGTGATCGGCGGTGCGCGGTCCGGCAAATCAAGCTTTGCTGAAGGTCTTGTAATGGCGACCAACCGCCCGCGCCGCTACATCGCGACAGCCCAAGCCTGGGATGACGAAATGCGCGCGCGCATCGCGCAGCATCGTGATCAACGCGGGGATGGCTGGATTACGGTTGAAGCACCGCTTGATCTGGCAGGGGCTTTGGCTGATGCGTCAGCGGCTGAAATTGTGCTGGTGGATTGCGCCAC
>JAYSPY010000033.1:0-35830 GCA_043721855.1 Pseudorhodobacter sp.
CTGTTGCTGGTCACACCGGGCTACGAATCCGCTCTTGGTGCCGCCCTTGCCGATGATCTGCGCGCGCCAGAAGTCACCAAAGACCGCCGCTCTGGCTGGGCATTGCTGACGGATTACGCATCACCGCAACCGCTGCCCAGCGGCGTGACGCCACTGTCAACTTGGGTCAAATCCCCTGCCGTCCTTGCCCGCCGCCTTGGCCAAACCGGCCTTGTGGACCGTGCAGATGGCACCCGCCTGCAACCGGGTCTGCAGCCGGGCCAACGCCTTGTCAGTATCGAAGGTGATCTGTGGCGCTGGGATGGCCTGCGCGCTGCCGCCGAAGATGCGCCGTCTGCCGCCGCCTTGCGTCTGCAACAGCTTAACCGCCTTGTGCAGCTTAAGCGCGATCTTGAAGAAGTTTCCGCCAAAGCGGAAGGTGCGCGTCAGGCCCATGACATGCTGCATCAACGCTTGGCCGACCTCGCCCGCGCGGATCAGATGGCCCGTGATGCCCGCCGTGCCGCCGATGCCCGTGTCACCGAAGCCAGCCGCACCGCCGCCCGCGCCGAGGCGGATAAATCAATCGCTGGTGGCAAGCTAGAGGCAGCCCGCCTTGCCGTTGCCCGCTTTGAAGATGAGGCGATGGCCGCGCGCGCGCGCCTGCGGGAAGCGGAACTTGCCGTGCAATCGCTGCCCGATCTTGACGCCGCCCGCAGCGCTGGTGACGCCGCAAAATTCGCGGTCGAGGCGGCCCGTATCGCCATGCTAAGTCGCCGGTCCGCACAAGACGAATTGCGCCGCGAAGGCGAGGCCCGCACAAAACGCCGGCAAGAGGCTGCAAAGGAATTGTCCGGCTGGCGTCACCGCTTGGAAACCGCCGAAAAGCGGTCCACCGAACTGGCCGATCGCAAGGCCGCAACGCTGGACGAGCTGACCGAAGCCCTCGCCGCACCTGAAGACATCGCAGCACTGCGCGAAGACCTGAACGATGCGGTCGATGCTGCCGAAATCCGTCGCAAACTGGCCGCTGATGCGCTGGCCTTGGCTGAAACCACAGCACGCGATGCCCACCTTGCGGAACGTGACGCAGACCGCGCCGCAAGCGATGCCCGCGAAGCCCGCGCCCGCGCCGAAGCCCGGTCTGAAGCCACTGAGGAAACCGCTGCACTTGCCGAAGCCCGTATTGCCGAGGAAACCGAAACTACACCCGCCGCCTTGCTGGAAAGTCTGGATGCAGACCCCGACACCATGCCCGATGCCGACACGTTAGAGACTGATGTAACCCGCCTGAAACGCCAACGCGAAGCCTTGGGTGCGGTGAACCTGCGCGCCGAGGAAGACGCGAAATCGGTGCAGGACGAATACGATACTCTGCTGCAAGAAAAAACCGATCTGGAAGAGGCAGTGAAGAAACTGCGATCAGGTATATCGGCCCTGAACCGCGAAGGCCGCGAACGCCTGCTGACCGCGTTTGAACAGGTCAACGCCAACTTTGCCACCTTGTTCACCCACCTGTTCGGTGGCGGCGAGGCGCGTCTCGTGCTGGTCGAAAACGATGATCCACTTGATGCCGGGTTAGAGATCATGTGCCAACCGCCCGGCAAGAAACTGGCCACCCTGTCCTTGCTGTCAGGTGGCGAGCAAACGCTGACCGCCCTTGCCCTGATCTTCGCCGTGTTTCTGGCCAACCCGGCACCAATCTGCGTGCTGGATGAGGTGGACGCGCCACTTGATGATGCCAACGTCACCCGCTTTTGTGACCTGCTGGACGAGATGACACGCCGCACGGATACGCGCTTTTTGATCATCACGCACCACGCCGTCACCATGGCCCGGATGGACCGTTTGTTTGGTGTAACAATGGCAGAACAAGGGGTTAGCCAACTGGTGTCGGTCGATCTGAAAAAGGCCGAGGCATTGGTGGCGTAATGCCGTGCCAGCTTTTGATCGGCCCCCGCTACAGCCGCTCAAGCAATTCGGTTGTCGGCCACGCATCCGCAGGCAGCCCAAGCCGGGCCTGTTCCTTTTGCACGGCACTGCGTGTTGCGGCCCCCAAAATTCCGTCTATTTTGCCCACGTCATAGCCCAATGCGCCTAGCTTTTCTTGCAACGCCAACATTTGCTCCGGCGAAAGGGCCGGGTCCGGCGCGCCAGCATCATAGACGCCCGCACCTTCCAGCCGCGCGGCAAAATAGGCGGCGGTGGTCACATAGACAAAGCTTTTGTTCCACTCAAACAAAACCCGAAAATTGGGATAGGCCAAGAACGCAGGCCCTTTGCGCCCTTGCGGCAGCAAAACCGATGCCAGCAGCTCGGCCTCGGGCAGCTCTGCGCCACGTCCCGTCACGCCCAACGCGGCCCAATCTGCCACAGATAGTTGCGTCTGAAGGCCGGTCATGGCCCAATCAAGTCCGTCCGGCACGGTGATCTCTTGCAACCACGGCTGCCCCGCCTGCCAGCCCAGTGATTGCAGCTTTCTTGCCGCCGACAACAGCGCATCCGGGGCTGATGTTTTCAGGCTGATCATGCCATCGCCGTCACCGTCCACCGCTTGTTCCAGAATGTCCTTTGGCAGCATCTGCACCATGCCAATTTCGCCTGCCCAGGCACCTTTGCTACGACCCGGCTCGAAGATACCCTTTCCGGTCAGCGCTATGGCGGCAAACACCTGTGGCTGAAACAGATCTGGCCGCCTGCAATCTTGCGCCAGCGTGACCAGCGCATTGCGGGTGTCAAAATCACCTTGCACCGCGCCAAAATCCGTCTCAAACGCCCAAAACGCCAGCAATATCCCACGCGGCACCCCGTAATCAGCGGCGGCCCGGTCAAAAACACCATCCCACTCCTGCGCCAAGACGATGCCGTTGGTCAGACGGCTTTTGCTGATCAGTGCCTTTGAAAACTCCACAAATGTCTTGCGAAACACGCCCTGCGATCTGTCGGCCTGCAAAACCTTTGCATCTATGGCAGCGCCATCAAAGAACGCCTCAATATTCCCTGCCGCCAAGCCTTGTGCAGTCGCCTCAGCCTTCATGGCCGCTACAAATGCGCTGAAATCACCGCCACAGGGCGCGGCTGCGGCGGGTGCCGCCATTAACACACATAAAAAAGCCGCCCCAAATTGCATGAAATGCCCCTTCAAACCATCACCCCAATCAGCGCCAGCACAGCCACGCCGCCCAAAAATCCCAGCCAACTGCGCCAAAGCACCGCCACACTGGCATCAATATCCCCCGGCCCCGCATTGCGATGCCCCTCAGGATACACAAACGGAAAGGCTGTCATCACCCCGCCATAGCTGCGCGGGCCAGACAAAGACAGGTTTAACACCACCGCCATCGCCGCTTCTGGCCAGCCCGCATTGGGTGAGCGATGCAAACCAGCATCGCGCACAATCAAGGGCCCTGCAGTCCAACACCCATGAACGGCGGCAATCAGCGCGGCTGTCATTCGCGCCGGCACCAGATTCAGCAAATCATCAAACCGCGCTGCCGCCCAACCGAACGCCTCGTACCGCTCGGTGCGGTGACCGATCATGCTGTCGGCGGTATTGGTGATTTTATACAGCATCAGCCCCGGCAAGCCGCCGATCAAAAACCAAAACGCTGGCGCAATCACCCCGTCTGAGAAATTTTCAGCAGCGCTTTCAATCGCCGCCCGTGAAACCGCTGCCTCGTCCATCGCCGCTGTATCGCGCCCCACAATCATCGCAACCGCCCGCCGCCCGTCACCAAGTGACAAGCGCAACGCATCCGCGACCGCCTGCACATGCTGCACCAGACTGTTCTGCGCCAACAAAATCGCCGCAACAATCACTTCCAGCACACCGAAATCTGGCACCAGATGGATCATCCAACCCAAAACCATTGCCAAGGCCGCCAGCCCCGCCATCGCGGCGATACCTTTCGCTTTGCGCTGCTGCCCGGCGTTCAGCCGCAGGTCCGCAAAAGCAACCGCCCGCCCCATCAGAACCGCCGGGTGCGGCAGGCGTGACCACAGAAATTTCGGCTCGCCAAAGGTGGCATCCAGCAACAAGGCGGGAAGCAACAACAAGGCACTCATCGCGTCTTTTCCCTATGTTTCAGCACATTCACAATCCGCGCCCAATCCGCGCCCGGTCGGCGGCACAGGCGCACCACGACGCTGCACTGCGGCATCAACTGCCCGGGCCTTATCCAGTGCAAGGATCATCTCTGGTGTCCCCGACCACATCGAATCAGTCCGCCCGATTCTTGGGCTGAAAACGCCATTTCCCTGCCTGAAAATATTTTTTCATGGTGCAAGTCAGCCCGCCCTGAAACGGCGATGGCACCATGATAATTCCGGCCAAATGGCGCTGAATTCAACGCCTGGCAGGGCAGAGTGCGAAGTATTCGCGGTGCGCCTGAACCGGCGCGCCCTACGGTGCGGCTCATACCTTGTTTCCTACGTTTTGCAGCGGCGAAGATCTATCCGCCACATCGTGCCATGGCAAGCAATCCGCATCCATTTGCACAGCGCACCTAGCCGCTTGATGCCCGATAATGGGCGAATACCGTGGCGGCGTTGGGGCAGGGGGGCATATAAATTCGGCTCCGACTTGCTCCACCAACACCTCATTCTGGTACCCAGTGCAACCAAGCCGACCAAGATGCATTCTAAAAAATCCAGCCCACAGGGCCACGTTTTGTCAGGTTTGAGCCAAGCTTTGCACCAGCACTGGCACCGCTGTTTCGATCCGATAAACAGACCGCAGCTATTTGTCGGGATTGTGTGTTGATTTGCCTTAACCGACATTGGCCCGGACACCAGCCCCAAAGTTCGCGCCGGCCCATCCAAGCAGACTAACCCGCCTTTCTTCAAGTCAGCGAATATAGCATCCCGACCGTGTCATCGTCGTGTCATGACCGTGTTACAGCGACGCGGTTAGTGCCTATCCAAAGGCAGGAAAGCGATCCCGACGACCCATTGCCGACGCTTGACTGCTGCCCCACATGGCGGAGGTTCTTTCGCAGTTGCGTGCACCGCTTGCTTTAACCGATAGCGGCCTTCCACCCCTGACCCCTGCGGCCACGACAGCTGAAAACCTTCTTCGCAAAAAGGTCCTGTCCCGCAGAACATTTGACGCCGCCAACGACCCAGCCGTGACTTTTTCAGCACAGCAAATTCGATCCAAAAACGCGTTCATAAGTTGCCTTGATTTTAACCATTTCCGCGTCAAGTTTGATCAAGGGAGACGACGATGATTGAATTTTTGTCAAAGGAATTGCGTGACGGGTTCGAGTTGGCCCGAAAACGGCAAGAAGCGCGCAAGTCGCGGCTTCGCGTGCAAATCGGCACTGAGGTTTATCCGATTTTGCGGCTGTGGGACGATGGCATGGCGATGGATGCAGAAAAGCTGTCGCATCTGCGCGGGCTGGTGGATGTTTACGATGGCGCGCGGCATTTGTCGCAATGCCTGATCGTGGCCTCGACGGTTGAAAACGGCCAGCTGATCTGCAATTTCAAACGCTCTACCCCTGTCACCGACAGGCCGCCGCTTGATTTTTGGCGCGACGAAAATGCGCCTGTGGCTTTTCTGCCTAAACACTGAAATGACGACGCGCCGCGTCCACGGCGAATGCCTGAAATATCTTGCGAATTTCCAGGTTTGAAGGCGGCAACACGCTCTGCCGCGCGATCGGTTCTCAAGGGCGCATCGTGCAGCTTGCCATTTGGCTGGCAGCGGATGAAAAATTAACCCCTCCCCCCCCCGCGCGTCATATCCGCCCGTCGCAGCCCGGCCCGGAACCGCCGCATGCAGATACACCCGTACCACAGCCGCAAGGTACCCCCGTGCGCGTTCACCCGGTCGCTCATCCGGTTAATGCGAAATGGTCCTTCCGGTGTAACTGCAACACCATGCTTACTTCTATCCCTATTAAACGCGAACCCGCGCGCCATGCGGCATTCGCGCAAGGCAAGATCACCGTGATAAACACCGTGCGCCTTGCCGCCCAGGCAACAACGATGCGGTTAAGCGGCCCCACAATCGGCAGCCCCACAATCGGCGGCCCCAAAATCGGTGGACGTGACAAAAACGGTTTGTGCAAAACACCATCGCCGCAATGGTATGCAGCGCCCAAGCCATCCGTTTCGGCGCAGCCAGCGGGTTACTGCAAATCGGCAAACGCCGCTTGCATCCGTGCCACGGCGTCAATGATATTCGCCCTTGTGGTGGCAATGTTAAAACGAAGAAAGCTTTCGCCCCCCACCCCAAAGCTGGGGCCATAATTCGCGGCAATCCCTGCTGTCTTTTCCACCCGCGCAATGAATTCAGGCGCGGTCATGCCCGCCCCCGCAAAATCCACCCACGCGAGGTACGTCGCCTCCAGCGCCATTGAGCGTAGTCCGGGAATTGCGTTGATGCCATCATCGAAAATCTTTCGATTGCCATCCAGATAGCCTATCAAACCATCCAGCCATTGTGCCCCCTCGGCTGAATAGGCGGCTGTCACCATATGCATCCCGAACGCATTCGGCGATAGTCCCAGCGCATTCATCCGCTGGCCAAACCGCGCATGCAGCTTGGGGTCGGCAATAATCACATTGCCTGTGTGGCATCCTGCGATGTTAAAGGTCTTGGTCGATGCCGTCATCATCACCAGGCGGTCTGCAATGCCGGGGGCGACATTGGCCATGATGTGGTGCTTTTGGCCGGGAAACACGAGGTCGTGGTGAATTTCGTCCGACACCAAAATCAGGTCATGGCGCACGCAAAAATCAGCAACCCCTTGCAGTTCTTCAATGCTCCACACCCGGCCACCGGGATTGTGCGGCGAACACAGGATCAGCATCCTCTCGGCACCCGTCATCTTGGCATCCCAAGCTGCAAAATCCATCTCATAGCGCCCGGCGTTTTGCGCCAGCTTGCATTCCACCACGCGGCGGCCTGCACCTTTGATCACGCGCGCGAAGGCGTGGTAGACGGGGGTAAGTAAAATCACGCCGTCACCGGGTGCCGTGAACGCATCAACACACAGCCCGGTGCCGTTCACCAACCCATGCGTGGTAAAGATCGTCTCCTTTGCCACATCCCAGCCATGCCGGGTTTTCATCCACCACTGGATGGCGGCAAGATACTTCGAATCATCGCCGAAATAGCCATACAGGCCGTGATCGGCCATCGCCTGCACGGCGTTTTGCACAACCTGCGGTGGCCGGAAATCCATGTCTGCAACCCACATGGCAAGCCCGGTCTGGGCAGGCACGCCATACATCTTCTCCATCATGTCCCATTTCACGCAATGGGTGCCGATGCGGTTAATCGGTTCGTCAAAGCTCATGGTCTGTCTCACTATCTATCGTACGGTCTGGCGTTCTGGTCGATTTGCATAAATTGGAATGACATTCTGATTAAGCAAACTCAATATATACAACATTCTGAAATAAGTTCCATTTTGGGAATAAGCTTCCGGTCTGACGGGCACCCAAGCCCATGATCACCCCGTTCCGCCTTTCACTTGCATCATTCTGCCTTGCGCCGTAAATCGGAAAATATGATCCGTCCTATTTTGATCCATCCTGACCCGCGTCTCAAACGGCTTTCCGATCCGGTCACCGATATTTCGGCGGATATGAAGACGCTTGCCGATGATATGCTGTCCACCATGTATGACGCCCCCGGCGTCGGGCTGGCGGCGCCGCAGGTTGGGGTGAACAAACGCATGTTCGTGATGGATTGCGTCAAAGACCCCGATCTTGCGGCGCGGCCGATGGTATTGATCAACCCTGAAATCATCTGGGCGTCGGAAGACCTTGCCACATACGAGGAAGGCTGCCTTTCGATCCCCGATCAATACGCTGATGTCGAACGCCCGTCCGAGGTGCGCGTTTGCTGGATGGGCCTTGACGGCAAAACCTACGAAGAACAGTTTGCAGGCCTGTGGGCCACCTGCGCGCAGCACGAAATTGACCATCTCGATGGCAAGCTGTTCATAGACTATCTGCGCCCGCTGAAACGCCAGATGATCACCCGCAAGATGGAAAAGCTGAAACGCGAATTGGCGCGCGGTTGATGGCCACGCGCCCGTTCCTGCACTGGCCACATGCTTGCCTTTCCACGCCAGCCACCTTTGTCGGCGACATCAGCGATGATATTCGCGCGGTTTGGGTGGATATGGTCGATAGCATGGATGCGATGCCCGGCTACGGTCTTGCGGCGCCGCAAATCGGGGTGTCGCTGCGACTGGCTGTTGTCGATTGTTCAGATGCGCGCGGTCAAGCCATCTTGATGGCCAATCCACAGGTTTTGCATGCCAGCGGCCAGTTGCGCGACCACGAAGAGGCGTCGCCCAACCTGCCCGGAATGTCTGCCGTGATCAGCCGCCCGCGTGCTGTAACCGTTCGTTACCTGAATGCGGATGGCGTGTCAGAAGACCGCGATTTTGTGAACCTTTGGGCCACATCGGTGCAGCACCAGATCGACCATTTGAACGGCCATATGTATTTTGATCGTCTGTCGCCGCTAAAGCGCAAGATGCTGATGGCAAAGGCCGATAAGCTGCGGAAGCGCGCATGAGGATCGTGTTCATGGGCACGCCAGACTTTTCGGTGCCGATCCTTGAGGCGCTGGTGGCGCGGCATGACGTGATCTGCGTCTATTCGCAGCCACCGCGCCCTGCGGGCCGGGGCAAGCAAGATCGCCCCAGCCCGGTGCAAAGCCGCGCCATGGCACTTGGCCTGCCCGTGCGCCACCCTGTCAGTCTGCGCACAGCCGAAGCACTGACTGATTTCGCAGCGCTCAATGCTGATATAGCCGTGGTGGTGGCCTACGGCCTGATCCTGCCGCAAGCCGTCCTGGATGCTCCCACAAAAGGGTGTCTGAACATTCACGCATCCTTGTTGCCGCGCTGGCGGGGGGCGGCCCCCATTCACCGTGCCATCATGGCCGGGGATGCCGAGACTGGCATTTGCATCATGCAGATGGCGGCGGGGTTGGATACCGGCCCTGTGATGCTGCGCCAGACGATCCCCATTCTGGCCACAGACACCACCGCCGATCTGCACGACAAACTGGCCGCAGTTGGCGCAACGATGATTGTCCAAGCGTTGGACACCCTGCCCCCGGCCATAGCGCAATCAACCGATGGCGTGACCTACGCCAATAAAATCGACAAGGCAGAGGCACGAATTGATTGGACAAAACCCGCGATTGAAATTGACCGCCAGATTCGCGGCCTCTCACCCTATCCGGGGGCATGGTGCGATGTGGCGGGGGAGCGGTTAAAGCTGCTACGCTGCGAAGTAGCAGACAGTCTGGGCAAGTTGGTGCAGGGCACGCCCGGGCAGGTTCTGGGCGGCCTGACCATTGCGTGCGGTGTGGGCGCGGTCAACATCACCCTTGCCCAACGCGAGGGCAAACGCCCGATGAAACCCGATGACTTGTTGCGGGGCTGGGCGCTGCCAAATCATCTGTCCTGACGGAAACTGACAGTAGCGCCGTGGCATGGATCCCCTGACGGGAAAGGGAATCATCATGCAAAAACACTGGATTGGTGTTGCATCGGCAGATCATGTTGCGCACGGAAAGGCCGATGGGTTTATGCAGGTTTGCCATGGCAAAGCCGCCCCACTGGCGCGCATCAAACCCGCTGACGGTGTAATTTACTACTCGCCTACGCAGGCGTTCATGGTGCTGACGGGTTGCAATCCTTCACCGCTATCGGCTTTGCGCGCAATCATGCGCCCTATCAGGTGGATATGGGGCAAGGCTTTACGCCCTGCCGCCGTGATGTGGCTTGGGCCAATGCCACGCACTGCGCAATCCGCCCGCTGCTTCAAAGCCTTGATCTGACGCGCGGGGTACGCAACTGGGGCTACGGTTTTCGCTTTGGCCTGCGGGCGATCACGCCCGATGATTTTGCCACCATTGCACATGCGATGCAGGTTGATTTCCGGGGTGCCGTTGAAAGTAGCCCGATCAGCCCTTAGGTTTGCACCAGATCAGATCAGATCAGACCCGACCAAACCCGGGGGGGAGTGCAATGCCAAGCTTGATCCTTATCGCCATCATGGGGGCGGCTGCGGGCTTTTTGGCAACGCGCTTCATGCGCGTGCAAACGGATGTGCCAACAACAGTGGTTATCGGTATGCTGGGCGCTATCGTCGGGGCCGCAATCTTGCGATTTTTGGTGGTGGTCACCGGGCTTGCCGCGTATTTTGTCGGCGCAGTTTTGGGGGCGATGGTGCTGATCTGGGCGTGGCGGACATATATTTCTAAGTAAGCGCTTTGATCACGTCCTTCATCTTGAACGCTTTTCCACCGGCTCCGTTCCATAACTGTTGCCCCTGCCATGCGGCAAACAGCATTGCTGCGGCTTTGCGGCCATCGGCCCCGCCGCCAAGTTGCAGCCCAAGCGTCACCTCAACACTGTGCCGCCAGGCTTTGGCGCGCTGTCGCAAAACAGTATCGCGCATATCCATGCAAAGCGTGGAAAGACCGATCAGGTCTGTTTTCACATTCGCCAATGATTTCAACAGGTTTTGCGCGCCTTTGGAGGACAGTTCCGATCTTGCCACCGCCTCTGCCGTGGCCACGTCAAGCGCATCCCATGCCGCGACATGCGCCGCTTGAACCATAGCGGCGCGGTTGCCAAATCGTTGCACCAAGGTTGGCCCGGCAAGGCCTGTGGCGCGTGCGACCGACGCAAAGGCCACCGCCTTTTCACCGCCCGCAGCCAAAAGCCGACGGATGGCAAGAAACACATCGGCGTCCGATACAGTTTTTGTGCGACCCATGGAAAGAATATAACCGAACGTAAGGTTATTTTCAAGCCTGCGATTATTTTGCGGGCTTAAATGGGGCCATGCCCGCCCGCGCCAATTCATCTGCGCGCTCATTTTCGGCGTGCCCAGCGTGGCCTTTGATCCATTTCCAAATCACCGAATGCTGCCCGCGGGCGGCATCAAGGCGCTGCCACAAATCGACATTCTTCACAGGCGGCCCACCAGCGGTGCGCCATCCTTTACGCTTCCAACCATCCATCCATTCGGTGATGCCGTTTTTCACATAGGCGCTGTCGGTGACAATGGTAATCTCTGATGGCTTTGACAGTGCCTCCAGCGCCGAGATCGCGGCCATCAGTTCCATGCGGTTGTTGGTCGTCAAGCCTTCTCCGCCCTGCAATGTGCGTTCTTTCACCACCGCGCCGCCGTCACGCGCCAACATCAACACACCCCAGCCGCCGGGGCCGGGATTGCCCGAGCAGGCACCATCGGTATAGGCGAAAAGATCGGGCATAAAGCGTGTCCTTTACAGCAATGCTGTGGCGCAAAGACAGGCAACGGCTGCGGCGGTCAAGGGCAACCGAAGGCGTATCCACCAAGCTGGGGCAAATCCCGATCGCCAGAAGGCGAAATCCAGCGCGAACACGCCTGCAAATCCCAACGCCAGCATCAGGGCCGCCGATACCGGCCCGTTGCCCACAAAGAAAAATGCCCACAAGGCGGGCATTACGGACAAGCCATACCCCAACGTTGCGGTTTGCCCGGTGGCGCGGGTGGCAAACCCCCAAAGCACGCCCGACATGAACGATAAAATGATGGTGCCGTAGACCAGCCCGACATAGGGCCCGACAAAACGTGGGCCAAAGACCCGCAGCGCAAAATCGGCAAGGCTGGGCGAAAGCTGCGTGGCCACGCTCCATACCAAGGGGACAAGGCCAGCAACCGCAAGGATCAGTGCCGATCGGGGGATCTGTGTCGTCACATGCAAAGGCTCACGCAGGTTCCCGCAGCACGCGCGGCACCTTGAATTCAACCGCTTCCCGCGCGGTTTCTACCAGCTCGACAGTTACAGCATACCTGGCGCGAAACGCATCAATCACCTCGTTCACCAGCACCTCTGGGGCTGATGCGCCTGCCGTGATGCCAACGGTCGAAATGCCCGACAGCGCGCGCCAGTCAATATCCACCGCCCGCTGCACCAGTTGCGCGTAAGGACAGCCCGCAGCACGGCCCACTTCGACCAGGCGTAGCGAATTGCTGGAATTCGGCGCACCGATTACCAACAATGCATCAATCTTGCCAGAAATTGCCTTGACCGACCCCTGCCGATTGGTGGTGGCATAGCAGATGTCTTCCTTGTGCGGGCCAATGATGCCGGGAAATCGCAGATGTAGCGCCGCCACGATTCCCGCCGTGTCATCGACCGACAGCGTTGTTTGGGTGATAAAAGCAAGGCGGGCCTCGTCGCGCACCTCAAGATGCGCAACATCGGCTTCGGTTTCCACCAACAGAACCTCGCCGGGGGGCAGCTGCCCCATCGTGCCGATGGTTTCAGGGTGACCCGCATGGCCGATCATCACCATTTGCAAACCTGCCTCAAAATGCCGTTCCGCCTCGATATGCACTTTGCTGACGAGGGGGCAGGTGGCGTCTACATAGACCATCTCACGGCGCGCCGCCTCGGCAGGCACGGCTTTAGGCACGCCGTGGGCCGAAAAGATCACCGGCCGGCCTTCTGGCACATCCTCCAGCTCTTCGACAAACACGGCCCCAAGTGCGCGCAAACCATCAACCACGTATTTGTTGTGCACAATCTCATGGCGCACATAAACCGGCGCGCCCCATTTCACGATAGCCAGTTCAACGATCTTGATGGCCCGGTCCACGCCCGCACAAAACCCGCGCGGCGCGGCAAGATACAGGGTCAGCGGTGGTTTTGCAGACATCATACCCTCTTCGCTTGTGACCCAGAGGTAGTGCGATCCAAGCCACAGGTCCACCCCTTTGGTCACGGGCACACCAAAGCTGCCTCCGTCGCCAAAACATGAAAAAGCCGGGAAGCGTGTTACGCAACCCGGCAGTTTAGCATGCCGCCGTGGTCTTACTTCGCCTCGACCGACATTTCTTCGCGCTCAACCCGCGGCTCGCGCGCAGGCCGACCAATCACATCGCGCAATTCGTCCAATTCGATAAAGTTATCGGCTTGGCGGCGCAGCTCATCCGCGATCATTGGCGGCTGGCTGCGAATGGTCGATACCACTGAAACCCGCACCCCTTGGCGCTGCAGGCTTTCGACCAGCGGCCGAAAATCGCCGTCACCCGAGAAAATAACGATATGATCAACATGCGGCGCAAGTTCCATGGCATGAACGGCAAGTTCAATATCCATATTGCCCTTAACTTTGCGTCGCCCCTGGCTGTCTGTGTATTCTTTGGCGGGTTTTGTCACCATCGAGAAGCCATTGTAATTCAGCCAGTCCACCAGGGGGCGGATCGGCGAATATTCATCATTCTCAAGCAGGGCTGTGTAGTAGAAGGCCCGTAAAAGCTTGCCTCGCCGCATGAATTCAGACCGTAACAACTTGTAATCAATGTCAAATCCCAATGCCTTTGCAGCGGCGTAAAGATTCGATCCATCAATGAACAGCGCGAGCCGCTCGTCCTTGTAAAACATAATTTAGCCCCTTCAAAATTCGGCCTTCCAATCGTTTTTCCAGTGGTGGACTACATGGATTTAGTTAACTACAATTGGTGTTGTTGGGGAATATCGGCTGATTATTCCGCATAGCAAGCGTCTCTATACGAAAGTGTAACAATGACGATGCGGCATTTCCAGACAGCGCTAATTGCTTTCGGCGCTAATCTGCCGTTCGACAACCGGTCACCTGTTCTTACGCTGCGTTCAGCGATAAACAGCTTTTCGAAGGTCAATTTGGCTGCCCCGTCCGTCAGCCGTTTTTTCGCGACGCCCTGCTTTCCTGCAGGCGCTGGGCCGGACTATGTGAATGCGGCGGCTCTGCTTCAGGTTGAGCCTGCAATGACCGCACCGGAACTGCTTTCGCGCTTGCACCAGGTCGAGGCGATGTTTGGGCGCGAACGCAAACAACGCTGGGGCATGCGAACCTTGGACATCGATTTATTGGCGCTGGGCGATGTGGTTTTGCCGGATACGGCAACTCAAACCCAATGGCGCAACCTTGATGCAGCCTTGCAAGCGCGCGAAACACCCGATGACTTGATCCTGCCGCATCCGCGCTTGCAAGACCGTGCCTTTGTTTTGGTGCCGCTGGCCGAAGTCGCCCCGGATTGGCGCCACCCCTTGTTGAACTTGACTGTTCTGCAAATGATGGCAGCTCTTCCTGCCGCCGATTTGGCCGAAATGCGCCCGCTTTAGCCCGGTTTTCAAGGGCCGATTCACCACTTGTCAAGGCCGGCGTCAGCGCTTATATCCCCGCTTCTGTATTCATAGACTGCATCGGAGTATGCCATGGCCCGCGTGACGGTCGAAGATTGCGTTGACAAAGTCCCGAACCGGTTCGAACTGGTGATGCTTGCGGCCCATCGCGCGCGGGAGATTCAGGCAGGCTCTGCTATTACGGTAGACCGCGACAATGACAAAAACCCAGTGGTATCGCTGCGCGAAATTGCAGATGAAACTCAGGGTGCTGAACATCTGCGGGAACGCATGATCGAAAGCTACCAGACCCAGATCGAGGTTGATGAGCCAGAAGATGACCAAATGGCGCTGTTGATGGGCGGCGAGGTTGACCGTCCGATGACCGATGATATGTCTGAAGAAAAGCTGTTGCGCGCCCTGATGGAAGCGCAAGGCGATAATTAAGGCGGTCCCATCTGATAAGAAATGGCCCCGGTAGGATGCGACGAGGATGATCGACGTTGAAGACCTGATCGCCCTCGTCCGCAATTACAATCCGCGCACCAATGTCGAACTGATCCGGCGGGCCTATGATTATGGCCTGAAGATGCATGACGGACAGCTGCGCCATTCGGGAGAGTCGTATTTCAGCCATCCGGTGGCTGTTGCAGCGATTCTGACTGAACAGCGGCTGGATGACGCAACAATCGTTACAGCGCTGCTGCATGACACGATCGAGGACACAAAATCCACCTACACCGAGGTCGCGCGGATGTTTGGCGACGAGGTCGCAAAGCTGGTCGATGGCGTGACGAAGCTGACCAATCTGCAACTGTCTTCCGCGCAAAGCCAGCAAGCGGAAAACTTTCGCAAGCTGTTCATGGCGATGTCCGAAGATCTGCGGGTGATTTTGGTCAAGCTGGCTGACCGTTTGCACAACATGCGCACCATCAAGTCGATGCGTCCCGAAAAGCAGGCGCAAAAAGCGCGCGAGACAATGGAAATCTTTGCCCCCCTTGCTGGCCGCATGGGCATGCAATGGATGCGCGAAGAGCTGGAAGATCTGGCTTTTCGGGTGCTGAACCCGGATGCGCGCAATTCGCTGATCCGGCGGTTTATCACCTTGCAGCGGGAAACCGGCGATGTGGTGCACAAGATCACCGCTGATATCCGGGCCGAGTTGGAAAAGGCCAAGATCGACGCAGATGTGTTTGGTCGTGCGAAAAAGCCCTATTCGGTCTGGCGCAAGATGCAGGAAAAGGATCTGGCGTTCTCTAGGCTGTCCGATATTTACGGCTTTCGCATTATCGCGGCGTCTGAAGCGGATTGTTACCGCATCATCGGTGTCATCCACCAACGCTGGCGTGCGGTGCCGGGGCGGTTCAAGGATTACATCAGCCAGCCCAAGAATAACGGCTACCGGTCCATCCATACCACGGTGTCGGGCCGCGATGGCAAGCGGGTAGAGGTGCAGATCAGAACGCGCCAGATGCACGAGGTGGCCGAAGCAGGCGTTGCCGCGCATTGGTCATACCGCGAAGGTGTGCGCGCGCAAAACCCGTTTGCGGTGGACCCCGCAAAGTGGATCGCCACCCTGACCGAACGGTTCGAAGAAGGCGATCACGACGAATTTCTGGAACACGTGAAAATGGAAATGTATTCCGATCAGGTGTTCTGCTTTACCCCCAAGGGCGATGTGATCCAACTGCCGCGCGGGGCAACCCCGCTGGATTACGCCTATTCCATCCATACCCGCATCGGCAATTCTTGTGTGTCGGCCAAGATTGACGGCATCCGCGTGCCGCTTTGGACACGGCTGAAAAACGGCCAGTCGGTTGAAATCATCACCGCCGAAGGTCAGCTGCCGCAATCGTCCTGGATCGACATCGTCACCACGGGCCGCGCCAAAGCCGCCATCCGCAAATCCCTGCGCGAAGAAGACCGGGGCCGGTTTGTGAAGCTGGGTCAGGAACTTGCCCGTGCTGCCTTTGATCACATTGGCAAAAAGGCGTCTGACAAAGCGTTGCGGACAGCCGCAAAGATGCTGGGGCTCGCGGACGAAATGGATTTGCTCGCGCGCCTTGGCAGTGCCGAATTGACCGCCCGCCGGGTGGTTGAGACGCTTTATCCCGAACTCAGCCTTGCCAAGGCCGATGAGGTGGATGCACGCCGCCCGGTTGTCGGCCTGCCTGCCGATGAAAATTTCCGCCGCGCTAACTGCTGCCAGCCAGTGCCGGGGGAACGCATTGTCGGCATCACCTACCGTGGGCAAGGCGTGGTTATTCACGCCATTGATTGCCCCGCTTTGGAAGAGTTTGAAGAACAGCCCGCGCGCTGGATCGATTTGCAATGGCATTCGGGCCGTCACGCAGCTGTGCATACAGTTTGTTTAGAGATTGCAATATCTAATGATGCCGGGGTGCTTGGACGCATCTGCACCTTGATTGGCGAGCAGAAGGCCAATATCTCTGATCTGCGGTTCACGGATCGCAAACCTGATTTTTACCGGCTTCTGGTTGATGTTGACCTGCGCGATGTGGAACATCTGCATATGGTGATGACAGCGCTGGAGGCAGAGACAGACGTGGCGCAAATCGCGCGCCATCGTGATTTAAGCAAGCGCCCCTAGGGGCGGTTAAAGGGAGTGGCCGCAAGGTGGTGTTCAAGCGGCGCGACAATAGGTCAGTGTTTGGTTGGCTGCGTGAAATGATCTATCCTAAGGGTGGGTTCGGCCGCGCCATACGCTATGTCATGCACCGCATGCGCAGGTTGCCCGACAGCCCACACCGCATCGCGCGTGGCGTATTTGCGGGCAGTTTGATTGGCTTTTTGCCGCTTCCGGGCATGCAGTTTCTGGGGGCTTGGGGTGCGGCGCGCCTGATCCGGGGCAATGTGTTGGCGGCCTTGCTGGGCACCTTCAATTCAAATCCGGTCACCACCCCGTTTTTTGCCGTCGGGGCAATCTCGTTGGGCCACTGGATGCTGGGCGGTGATACGCCCCTGTCGTCCGAGGGAATAGGGGCTGCCTTTGCCAGCGCTGGCAGCGACATCTGGCGCAATTTCAAAGCAATCTTCACCCATGATGTGGCACATTGGGACGGACTTTTGCAGTTTTGGAAGCAGATCTATTTGCCGTATTTTATTGGCGCGCTTGGCCCCGGCATTCTGCTAAGTCTGGTGTTTTATTATCTCACCATTCCTTTGGTCGAAGCCTACCAAAAGTCGCGGGCAGCCCGATCAATTGAACAGTCCGAAAAAAGAGGGCGTCTAAAAGCCGCATTGATGGAGGCTGCCTTGCGCCTAAAACCAAAAAGTGATCGGGACGGCGCAGATGACGAAGACCCGCGCGCGCCGTAACGAGCTGAAGATGAAAAAGGGGCATTTGATGACATCTGCGGCATATCTGGGGCGATTGCGGCTTGGCGTGAACATCGATCACGTCGCAACCGTGCGCAATGCGCGTGGCGGGGCTACGCCAGACCCGTTGCGCGCCGCGCTGTTGGCTGAAGCGGCGGGGGCTGAAGGCATTACGGCGCATCTGCGGGAAGACCGCCGTCATATAAGGGACGCGGATATAGAGGCGCTGATGGCAGGCCTTACGGTGCCGCTGAACTTTGAGATGGCGGCCACGGCGGAAATGCTGGCCATAGCCCTGCGTCACAAACCCCATGCTGTGTGCCTTGTGCCGGAAAAGCGCCAGGAACGCACCACTGAGGGCGGCCTTGACGTGGTGGGCGATGACAACCGCCTGGCGGATTTTATCGCCCCCCTGCGCGAAGCGGGTTGTCGGGTATCCCTGTTCATCGGCCATGATCCACGCCAAATCGAGGCATCTGCCCGCATCGGTGCCGCGGTCATCGAACTTCACGCGGGCCATTACTGCGATCTGCACGCTGATGGGGATTTCGCTGCCGCTGATATTGAACTTGCTGCCCTGCGGCGCGCGTCCAGCCACGCGCATGCGCTGGGGCTGGAAGTGCATGTTGGCCACGGCCTGAGCTATGATAACGTCGCGCCCGTGGCAGCCTTTCCAGAGGTGATGGAACTGAACATCGGCCATTTCCTGATAGGCGAGGCTGTTTTCAGAGGGCTCGGTCCCGCTATCGAAGAAATGCGTCGCCTGATGGACAATGCCCGTTCTACCCTCGCATGACCGACGGGCAAGCATCGGCACTTAACCGTGACGGTCAGAATCGCCCACATTTCACCGTTGTCGTGCGCAGGTATGTTGCACTACAGAACGTAAAGTCCCGACTTGAATGAAGAAATGGACCACGCAGCAATGATCCTCGGCATCGGCACGGACCTGTGCAATATCGAACGGATCGAGGGCACGCTGGCCCGTTTCGGTGACCGTTTCCGCAACCGCGTCTTCACTGTGCGCGAACAGGCAAAAGCCGAAGGCCGCCGCGATGAGGCAGGCACCTATGCCAAACGCTGGGCCGCGAAAGAGGCGTGTTCAAAGGCGCTGGGAACTGGCCTGCGCATGGGCATTTCGTGGAAAGATATGGCGGTTACCAATCTTCGATCCGGCCAACCCATCATGCATGTTACCGGCTGGGCGGCAGAGCGGTTGAAATCCATGACGCCTGAAGGCCATGCTGCAATCATCCACGTCACCCTGACCGATGATCACCCTTGGGCGCAGGCCTTTGTGGTGATCGAAGCGCGGCCTTTGCCTTTGGTAACTTGACTCTACACGCCCTCACGCGCATGTAGCGCGCCGACCTTATCGAAAGCGAACCCAATGGCCAGCAGAACAAAACCCGATGGTGGCATCGTCGAGACGATCAAGACCGTCGTCTACGCTTTGCTGATTGCGGGCGTATTCCGCACGCTGTTTTTCCAACCGTTCTGGATCCCGTCAGAATCCATGAAAGACACGCTGCTGATCGGCGATTTTCTGTTTGTCAACAAAATGGCCTACGGCTATTCCAAATATTCCTGCCCCTTTTCGATATGCCCCTTTTCGGGCCGCATCCTGGGGTCTGATCCGGTCCGCGGCGACGTGGTGGTGTTCCGGCATCCGGTCAACGGGTCGGATTTCATCAAACGCCTGATTGGCTTGCCGGGTGATACCGTGCAGGTGAAAAATGGTGTGCTGTTTCTGAACGGCGAAGAAGCAAAACAAGTGCCCGATGGGGTGTTCGCAGAAGTGTTTGAAAAGCAGGGCCCCATGGGCAACCAGCCGCGTTGCGAAAACGGCCCCGTCGGCGAAGGCGGTACTTGCCAGAAATCGCGCGCCATTGAAACTCTGCCGGGTGGTCGCACCCACCATGTGCTGAACATTGATACCAATGGCTATGCCGACAATACCGATGTGTTCACCGTGCCGGAAGGCAACTATTTCTTCATGGGCGACAACCGCGATAACAGCCAGGATAGCCGCTTTAGTCAAGCCGCCGGTGGTGTGGGCTTCGTGCCCGCCGAATACCTGATCGGCCGCGCCGACCGCATCATGTTCTCGGCTGCCGGTCGGTCCATGCTGGCATTTTGGACTTGGCGATCAGACCGCTATTTCAAGGCGGTGGAGTGAAGCTGTCAGCCGATCTTTTGGCTTTTCTGGGCCGGCTTGGATACCAATTCCGCACGCCTGAATTGCTGCTGCGCGCGGTGACGCATGCGTCGATTTCTTCGCAAACCCGGCCTGATAATCAGCGGTTGGAATTCTTGGGCGACCGTGTGCTGGGTCTGGTGATGTCCGAGGCATTGCTTGCCGCCGATCCATCCGCCACCGAGGGCCAGCTTGCGCCACGATTTAACGCCCTTGTGCGCAAGGAAACCTGCGCCGATGTCGCCCGCGATATTGGTCTGGGCGAGGTGCTGAAACTGGGGCGGTCTGAAATGATGTCAGGCGGGCGGCGCAAAGAGACGCTGCTTGGCGACGCATTAGAGGCGATGATTGCCGCCGTCTACCTTGACGCAGGCTTTGACGCGGCCCGCGCGCTGATCCTGCGGCTGTGGGATGGCCGCATCGGTGCGGTGGAAACCGATGCCCGCGATGCCAAAACCAGCCTGCAAGAATGGGCCCAAGCGCGCGGGCTTGCCCCCCCGGCCTATACCGAGCAATCCCGCGAGGGGCCGGACCATCAGCCGATTTTCACCGTCGAAGTGCGCACCGAAGACGGCAACACCGAAATCGCCAAAGCTGGCAGCAAACGCCAGGCCGAACAGGCCGCAGCCCGCATCTTGCTGGCGCGTCTTGAAGCCCCTAATGGAGGCAAACTATGACCGATGATACATTACTGCCGACCGGAAATAATACCCGCGCCGGGTTTGTCGCCCTGATCGGCGAGCCGAACGCGGGCAAATCAACGCTGTTGAACAAGATGGTAGGCGCGAAGGTCAGCATCGTGACCCACAAGGTGCAGACCACCCGGTCGCGCATCCGGGGTATCGCGATGGAAGGCGACGCGCAGATTGTGTTTGTTGATACGCCCGGTCTGTTTCGTCCGCGCCGCAGGTTAGACCGCGCCATGGTCAAGGCCGCCTGGGGCGGGGCGGCAGATGCCGATATCATCGTGTTGCTGATCGAGGCGCACCGCGGCATGACCAGCGGTGTGACGGCGATCATCGACCGGATGCGCGACCAGATCCCGCAGGGCCAACCTGTGGCGCTTGCCATCAACAAGATCGACCGGGTGCAGGCCGAAGTGTTGCTGGCGCTGGCACAAAAGATGAATGAAGCGTTTCCCTTTGTGGAAACCTTCATGATTTCTGCGGAAAAAGGGTACGGCGTTGACAAACTACGCGCTTGGCTGGGCGGGCTACTGCCCACGGGCCCGTGGTTCTACCCCGAAGACCAAATCGCCGATTTGCCAATGCGAAATATCGCATCGGAAATCACGCGCGAAAAGCTGACCCTGCGCCTGCATGAAGAACTGCCCTATCAGCTGACGGTAGAGACGGAAAAATGGGAAGATTTTCCCGATGGCTCAACCCGGATTGACCAGATCATTTATGTGGCCCGTGATGGCCATAAAGGCATCGTTCTGGGCAACAAGGGCGAGACGATAAAGGCCATTGGTCTGGCCGCGCGGCTGGAGCTGGTGGCGTTTCTGGAACATCCGGTGCATCTGTTCTTGCAGGTCAAAGTGCGGCCAAACTGGCTGGAAGAACCAGAGCGGTATTCAGAGATGGGTCTGGATTTCAAGGATGGCAACTAAGCCCATTGCGCGCGTGGGTTGCGATGGTGATGCCTGCGGCGCGAGTATTTTTACGAAAAAGAAGTTGCAAGAGGCGCGCGAGTGACCCCGCGCCTGACCTCTGACTTTTGGGTGCGGGCCTATCTCATGCGGTTGGAACAGGCTGGGATACCGGCGTTTGTGACTGCCAAAGGCGATGCGACGGCGGGGGCGGTTCTGGTCAAGGTGTCAACACTTGACGGTCAAGCAATGGCCTATCAGCGGTCGTTCGATTTGATGTCTGACGCCCGCGTTTGGGGTGTATTAAGCGCGGGCAATGAGCATGACGTGGATGCATCCATCACCCGCCAGCGCAAATTCGATCCTGATCTATGGGTGGTCGAGGTGGAAGACAGGCACGGGCGAAGCCTGCTGAATGAACCGGGTCTTAGCGAATAAGCCGCGCTACGGCGATCAATCCCAAGGACAATGCCGTAAAAACCACCGCCAACGCCGCGATATTCAGCGCCACCTGCATGATCCCCAAAATGGCCACATCGAAAAACGGGTAGGGGTAAAACCCGCTTGCCAGACCGCGCACCAAGGCATAGTCGGCATAGACGACAGGCCATATCAGCCAGCTGAAAGCATGGGTCCAACGCAACCCGGCCTTTGGCGCATAGACGGCCCACCATAGGATGGTCAGCACCGGAACAGCTGTATGCAGGCCCTGATCTGCCCACCACGCCGGACCTTTCGGTTGCCATATCCCGGACAGCAGCAAGTGATAGCCTGCGCCCACTACTGCCATCGCAACCGTTATAAATCCCGCACGGCGCGCCCGGATTTTACCAAAATAGGCGGCACTGACCATAATCAAAACCGCCACGAAATTGGACAACACTGTGAAATAGCTTGCCATGCGCCAGATAACAGCCGACGGCGACGCCCCCGGCATCAAACCAGCGCTGACGACCCACTGCAAATAAAGCGAAATTGCTGCGATAATCGCAATAAACGCCGCACCGATGCGCATAATGATCCGTTTCCTTATCTCTTTAGTATAGGATGCCGAAGATGACTTCATCCGGCAAGCCCCATCCATTGCTGCCCTTGCATAGTGGCCACTTGGGTGAATACTTATCTAATGGAATGGCGTGACGAGGGCGTGCTTTTGGCTGTGCGCCCGCACGGCGAAAGTGCCGCGATCATCGAAGTGTTTACCGCCCAGCACGGGCGACATGCGGGCGTGGTGCGCGGGGGTACGTCGCGCCGCCTGTCACCCATTTTGCAACCTGGCGCGCAGCTTGCGGTTACGTGGCGTGCGCGGCTTGATGGCCAGATCGGCGCGTTCGTGGTAGAGCCGCTGCGCAGTCGCACAGGCGTGCTGGGCGATAGATTGGCGCTGGGCGGTCTGTCGGCGATCTGCGCCCTGCTTCAGGTGGCGCTTGGCGAACGCGAACCGCATCCGGGGCTTTGGGTTTCCAGCATTCAGCTGCTGGATGCGCTGCAGACCGCGCCCGACTGGCCGTTGCAGTATTTGCGTTGGGAAATGCAGCTGCTCGAAGAGCTGGGTTTCGGCCTTGATCTGACGTCTTGCGCAGTGACCGGCAGCCGGGAAGATCTGGCCTATGTCAGCCCCAAGACCGGACGTGCTGTCAGCCGGGCTGCGGCGGGTGAATGGGCCACACGGCTATTGCCTTTGCCTGTGGCTCTGCTCGGGCAGGGGGCGGCGGATGATGTGGAAATTGCGCAGGGCCTGGCCTTGACCGGGCATTTCCTTGCGCGTGAATTGACTCAGATGTTAAACGGCCGACCCTTGCCCGAGGCGCGCGCGCGCTTGGTCGGGCTTTTGTCACGCAGCCCATAAACAAGCCGAATTTCGCCTGACATGTTACAAACGACGCGACCCTGTCGCCACCATGCCAGACGACACCTTGCCCCTGCGGCGATATGTCTGACATAGGACACGGTCATGGCCACCAGATATCTCCCCCTTTTCTTGCAACATTCCGCAACGCCCCGGCTTGAGAATTTCGCACTGTTGGCGGGGCTGGAGGCATCGGTGCGTGGCATGCTTATTTCGGTCATGCCGCTTGCCGCCTATGATGCCCTGGGGAATGCCGGGGCCGTGTCGCGCACCTACTTCATCGCGGGGATCGTATCGCTGATCTGGGGCCTGATGGTGCCTTGGGCCACGCGTCATTTGCCGCGCCGCTGGATGTATTCGGCGGGCGGCGGGCTGTATCTGGTGGCGATGGTGCTTGCTATCTTTGGTGGCCCGGTGGCGATGCCGCTTGCGCTGATTTGCACCGCCATGGCCACCGCTACCACGTTTGTGTGTTTCAACGCCTATGTGCTGGATTATGTGCAGCGCGCCGATTTGGGCCGCAGTCAAAGCATGATTATGGTCTATGCGGGCGCGCCATGGGCGATTGGCCCGGTCTTGGGCGTCTGGCTGCGCAGCCTGTGGGAGCCTTTGCCGTTTATCGTGGCAACTGTCCTTACCTTTTGCCTGATCATCACCTTCTGGATTTTGCGGCTTGGCAATGGCAAGCAGATTACCCGTGCCAAAGGCCCCGCGCTAAACCCGCTGGCGTATTTGGGGCGGTTTTTCGCACAGCCGCGCCTGATTGCAGGGTGGCTCTTTGCCGTTATCCGGTCTTGTGGCTGGTGGGTCTATGTTGTCTATTTGCCAATCTTTTGCATCGAGGCGGGCTTGGGCGACAAGGTCGGTGGTATTGCCCTGTCGATTTCAAACGCGTTTTTGTTCACCTCGCCGTTGATGCTGCGGCAGGTGCGCCGTTATACCGTCCGACTGTCCTTGCGCGCGGCTTACGCGCATTGTGCCATGTT
The DNA here is from genome assembly GCA_043721855.1 of Pseudorhodobacter sp. Lineage (GTDB taxonomy): Bacteria > Pseudomonadota > Alphaproteobacteria > Rhodobacterales > Rhodobacteraceae > JACMNW01. Next base: position 24,085 of record JAYSPY010000033.1, read on the forward strand.
GTTTATTGCCGCCACGTTGCTATCGCATTGGCCTTGGCTGGTTGTGGCTTGCCTGATGGCGGGGGCACTTGGGTTGGTGCTTCTGGATGTTGTTGGTGGCCTGCCCTTCATGATGGCGGTCAAACCATCAGAGCGCACCGAAATGGCCGCCGTCTATTCCAGCTTTCGCGATGTGTCGGGCATCATCACGCCGGGGGTGGCCTATATTGTGTTGCTGGTGGCCCCACTGGCAGGCATTTTTGCCGCAAGTGGCGTCGGCATGGCACTGGGATGGACAATCGCCGGGCAGTTGCATAACCGACTTGGCGCCAAACGTCCGTCACATGGCGGGCAACCCGCAAAATAGGGCCAAGCGGTTCAGGCGAATCCGGGCCTCTGTTTTGCCGCCGGAAATGAGGCTGCCAGCGCTAGTCCAACAACCGCCGCGCAATCACCTGCGCCTGAATTTCGGCCGCCCCTTCAAAAATGTTCAAAATTCGCGCGTCACACAGAATGCGCGAAATCTGATATTCCAGCGCAAAGCCATTGCCACCGTGTATCTGCAACGCATTATCCGCCGCTGACCACGCCACCCGTGCGCCCAGCAGTTTGGCCATGCCCGCCTCCAGATCACAGCGCTTGTCGTGATCCTTTTGCCATGCACTAAAATAAGTCAGTTGCCGCGCGATCATGATCTCCACCGCCATCATCGCCAGTTTGCCCGCCACACGCGGAAATGCGATCAGTGCGCGGCCAAACTGCTTGCGGTCGGTGGCATAGGCCATGCCGACCTCCAGCGCGTTCTGCGCAACCCCCACAGCGCGCGCCGCAGTCTGAATGCGGGCTGATTCGAACGTCTGCATCAATTGCTTGAAGCCCTGGCCTTCCACGCCACCAAGCAGGTTCTCGCCCTTCACCGCAAAGCCATCAAAGGCCAGCTCATATTCCTTCATGCCGCGGTAGCCCAGTACCTCGATCTCGCCGCCCGTCATACCCGGCGTCGGGAACGGCTCTGCATCGGTGCCCGGCGTCTTTTCCGCCAGAAACATCGACAGGCCCTTATAATCGGTGCTGGCCGGATCGGTGCGCGCCAGCAGCGTCATCACATGGGCGCGCGCGGCATGGGTAATCCATGTCTTGTTGCCGGTCACGTGCCAATCCTCGCCCACCTTTACAGCCCGCGTGCGCAATGATCCAAGGTCCGATCCCGTATTCGGCTCGGTGAACACTGCTGTCGGCAAAATCTCTGCGCTCGCCAGCTTCGGCAACCACTGCGCCTTCTGATCCGCCGTGCCGCCGCACAAGATCAACTCCGCCGCGATTTCGGACCTTGTCGCCAGCGACCCCACCCCGATATAGCCGCGCGACAGTTCTTCCGACACCACCACCATGGATGCCTTAGACAGACCGAGCCCGCCAAATTCCTCCGGTATCGTCAGCCCGAACACGCCCATCTCGGCCAAAGCCTCGATAATTTCCATCGGGATCAATTCATCGCGCATGTGCCAACCGTGGGCATGCGGCGTTACCTGCTCATCCGCAAACCGGCGAAACTGATCGCGGATCATTTCCAATTCATCATCAAGACCCGTCGCGCCAAAGGTCGCGCGCCCGTGGTTGTCCTGCATCAACGCAATCAGCGCCATGCGGGCATCAGACGTATTTCCCTCTGCCATCAGGCGCGCGGCGGCATCCCCCGGCGTGCCTGCGACCCAGACATCCCCCAGTCGCGCCACCTCATTCTGGCTCATCGAAATGCCGCCATAAATCTGCGCCAGATATTCGCCAAAGCCGATTTGCAGGATGAACGCCTCCATCGCGCCAAACTTGCCGTCGCTTTGCAACCGGGTAGCCCAAGCCTGAAGCTGGCGCAGGCTTTCGGTATAGGTCGCAAGCCACGCCAGCGTGTGGGCCGCGAACTGATGCTCTTCCAGCGCCGCGCTCGATACCTTGCCTGCGACCGTCACGCGGCCCCGCAATTCTTCGCGCGCCTTGGAAAACAGCGCCTCAACCTCTGGCAAAGCCGCTTCAGTCAGCCCAACCAAGCCTGTCAAAACGGGCGATACTGAAATGCTTTGTCCATCATGGGCCATGCGACTCTCCAATGCTGCAACTGCAAACCAGTTACGGCCATAAATTTCAATACGCAACAAAAATACACTTATAGCGCGCCCTGCGACCGAAAATGTCGCAGGCGGCGCGGCTTCCTTTTCGCTTAAATACTCAATTCAGCGACAGGGGCAGGCTTCCGCCCGCCTTGCGCATTATCCAATCGCCGCCGCTTTCACATCATCACCAATGAACGGCACATACTGGCCAAAGTTATCGGCAAACATGCCCACCAGCTTGGCCGCCTGCACGTCATAGGCAGCCCCATCCGCCCATGTCATACGCGGGTTCAGCAAAGCCGCATCCACGCCCGGCGCAGAAACCGGCACTTCAAACCCGAAATTCGGATCCCGCCGGAACGCACCGCCGGCAAGCGATCCATCCAGCGCCGCCGTAAGCAAGGCCCGTGTCGCCTTGATCGGCATCCGCCGCCCCGTGCCATAGGCCCCCCCGGTCCAGCCGGTATTCACCAGCCAGCAGGTTGCCCCATGTTTCGCGATCTTGGCCTGCAACAACTTGCCATACACTTCCGGCCTGCGTGGCATGAAGGGCGCACCAAAGCAGGTGGAAAATGTCGGTTGCGGTTCTGTCACGCCTTGTTCGGTGCCCGCCACTTTCGACGTGAACCCCGACAGGAAATGATACATCGCCTGCGCCGGCGTCAGCCGGGCAATCGGTGGCAACACGCCAAAGGCATCGCATGTCAGCATCACGATGTTCTTTGGATGCCCACCCAGCCCGGTGGCCGACGCGTTGGAGATATAGTCCAGCGGATAGGCGCAGCGGGTGTTCGCCGTCAGACTGTCATCCTCGAAATCCAGTTCCAGCGTTTCGGGATCGAACACCATGTTTTCCACCACCGTCGCAAAAGTATGCGTCGTGCGGTAAATTTCCGGCTCGGCTTCCGGGTTCAGATTGATGGTCTTGGCGTAACACCCACCTTCAAAGTTGAAACTGCCCCGGTCCGACCAGCCATGTTCATCATCGCCAATCAGGGTGCGCGACGGGTCCGCCGACAGCGTGGTTTTGCCGGTGCCAGACAGGCCAAAGAACACGGCCGTATCGACCGGATTGCCAATTGCGTGGTTGGCGGCGCAATGCATCGGCATCACACCACGGTCTGGCAACAGGTAGTTCAACAGCGTGAACACCGATTTCTTATTCTCGCCAGCATAGGCCGTATTCGCGATCAGGATCAGCTTTTTGTCGAAGTTGAACGCAATCACGGTCTGGCTGCGGCAACCATGGCGCGCAGGATCAGCCTTGAACGACGGGCAGTTGATGATGGTCCAGTCGGGCACAAAATCATCTAATTCCGCCCGTTCCGGCCTGCGCAGCAAATGCCGGATGAACAGCGCGTGCCAGGCCAGTTCGGTCACCACCCGCACATCCAACCGATGCGCCGGGTCAGCACCCGCATACAAATCCTGCACAAATGCCGTGCCACCTTGCAGATGTGCCAGTATATCGGCGTGTAGCAGGTCAAACCCGGCCGGGGTCATCGCCGCATTGGCATCCCACCAAATGCTGTTTTCCGTCAGGGCCGACCGCACGATGTGCTTGTCCTTGGGCGAACGGCCCGTATGACTGCCCGTCGATACCAAAAACGCCCCACCGCGGCCAAGTTGGCCTTCGCCGCGCACAAGGGCGGCTTGGATCAGCGCAGGCTCGCAATAATTGTAACAGACATGCCCCAGCCCGCTGATCCCTTGATGGTCCAATGTATGATGTGGGTTCACGCGATCTTTGGTCATTCTGCAAGCTCCTTGCGCCGTAACGGGCGGCTATTGAAACGGGTTAAACACGCCATCCGGGCCAATGGATGCCAGCGGCGATCACGCGATGACCCCCTAACATGGCTATAACATGATGAATTCCCGTGGCCCTAGCACCGATCCACAGCGTTAGCGCAACCATACAGACGTTAGCGCAACCAAACGGCGAACGCGGCTTCGGGTGCCTGCAAGCGAGGCGCAACCATGGCGAAACTGCGGCAATTTAGTCAAATATTCGACAGTATTGTCTGCTTATTGGGAACAATCGCGGGGTGATTCGCAGTAATGGGTTGATTCTATTGTGCCGTTCTTTAATTATCCGGCGAAAAAGCAGACCATAAAAAACGAGCATGAAGGATAACAGCGCATGTCACGGATCGCCCTTGTGGACGACGACCGCAATATTCTGACGTCAGTTGCCATGACGTTGGAAGCAGAAGGTTTCGAAGTCGAAACCTATAACGATGGCCAATCTGCCCTCGATGCCTTCAACCGCCGTTTGCCTGATATGGCTGTGCTGGATATCAAGATGCCCCGGATGGACGGCATGGATCTATTGCAGCGCCTGCGCCAGAAAACCTCGATGCCAGTGATCTTTCTGACATCGAAAGATGATGAGATCGACGAAGTGCTGGGCCTGCGGATGGGGGCCGATGATTACGTCAAAAAGCCGTTTTCGCAGCGGCTTCTGGTAGAGCGTATCCGCACCCTGCTGCGCCGCCAGGAAGCGATTGCCAGTGGCGAAGTGGCAGTGACCGAAGAAACCAAGATCATGGAACGCGGTGCCTTGTCGATGGACCCGCTGCGCCATTCGGTGACATGGAAAAGCATGGAAGTGTCGCTGACAGTGACCGAATTTCTGCTGTTGCAAGCGCTGGCGCAACGGCCGGGCTTTGTGAAAAGCCGCGATCAGTTGATGGACGTGGCTTACGACGATCAGGTCTATGTTGACGACCGCACGATCGACAGCCATATCAAGCGGCTGCGCAAGAAAATGCGGATGGTTGATGATAATTTCACAGCTATCGAAACCCTGTACGGAATCGGCTATCGTTACAACGAAGAGTAACTGCTAGGTGTGACTGCAGGCTTGGCTATTTGGTGAACTATGACTGCAGCTCCGCGTGTTGCCATGGATGATGTCCGGCGAAAAAAGACCGGCGACGTGCTTCTGGGTGAAGATTGGATTTCACCCGATGCCGTTGCAGATATGGGGTTGCGGTCTGCCCGCAGCCGAAAAGGTATTTTTTCGCTGAACCGCTCGCCCCTGGCGCGCAAGATCATCATTTTCAACATGATGGCCTTGGTCATTTTGCTGGCGGGCGTGCTGTTTCTGAATCCGTTCCGCGATAGTCTTGTGCTGCAGCGCGAAGATGGCCTTGTGTCCGAGGCGCGCCTCGTGGCCGATGTGTTCGAGGCGCGAATGCCTGCCAACGGTGCCATCAATCTTGGCGCTGGCAATGGTGCGGCACTGCGCCAAACCCTTGACGGCATTGATCTTACCGAAGGCGTCGAGGTTTATGTTTTCGACAATACCGGCACCATTATGGCCACCGCTATCGGCGATGTTAAGTCGGTCACCATGTCTGGCCGCCTGGGCAAATCTACCATAATGACGGACTTCTTGAATGCCGTGTGGCAAACCGTATCTGGCGTTTTGTCATCCCGCAGCACCCCCGGCCAAAAGATCAACGTCGAGGCGATGGCGCGCGGCCTGTTTGACCAGGCCCGTGCAGGCGATACTGCCATAAAAACCGGGCGCGGGTCAGACGGCGGTGCGGTGTTCTCGGTGGCAACGCCTATCCTGCGCGGCGGTGAGGTGTTGGGTGTTATCGCGCTGACTTCGCCCGAGGGCGAGATTGACGGCCTTGTGCGCTACGAGCGCGAACAGGTTTTGCAGATGTTTGTGATTGCCTTGCTGGTGTCTATCGGCCTTAGCCTGGTTCTGGCCTCTACCATCGCCAACCCGTTGTCTGATCTTGCCGCTGCCGCCGAATTGGGCCGTGACCGCGACGCGCGCAAAATGGCACCTGGCCGTGTGCGCATCCCGGATCTGGCCGCACGCCCTGATGAAATTGGCAGGCTATCCGTCGCCATGCGCGGCATGGTAGCGGCGCTTTACGACCGCATTGATGCCAATGAACAATTCGCAGCCGACGTAGCACATGAGATCAAGAACCCGCTGGCCAGCCTGCGGTCTGCCGTCGGCACAATGCGGGTCGCCAAGCGCGAAGATCAACGTGACAAATTGCTGGATGTCATCGAACACGACGTGCGCCGCCTTGACCGGCTGGTCAGCGATATTTCCAACGCCTCCCGGCTTGATAGTGAACTGGTCAAGGAAGAAGAAGAAGAATTCAGTCTGATGAAAACGCTGACAAACCTCAGCGAATATCTGGGCAAACAGGCGGGCGAAAAAGGTGTGGATTTTATCATCGACCTGCCCAATGATCCGATCAATATTCGCGGTCTGGAGGCGCGCTTGGCCCAAGTGTTCGTGAACCTGATCACCAATGCGGTATCCTTTTGCGAAAGCGGCGATGCGGTCCGTGTCTGGGCGCGCCGGCGGGAAAACCGCGTGCTGGTGGTGATCGAAGACACCGGCCCCGGTATCCCGGAACAGGCGCTGACCAAGGTTTTCAAACGGTTTTATTCCGAACGCCCTGAAGGCCAGTTCGGTAACCATTCCGGCCTTGGCTTGGCGATTTCCAAACAAATCGTCGAAGCGCACGGCGGCGTGATCTGGGCTGAAAATATTCGCCCGACCAATGCCGACATCACATCAGAACCGCTTGGCGCGCGCTTTGTGGTCGGTCTGCCGATCTGATGCCACCCCCGGTGGTGCCAGCGGATATCGTACATGCCACTTGCGTGGCCATCGCCAAGCGTGGGCTTTTGATAATCGGACCTTCTGGGTCTGGCAAATCCACCTTGGCGCTGGCGCTTATGGGGCTGGGTGCCAGACTGGTGTCTGATGATCGCACGGTGCTTACAAACAAGGCGGGCACCTTGGTTGCCAAATGCCCCGCCACAATTCGCGGCGTGATCGAAGCGCGAGGCCTTGGCCTGATCCGCGCGCAAACGCTGGCGTCAGCCAAAATTGCGCTTGTGGTCGATCTGGGCCTGACTGAAACTGACCGAATGCCGCCGCATCGCAACACAACCCTGTGCGGGGTAATTTGCACCCTTGTTCTTGGCCAACAAGCACCCCATTTCCCATCCGCCCTGATGGCCTATATGAAAGGCGGGCGATCCGCGTGAAAGCAATCAAGGCAATGACAACGCCACAGCAGAATGCAGACCACCAACTGGTGCCAGAACATCAAATCGTTCTGGTCACCGGCCCATCTGGTGCTGGCAAATCGACGGCCATACATGCGATGGAAGATCTGGGTTTCGAGGTGATAGATAACCTTCCCCTCAGCCTGGTGCCACGTCTGCTGGACGGCCCACCAATTGGCCGCCGCATCGCTTTGGTGCTGGATGTGCGCAACCGCGATTTCAACACCACCACGTTGATAGAGCTGATAGATACCCTGACCCGTGATCCCGGCGTCGCACTTGAGGTGCTGTATCTGGATTGCGCAGCCGGTGATCTGATCCGCCGCTTTTCCGAAACTCGCAGGCGTCACCCCCTTGCCCCTTCTGAAGCACCAGATATGGGCATCGCGCGCGAAATTGATTTGTTGGTGCCTATCCGCGCGCGCGCTGACCACCTGATTGAAACGACAGATATGTCGCCGCATGATCTGAAGGCGGAGATCACGCAGTGGTTTGATCACAGCCATGCCGCAGCATTGGCGGTATCTGTCCAATCGTTCAGCTACAAACGAGGTGTTCCGCGCGGTGTGGATATGATCTTTGATTGCCGGTTCTTGCGGAACCCGCATTGGGACGCGTCGTTACGCATGCTTGATGGCCGTGACGATGCTGTGCAGGCCCATATCGCCCAAGACCCACGCTACGTCCCATTCTACGAAAAACTGCTGGATCTGATCACGATGCTGCTGCCCGCCCACCGCGATGAGGGCAAAGCGCATCTGACGATTGGCTTTGGCTGCACCGGCGGGCAACACAGATCCGTCGCTGTTGCGGAATTATTGGCCAAAGACCTTGCGAAAGCGGGCTGGCCAGTGTCAAAACGGCACCGGGAATTGGAACGCAAGGCAGGCTCGGCGCTGCCGGACGCATCGAAGGTATGGCAGGCGTGATCGGTATCGTGATTGTCGCACATGGGGGTTTGGCGCGGGAATATCTTTCCGCAGTCGAACATGTTGTCGGAAAGCAGCATGGCATGCTGGCCATCGCCATCGAAGATGACTGTAACCGTGCCAGCAAACAGGCCGAAATATGCACTGCCGCCGATTCTGTTGATCAAGGGCACGGCGTGGTGATGGTCACGGACATGTTTGGCGGATCGCCCTCGAACCTGTCGCTGATGGCCTGCGCGGGCGAGGGACGGCGCATTCTTTACGGCGCCAACCTGCCGATGCTGATCAAACTTGCCAAATCGCGCGAGATGCCCGTCACAGAGGCAGTCGCGGCTGCCCTTGATGCCGGGCGAAAATATATCAACAGCATTGATCTTGGTGGCGGAGCCTGACCCCTATGACCACTCACACCCTGCGCATCATCAACGAGAAAGGCCTGCACGCCCGCGCATCTGCCAAGTTTGTCGAAGTGGTCGAAGCCCATGATGCCGACGCAGAAGTGCGCAAAGATGGGCTGTCCGTCGCCGGTGACAGCATCATGGGGCTTTTGATGTTGGCAGCCTCGCGCGGAACCTCTATTGAGGTGCAGACAAGCGGGCCGCAAGAAACGGCACTTGCCGCAGCACTTGATGCGCTGGTAGCCAACCGTTTTGGGGAAGATTACTAAGCGCGATCCTACAGGAAGGCGGACACTTGGTGACCGACATGCCAAACCTTAAACGGGTAGCCACGGCATCTGCTGGCACACCGTCCGCCGCGCGCAAGTATGACATGCGCCGCCTGTCCTACGCGGGCACCTTTAGCAACCCGTTCAAATCAGGCGCAATCCGCACCATCGAATGGTTGACCGCCAAGGTGCAGCTGTTGGTCCTGATCCGGTCGTTTGAAAAATCCGGCGCGCCGTTTGGCTCTCCCTTCTGGCCCAAGGCCATTCGTCACATGGGCATCCGCATCGACACCCCGGTCGAAGAAATCGCGCGCATTCCCAAAACCGGCCCGGTTGTTGTGGTGGCCAACCATCCGCACGGTCTGGTGGATGGCATGATCATGGCCGAACTTGTCAACCGCGTGCGTCCCGATTTCCGCATTCTGACCCGGTCTTTGCTGACCGGCATTCCGGAAGTGGCCGAATTCATGATCCCGGTGCCGTTCCCGCATGAAGAAAACTCGCGCGAACTGGGCCTTCAGATGCGCAACCTGACGATGGAGCATTTGAAAAACGGTGGTGTGATCATCCTGTTCCCAGCCGGAAAAGTTGCCACCACCCCCGGCTGGTATGGCCCCGCGATCGAGGCGGAATGGAACGTGTTCACCCATAAAATGATCCAACGCTCCGGTGCCACCATCCTGCCCATTCACTTCACCGGTCGCAATTCGCGCACCTACCAAATCGCCAACCGCATCTCTGCCACGCTGCGCCAGGGCCTTTTGCTTTATGAAATCAAACGCGCCCTGTTCAAGCCGCAACGCCCCTTTATCGGTCAGCCGCTTTCTGCCGACATCCTGAATGACTGGGAAGGCAACCCACGCGGCTTTCTGGCATGGCTGCGCCAACACACGCTGGATTTGGGGAAGTAGGCTTTAGTCACTCTCTATTTCAGGCTCTTCAAGTATGAGGGCATTGCATGCCCAAGCCCTGTACTCCTTCGAAGCATCTTGCAAGTATAGAAAAGGATCGATTTCGGTGAGTTTGATGTCGTCGGGCACCGTAAACTTGATCCGGTGGGACAGAAGGCTGCCGATCACATAATCATCAAACTCGTCTTCGTGGAATTGACATGCGCATAGCCCAAAATGTTCTTTCAGCATCGGATCGACATTCGAATAAATGAATTTCAAACACTCAAACTGAACGTCAGCATCGCGTACATCGAGAAAGTGTTGGACTTGGTTGCGAAGCTCTGCGATCCGCCGAAAGCTATTCACATCTGGTAGCTCTATGCCGGAAGCTGCCCAAAGAATGCTTGGTAGTCGTGAAAAATCGTGCGTCCGGCCGTTCTTCAGCAACCATTCTAGATCAATTTCGTCATTTGTTGCTTTTTCCCCGATGTTCTTGAAAAGCAACAGAGGATGCTCTTTGGCAATGAGTGCCTTCAGCAAGAGCTCTCCTGCATGAGCAGCCGCCAGTGGCGCAAGTGAAAGGCGGTGCTCCCTTCCACGATCAAAATACACTGCGTCCGTGTTCGCACGCGTCAATGCATCAGTGGCGAGGCCCAAGATTCTTGTCGAAATGCCGATAAGGCTGTAGTGCATAATCCTACCTTCGCATCAAAACGGATGTGCCCTTCATCGCGTCGGCACAGGCACTTCGCCCCGGTAATCGTAAAACCCGCGCTGCGTTTTGCGGCCAAGCCAGCCCGCTTCCACATATTTTGTCAGCAAGGGGCAGGGCCGGTATTTGGTGTCCGCCAGCCCTTCATGCAGCACGTTCATGATCGACAAACACGTATCCAGCCCAATGAAATCCGCCAGTTCCAGCGGCCCCATCGGGTGATTGGCCCCAAGCTTCATCGATTCGTCGATCGATTTGACCGATCCCACCCCTTCATACAGCGTATAAACTGCTTCGTTGATCATCGGCATCAGAATGCGGTTCACAATAAACGCTGGAAAATCCTCTGAACTCGACGCCGTCTTGCCCAACCGTGCCACCACCGCCAGACAGCTGTCAAACGTGTCTTTGTCAGTCGCAATCCCGCGGATCAATTCGACCAGTTGCATCACAGGCACCGGGTTCATGAAGTGAAATCCCATGAACTTTTCCGGGCGGTCGGTGCGGCTGGCCAGCCTTGTGATCGAAATAGATGAGGTGTTCGATGTTAAAATCGTGCCCGGTTTCAGATGCGGCCCAAGGTCTTCAAATATCGCCTGCTTCACGGTTTCCCGTTCGGTGGCGGCCTCGATAATCAGATCACACTGCCCCAAATCTGCCAGTGTCATGGTGGTTTTGATATGGCTCAGTGCCTTGGCCTTCGCCTCAGCCGTCACCTTGCCGCGCGATACCTGACGCTCGATATTGCGGTCAATCAGCGCCACAGCCTTTGCAAGACCCTCAGCTGAAATATCCGTCATCAAAATGTCAAAACCCGCCAGTGCAAAAACATGTGCAATGCCGCTGCCCATCTGCCCGGCGCCCACCACGCCCACATGCTGAATGTCCATCGCGCGTCTCCTATCGTTGCAACCGCTGCAAACCATAAGCGCCGCGTGGGGCAGGGCGCAAGGGCATCCCTTTCTCTAAAATTCGTCGTGAATTTGGTCTTTAGCCTTTTGGCAAGGAAATCCCGTCACCCTGGGCAATGGGTGTAAACAGATCTGGGTGGGTCTTATGGCTTTTGCTTTTCAGGGCGCTGCGGTGCTTGACTATTCGGTATGCTGCTACGGCAGCTCCAAGGTGCAATTTCGCGGCCCGCGCTGTGATTTATCCGGGGCTTATGTTGCCTGTCTGGGTGGCACCGAAACCTTTGGCAAATTCGTGCCAGATCCCTATCCGGCCTTGTTGCAGGGCAGGCTAGGCCTTCCGATGGCAAACCTTGGCTGCGTCAACGCCGGGGTTGATGTGTTTCTGAACGAACCCGCCATCGCCGACGTGGCCGCCGGGGCCAAGGTAACGGTGCTGCAAATCTTGGGCGTGCAGAACCTGTCAAACCGCTTTTACACCGTGCATCCGCG